>URII01000014.1 GCA_900547825.1 uncultured Porphyromonadaceae bacterium
CACAATGCTTGTCGCGGCAGCCGCGGTGCTTGTTGTGGCATTGGTGCTTCTGCTGTATTTCTATCGGCGCAAGAACCGGTTGTACCGCTCTATTCTTTCACGCGCCATAAACCAGTCCACTGGCCATTCATTCTCAGAGGTAGTGAACCAGTACCGTATCAGGCTGGCGATTCAGCTTATTTCCGATACCGGTTCCAACCCATTGCTGAAGAACATAGCATCGTCGGTGGGCTTCAAATCACGGAGCGCTTTCTACACCGCTTTCCGCAACATCACGGGTATGACTCCGGCACAATACCGTGACAAAGCGTCGGAAGGGTAAATTTCTTGTACGGTTTCGCATATTTTTACGCATCGGGACATGTTTGATTTTCCTGAAAAATACGGTGACTTTATATTTGCCTCATGATTTCGTGGCGCCTAGGGGATATGTACTCCGCGTCCATGATCCAAACAAAAAGTCTAACTAAATCCCTAACTGTTTTATGAAGAAATTTACCCTTATCGTCACGGGGCTTGCTCTGGCAGCTTCGGCAATGGCCCAGAGTTTTTCGGCCGATGGCGTGAAGTACTCAGTGATCGAAGGCTCACAGAATGTCAGGATTGACGGTGTGGCATCATATCAGGTCACGCAGCTCACAGTGCCGCCGTCGGTGGAATATGAAGGCACAGACTACAATGTGACCGAAGTAGGAATATGTGCATTTTCTGGCTGCAACCGCCTTTCCGAACTTATCTTGCCGCAAAGCATAACCACATTGGAACGCAACTGTTTTTCCGGCACCGGGTTGACCTCCATGACCATCCCTTCAAACGTGACTGAAATTCCCTCAAAAATCTCTCTTTATGTGAACCGATGTAAAAAGTAAACATACTCTAAATCTCTGCCCGGAGTGTTCAGCCGGTTTGGCGTCGTGCTCGTATTTATGCCGTCCATTCCTAAAACAGTCTTGCTACTTCACGAGCAATTTTCTGCCGTTGAGAAAGAGGAGCGTGTCGGTGATGACGCTGATGTAGTTCTCCCCTGCCTGCAATTCTATCTCGCGCGATGTGCCGTTGAGCATAGAGATTGTGACGCTGCGATTCCTGTCGGAGGAGATGCGCAGCATTCCGTCTGCACAACTCATCGTAAGCCCTTCCTCAGGTGTTGTCAATGAAATACCTGAAATTTCGCCGGTCGGTCCTGAAAAATTGTAGACGGAATTGTTTACAAATTCCAGATCGGCAGTCTGTTTTATTCCGGAGGCTGTGATATCGTTGAAAATAATGTTGGTCGGTGACGTATCATGTTCGAATGAGTATTCCCAAGCCGGCTTCCCTTCATAAGATATTGGAGTCATCTCAGCGCCTGGCCATGTACCTGTCTGGGTAATGCCTCCTCCCCAGGTAAATACGTACACGGGACTCCAGCTGACGTCAGGATCGCAGAATATCACATGAAACTTTTTCTTCTCGGGAGTAAACGGCTCATATGGATGATTCCCCTTGTCGAGCATAAACTGCAGAGGGATGTTAACACGCTCTGACCAATATCTTTCATTATGGTCAGCGCCTTCTGCTATGTATGAGAGAAGGCTGCCCGCTTCTTTGTCATAGCCCTTCGACGCGACGATCTGCAATGCCTTCTCGTTCCATACCGGATATGAACTGTCGAGTCCGACAGTGCCGTGATCGAAATAAAGCTTATGAGTTTCAGCCGAGGGGAGATTGTCATTCATGTAGTCGAGCATGGCATTGGGAAAAATCGTGCTGTTGTAATCGAAATTTCCGATCCAGTGGGTTGAGATGCATGCGGCTCCACCATATACCTCCGGATATTCGCAGATTGCATAAAGGGAGGCGAGACCTCCCATGCTCGAGCCCATGATGAATGTGTTATCCCTGTCGGGATATGTGTTAAACTCTGTATCAATCGCCCTCTTGAGATCATTGGCGAGGAAGGATATGTAGGCATCACTGTGCGACTCGCCTCCGATGATCGGCTTAATACCGGAAGCATTAAGCTTATCCGCGGGGATATAGTCGGTGATTACTTTCTGGCAGAGATAGTCGGAACTGCGGAGATTTTCGCGGTTGTGCACGCCCACGATAATCGGAGTCTGAAATTCCTCCCACTGCGACAATCGCGACAATGCATTGTCAATCTCCCAGGATACACCGCCATAGCTGATTGCGGGATCGAAGAGATTCTGCCCGTCGTGCATATATACCACCGGATATCTTTTACCGTCGGCGGGATCATACCCCTCCGGAAGAAGCACATCCACGAGATAATCGGCGTTGAGCTGTGAGCAATGAGCCTTATATCTTTTTGTCGTGCCCCATGTGCATGCCGGCGTGAAATCTGTCTGCTCGGCGAGAATCTGCCGCTGGTCGAAACTTTCTGCGTATGTATATCCGGATAAGGCGCATAGAAGCGCCGGAGCTAATAATTGTTTCATAAAATTGTATCTTAGACCCTTATCAAGCGTCACTGCATTATTTGATCTGAATTTTGGCAGGAGGCACTCCTTCGATTTTATAGAAAACTACCACGGTAGCAAATTCGGCATCTTCAGAGGCATTGCGCACATCGCGCCCTCCGAGGAAAACTTCCGGATCTCTCCCCTCTCTGAAAGCCCGGGGGATCAAAGAGGACTCGGGAAGTTCTGCTTCGGCAACCTGAATGTCGTGCGCAAAGAATGCGATTCTTTCACCATCTGCGGTCATCTCCATGCGGTCGCCGGGCACCAGACGCGAGAATGGCGCGACCCTCTTGTACCCCTTTACAAATATGTTGAAAAGTTCCGCCGTACAGTCGGCATGGGCAGCCAGAACTCTCTGCACATTCGAAACATACGGCTCGGACTTCTGACCCGCTGTATGGCGACGTTTCTTCGGCGTCTTGAACAGGTTCAAGACACCGGCGATTAAGAGCGCAAACACGGAAGAACCGGGTGAATAGTATCTGAAAGGCATAATATAATTCGTTTGTTTTGCAAATATACTAAATTATTCGACGATAAGACAAAGAAGCCACAAATTAATCGCATCTCTCCTACCTCACCCCCGAGAGTATTAAGAGCGCGTTCCAACAAGAAGAATCACCTAAGAACAGACACCGAGGTTGCGCATGCATCTGAACTCCGTACCTGTCCCTGAAATTTCCCGCTCGGCTTTTGAGGGATGTTCCAAGTTGGAATCTGTCGTTCTTCCCGAGGGATTCACAAAGATTGGGGTAAGTGCTTTCTATGATTGCGACAAACTTACAACCATGCCTATTCCGGCCACAGTGAAGCAGATCGGTAATGCCGCATTCGGAGGATGCACCGCGTTGACGGAGGTCGATTTTCTCGGCACGGTGATAGATTGGATGCAGATTGAATTTGCCGATGAGGGTGCAAACCCATGCTCCAACGGAGCTGCGCTGAAATGTAAAGGCCGCGAGGTAGTTGCAATAAATGTTATGCCTAAAGTCGGGAAACTGAGGCCATATGCCTTTTCAGGCTGTACAAGCCTCGTTTCGGTGGATATCATGGACGGTATAACGGAAATCGGCACCAAGGCTTTTTCCAACTGTACGTCATTGGAAAGCATCACTTTTCCTGACCAGGGGCTGACATCTATCAGCGAATGGGCATTCCAGGGGTGTGAGACGCTGAAGAAAGTAATGGTTCCTTCGGTTGAGATGTTCCTCTCCGTTGAAATGGGCGGTCTTTATGCCAATCCGCTTACTTATGGCGCATCGCTGATAGTCAGGGATGGCGGTTCATATTCCACGCCTCTTGCCGACCTTGTCATACCTGCGGCAATAACTGAAATCGGCCAGTATGCCTTCATAGGCTGTGGCTCGCTGAAAACCGTTACACTTCATGACGGTGTCACAGCCGTAGGGGCTTCTGCCTTTCAGGGATGCAAGGCACTTGAATCCGTCACATTCCCCGCAGTGTCAGGCATAGGCATGGCGGCTTTCAGTTCATGTGCGGCCCTTAAATCGGTAGTGCTTCCTGAAACTGTAGTTGAATTAGGCGAACAGGCATTTATGGACTGTCAGTCGCTTGCATCGGTTGGATTGCCGTCAACGCTTACATCTCTTCCGGCATATATTTTTTCGGGATGCGGATCCCTCGCCACAATTGGACTTCCTGATGGAGTGGAGATTATCGGAGCCAGTGCTTTCCATAACTGTATATCACTGTCGGCAGTGAATTTTCCGCAGGTGCTGAACCAGATAGAGGAGCGTGCGTTTATGGGTACAGCAATCCCTTACGCCATAATAGAATCGCCTGAACTGTCACGGATAGGTGGGCAGGCATTTTACGGTTGCGCCGCACTCACGGAGGTGTCGCTCCCTGCTTCGGTCACTTTCGTGGGCCCTGAAGCGTTTGCCATGTCCTCGCCGTCGAAGTTCACATGTCTTGCCGTGACTCCCCCCACCACAGCCGCCAACCTGTGTGACGAGGATGTGTATACATCATGTCCGCTCTATGTCACGGAGCAATCTGTGGCATCTTACCGTGCTGCCAACGGTTGGTCAAAATTCCATAACATCTCATCCTCCGGACTTTCGTCAATTGATGGTGTGGAAGCTGTGGAGGATAATGCCCCTGCGGTTTACTACAATCTTCAGGGCGAAAGGGTAGAGGTGCCAGGCGGCGGATTCTACATTGTTGTGCGTGGTTCCAAAGTGACCAAGGAACGCTTATAATAACCTATAAATACGAAAATACCGGGATCTCCGCTTTAATCGGGGGTTCCGGTATTTCTTAGTATGTAGAGCTGTCTATTTGTCAGCGGGTGCCTGGCCTATCAGGTCCATGAACTGGTCGAGCTTGGGGGTGATTATGATTTCTGTGCGGCGGTTGAGCTGTCGTCCGCTGTCGGTTGAGTTGGTGGTAACGGGGTTGTATTCGCCGCGTCCTCCGGCAGTAAGTCTTGAGGGATCCACTCCGAAGCTGTTCTGGAGAGTCTGCACCACCGACGAGGCTCGCAGGGCGCTGAGATCCCAGTTGTTGCGTATGTTGGGCCGCGATATAGGCACATTGTCGGTGTTGCCCTCCACGAGCACATCATAATCCTTGTAGTCCTTGATTATCTTGGCTATCTTGCTGAGAATGCCCATGGCTTGGTCGCTGATCTCGTAACTGCCTGAACGGAAGAGCATATTATCGGCAAGCGAGATATACACCACGCCTTTGATTACCTTTATGTCGACATCCTGCATGTCGGCCGGCGACAGGGAGCGGGTGAGGCGTGTGGTCAGCACCATGTTGAGTGAATCGCTTTTGGATTTGGCCTCCACGAGCCGGCGGATATACTTGTTTGACACGTTGATCTCGTCCACGAGCTTTGAGATATTCACATTGCCCTGCGAATTCTGGGCTATGCTGTGGTTTAGTGTGGCCTGTAGTTCGGCTAAGTCGGCCCTCAGTTCCTGATTCTGGCGTTTGGCGTCCTCGAGCATCGCATCAAGACTCTTGTTGTAGGCCTTGCTTTCGGCAAGCGCCACCTGTGAGGCGTCGTAGTCCGATTTCAGGAGCGCGTATTTCTTGTTGCTGACACATCCCGTTGCCAGTAAGGCAGCTGTGGCGCCCAATAATATTTTACTTATAGCTTTCATAACAGTTGAGTTTTTAGTTTAACAGTGAGGTAGATAATATAATAACCGCCAATAACCCCCGAAAGTTGACCCTGTCATCCTTAGTTGCCTATGTTTTGGAAGCTCCTCCCTCCCAACTTGCCTATGATTCGGCGTAAAACACCCCTGATTATTAATTTCTAATTCCTCTCTTCTAATTCTAAATTTATGCGTATCTTTGGAGCTGAAAACCAACCATTATAATTCAATGCTATGAGACACATTATTGCAGTGCTTATTAGTCTTATGTTTGGGGTGGCTGTGCACGCCCAGATAGGGTATCAGGTTACGTTGCTGGATACGGCCACGGGCGAGCCGCGCTCCAATGAGACGGTGAATGTTCGCATCACGATAACTGACTGTGCGGGAGGTGTTGTTTGCAGCGAGACAAAATCGGCTACCACCAACGATTTCGGCATACTGTCTGTTGCCGTCGGTTCGCAGGACACCTTTGCCGGAGCGGACTGGTCGAAGCTCCCGTTTTTCATTGAGGCTACAGTTGACGGCGTAATGATCGGACGCTCCCAGCTCCTTACCGTCCCAGTTGCAGAGCACGCCAACCACATAGGCGTCCTCACCAAAGAGAAACTGAAATCCAAAAAATGGGTTCAACAAGGAGATAATGGAGCCTCGGGTACTCTTACGTTTGGAGATAGTACGTGTGCTATTTTTTATCCTGGAGGGGGTCTGATGGCTCCATATACCCAACGAGAACATTATTTTATTTCCGGGAATATGGTAGGAGTGCATAATTACGGAGTATTATTATATGATCCGGAAAAGAATGTCCTGTTAAACGATGGTATGCTCTTTAAATAATAATTTTATGATACGTAAATTTCTGGCAATTGTTTTTGCCATCATGATATGCCCGGCAGTGTGGGGCGGTGAGGCCATAGTGCTGCATCTTACCGGCAGTAGGCCGGTTGTAATCCCGTTTGATGATGCCGCCGAGATCACATTTTCGGACGCGCAGGTGAATTTTGGCCAACGGTCATATCCGCTTGCCGAAGTAGTCAGATATGAATTCTCCAACGGTGATGATTCCGGCATTGAGGCCATAGAAGGCCCGATGAAAGGGATTGTTATAGACCCGGCTGGGTACATCGATTTCGCCGGTATTGGCGCAGAGGCGGCCGATATAGCCGTTTATAGCGTGGCAGGAGTGGCGATGCCGTATGATTTGTCGGGCTCGGTGATCGACATATCGGCATTGTCGCCGGGAGTGTATGTTGTCCATATAGGTTCCTCCACATTCAAAATACAGAAGCGATGACAAAGAGATTTATTGCAGCGGCCATCGCTGCCATTGCCGTGATGTCTTCGCTGACGGCGCAGACTATTGATGATACCAAGATACTCGTGTTCCGGAAGTCGGGCGTCACCAACGTGTTCCATTCCAATACCCTCAAGGGGATTGAACTGTCGCACTTCGATGCCGATTCGGTGGAACATGCCGAAATTGTGTCTCAGGCATTCCGCCGCACTGACGGCACATCGATGCTCATTCCCATTGCCGACATTGATTCGGTGGCGTTCGGCGCCCGCGACATAATAACACCCAAGCCGGGAGTCAGGCGCCTCACTCAGGAATAAGCGGAGGTCATAACGAAGTTTGATGGCACCCATCTTTACTACAAAGATGCCACGCCGGCCTCGCTTATGGTACGGGCCGGAGAGACAGTATATTACGATGCGTCCACCGATGCCATGCCTTACGGGCTATGTGCCACAGTCAAGGCCGTTGACAAAAAGGATGGTGCGACGGTGGCTGATATTGACTACCGGGATCCGGCCGATGTGTTCGACCGGTATTTCCTCAGCAGCGAGGAGGGTATGGCCAAGGTGTTTGCCAAGCCGAGCTATAAGGATGACAACAGCTATAAGAGCCGTCATTTCGAGTATGAGCTGCCCCGGACTGATAATGACCGGATTAGCGTGGGAGGTGAGATATCGCTGGATATAACGCCTAACTTCACCGATGGGGTGGTGGATCTACGGAACCATTATTACCACGGAATTATAAGGATGGACATTTCCCCGACGGTGCTTATCCAGCTGCTTGCGAAGAATTCAATAGACATAAGCTGCATTTCGGAGCCTATGCCGTGGACATTCCGCACGCATTTCATGATGGGAATGGTCACGCTTGAATTCGGCATAGGGGCATTCTTTGATTTCAACGCCGAGGCCGGGATTGATTACGAATACAAGCGCAACTATTCGGTGGCCATTGAATGGACGCGCAGCAACGACACTAACATATTCTCGGCGCCGGAGTTTGTGGAGCATACCGACGGCGACTCCCAAGCAAAGATGGACATGCATCTGAGCGGCGAACTGTTTTTCGGGCCGTTGCTTGATGTGAGTGTGGGGGTACTGTTCAATGCCGTAGGTGCAGGCGCCCTTGTCAAGGTAGGTCCGAACATGGAGGCGGAACTCAGCGCAGGCATACTGAGCCACCTTGGCGAGACATGGGATTGGGAATCGTATAAAAAAAGTAAGATAGATGTAAAGGCACGTGGAAAGATCGAGACTTATTGGTTTAACCGTGAACATCTGCTGCTGTTCGGCGAAAAACAGCGCCATAAACTTCCGCTTACATTTGACAAGAAAATAGGTGGATTTACAATAAACCTGTTCCCTTGGTTCAATAGCCGGTCAACTGTGGGCCGAGAGAGGCATGTGGCCGTGCGCGGGACTGACCGTGCCAAGGCCATAGATGTGGCCTCCTATACGGAAACGCCTGTGGCGACACCCCTCCCGATGGGATTCGAAATAGCCGATGCTGAAACTGATACTACAATAGCCCGGTGGTGGGGCGATGGGGATGATGCGCCCGTGATAGAAGCCGGCAGCAGTGAGGCACAGGCTTTTGACACGGAATTCGTCCTGCGTGATGAATTGAAGGATGTTGATCCGGACAAGGTGGTGCTCCGCCCTGTGTTCCGCTATTCCGACAAGGTTATCAAAGCGGCTCCCGTTGCTCCGCTCAGCGGCATGGCATTGTCGCCCATAATATTCCACGGGGCGCATCATGGCCGTTACATTGTCACGGGGCAGCCGTTCGTGCATCAGTCGGAAATCGACACTACTGTCTATATACAAGGCAACATTGTCCCCGTGCCTGAAATTGACAATAAGTTCGGCGGCAAGCGTACGGCCACTGTGGTGGAATTCCGGGAGGACGAGGACCCGGACAAGCCTGGAACTGTGAGGGACAATCTGATATATGGATCATGGAGAGGCCGTGTGGATGGCAAGGATGTGACATTTGTATTTAACAGTGACCGCACCGGAAGCTATTGTGGCATTCCGTTCACTTACCGCCTGAACTCGCCGCGCACCGGAGGTGTCTCGATTGTTATGGAGAATGGCTCTACAATGACATTCTATGTCAACTCCATTGATGCCACCACCATAGAGATGACCATTGAACACACTCGGCAAAAGGTGACGCTGACAAAAAATTAGGATAGATATTGATTGACAACGATTTTCAGTTTTGGAGCGTTTGTATATCAGAAAGAATCGCTATTTTTGCACTTGTAACACAACAGTCTATGAAGTTGATTGAACTGAATCTACAACGGATCATCGACCTTTGCCGGAAGCATAAGGTCAAAACTTTGGCTGTGTTTGGCTCTATCTTGACGGATAGATTCAACGACCAAAGCGATGTGGACTTGCTTGTAAATTTCGACACCACTGATCATGAGAAGTGGGATTACGTTACTAACTACTTCGATTTCCGTGACGCATTGGAAAGCCTTTTCGGTAGAAAGGTAGATCTAATTGAGGAAAAAGGATTGCGCAACAAATACTTCATTGCTAATGTCAACCGTACAAAACAGATGATTTATGGCTGATGAATATATCTTGAAACATCTTCAAGATGTGCTGGATGCAATTAACGACATTCAGAGTTGTTTCGTTGACTTTCCCAACAGATATGATTTATTTGAGAAAGACATGAAGCTCAAATGTGTTGTTGAACGTAAAACAGAAATAATGGGAGAAGCCATAAATCGCATAAGAAAGGCTGACCCCTCTGTGGATATCCCGAATGCGAGAGCCGTGATTGACACACGCAATAGAATTATACATGCTTACGACAATGTGCAACCTACATTTCTGTGGAGTTTGGTGGTACGCCATATCCCTGAACTTAAAAAGGACATTGAGCGAATCATAGCTGAGTACGGAGAACAATACAATCGTGAAAACAATACTGATTCCGGTTTGTAGCCAGATGCGGCTGATAAAAAATTGAACGGGAGATATGAAATTCGGGAATTTTGCGTAAATTTGTGGCCGGAAAAAATTATAATACAAAGATATAACAGACTGACTTTATGGCAACGACCGCAGATTTTAAGAACGGAATGTGCCTCGACATCGATGGCAACTACTTCTTCATTGTTGAATTCCTGCATGTGAAACCCGGCAAGGGCCCCGCTTTTGTGCGTACCAAGCTCAAGAATGTGCGCACTGGCCGTGTGATCGACAAGACATGGAACTCCGGAGTGAAGGTAAACGAGGTGCGCATCGAACGTCGTCCCTACCAGTTCCTTTACAAGGACGAGATGGGCTATAACTTCATGCACACCGAGACATTCGAGCAGGTGGCCATTGACGGCAACAGCATCGACGGCGTGCAGTTCCTCAAGGAGGGTGACATATGCGAGGCTATGGTGCAGAGCGCCACAGAGGAGATACTCACCTGCGAGATGCCCACAAGTGTGGTTCTTGAAATCACTTACACTGAACCCGGCATAAAGGGTGATACCGCCACAAATACTCTCAAACCGGCTACAGTGGAGACCGGCGCTGAGGTGCGTGTGCCCCTTTTCTGCAACACCGGCGACAAGGTCAAGATCGACACCCGCGACGGCTCGTATGTGGAGCGCGTCAAGGCATGATCTGACACGTATTAGTTCATGGACATTGCGGCCGCATCCTGCGCCCGGGCCTGTGGCCTGCGGCAGGGAGGCGGTCGCGTCAGTTTGATATCGGGGATAATTATCGATTTTACAATTTACCAATACATAATCACATGAATCTGCATAAAATAACTTCACACGTAACATACTGCGGCGTCAATGACCGCATGACCGATCTTTTTGAGGGATTATGGGTAATGCCGGAAGGGGTGACATATAACTCATATATAGTAAAAGGAGAGAATGCCACAGCTATAATCGACGGCGCGTCGGCAGGATCGGCCGAAGTCTATATAGAGCATGTGAACAGGGCGCTCGGCGGCCGTAAGCCCGACTATCTGGTAATAAACCATTGCGAACCTGACCACACGGGGGCTGTCAAGGCGCTGCTCAGGGAGTTTCCGGAGCTTACGGTTGTCAGCAATGCCAAGGCTCTCGACATGATCAAGGGATTCTATGGTATAACTGACGGAGTGAAGTGTGTGGCCGATATGGAGGAACTGCCGTTGGGTGGCGCCACACTTAAATTCTTCCTTACGCCGATGGTGCATTGGCCCGAGACCATGATGACACTCCTCGTTGAGGACAAGGTGCTTTTCTCGGGTGACGCTTTCGGTTGCTTCGGCGCGCTTGACGGCGCTGTCACCGACGAGGATATTGACACTGGTATGTTCATGGACGAGATGTACCGTTACTACGGCTGCATAGTGGCCAAATACGGCGCGTTTGTCGAGAAAGCGGTGAAGAAGCTTTCATCCGCAGAGTTCAAGGTGATCTGTTCCACCCACGGACCTGTGTGGAAGCGCACTGTGGCGCAGGTTGTCGACCGTTATCTTACTATGGCCCGCTGGGGTGCCGAAGAGGGAGTGACTGTGGTTTACGGCTCCATGTACGGCAATACCGCGGCTCTGGCCGAAGCTTTTGCCGAACGGCTTGCCGCAGCAGGCATAGGGCATGTGGCGGTGCATGATGCGTCGCGTACTCCTGCCTCCACTATATTGGCCGATGTGATGCGTTACCGCGGTATAGTGCTGGCGTCGCCCACCTATAACACCGAGATATATCCTCCGGTGGATTATATCGCGCGGGCCCTTGTGTCGCGTTGCGTAGCCAACCGCGCTGTGGCGGTGCTTGGTTCCTATACCTGGGGCGGACAGGCCGTGCGCAAGCTCACGGCGATGCTCTCTGATACCAAAGCTGAGATAATGGAGCCTGCAGTGGAGATGCGTCAGGCAATTATGGGCGATCTGGCTCCGAAGATGGATGAGCTGGCCCGCAATCTCGCTGACCGTGTGAAAGGGCAGTGGTGACGTCTTGCAATCTATCTGTCCCGCGTTTTGCTTCAGCCGGGTAAAAAGTGTGAAAAATAGTAAGAAACCACTTAGAAAGTAAAAATATTTTTGCTAAATTTGCCGAGCAAATTGGTTTGGGATATTATGTCTCGATCTGAAAGGTAGAGCTAAATATCACATTACCAATGCGCTGACTGATTATAATAGAGGGCTTTGGCCCGATCTTGAAAACAACAGTGTAATATATTTATATGGTAGCATTAGCAATTCCGAGTTCAACGCTTGCGGTCACGGCTGCTCTTACGGGTATAGGCCTTGTGGCTCTTGCCCTGTGGCTCGCCGGGCTGATCTCGCCCAGATCGTTCAACCCTCAGAAAGGTGAGGCTTATGAATGCGGTATCCCTACTCGTGGCGAGAGCATGGCGCAGTTTAAGGTTGGTTACTATCTGTTTGCCATCCTGTTTCTGATGTTTGATGTCGAGACTGTGTTTCTTTTCCCCTGGGCCGTAAGGGTCAAGGAGCTTGGCGGAGCGGGTCTTGTCAGCATCGCAGTGTTTTTTGGAATCTTAGTGCTGGGTCTTGTTTATGCCTGGCGGAAAGGAGCTCTTGAATGGAAGTGACAACAAAGAGCATGCCCTATGAGGCGTGGAAAGACAATGAATACATAGAGCAGCTCGTGAAAGAGTTGCAGGAGAGCGGCGCCAATGTTATTGTAGGGTCGCTTGACAAACTTATCAACTGGGGGCGGTCTAACTCAATCTGGCCTCTCACTTTCGCCACCAGTTGCTGCGGCATAGAATTTGTGTCGCTCGGCGCCGCACGTTTCGACATGGCGCGTTTCGGCTGGGAAGTGGCGCGTGCCTCGCCCCGCCAGGCCGACTTCATTATGGTGGCCGGTACTATCGTTCACCGCATGGCTCCGGTGCTGAGACGCCTTTACGACCAGCTGGCCGAGCCTAAATATGTGATAGCCTGCGGCAGTTGCGCCATATCGGGCGGCCCGTTCAAAAAAAGCTATCATGTGGCTATGGGCATAGAGGATATAATTCCGGTGGATGTGTTCGTTCCCGGTTGTCCTCCGCGTCCCGAGGCAATGATCTACGGCATAATGCAACTCTCCCGTAAAATCAAAGTGGAACGTTTCTTCGGCGGCGTGAACCGCCAGCAGAAGCAGAAGGAATTCCTTGAGTCGCATCCTGTTCAGGGGTGCTGAATTATCCCACCTTTAACCACGCTAACAACACAAAAGATATATGGCAACTATTCAGGAAACTATCGCAAAACTTTTTCCCGAAGCTGCATTCGAGGATGGCGACAATCTGCTTGTCACTATCCCGGACGCCAAATGGCACTCGTTGGCCAAGTCCCTGCGTGACGATCACGGGTTTGATTTCCTTGTCACCATAGTGGGTATGGACTGGGGTGAATCCATGGGCTGCGTCTACTATCTTGAATCTACAGCTAACCATACCGTGATATCGGTCAAAGTGACCACAGCGGATGTGGAGAACCCCATGCTTCACAGTATATCCGACCTCTGGCATATCGCCGGAATATTCGAACGTGAAGTCTATGATTTCTTCGGAATAGTATTTGTAGGCAATCCCGATATGCGCCGCCTCTTCCTGTCGATTGACTGGAAAGGGTTCCCTCTGCGTAAGAACTATGACGCGGATCCTGCCATCAATCCGGTGAGCATAGAGAATGAGCGTCAGAGCGATTTCACTTCCACATGGACTGAGGGTCCTGACGGCAAGATCACGCGCAAGGATGATGTAAGGGTGTTTGACGAAGGTGACTTCGTTGTGAACATCGGCCCGCAGCATCCGGCCACACACGGTGTGTTGCGTTTCCGCACGGCTGTCGACGGCGAGACCATAAAGAAGATAGATGTGTATATGGGCTATATCCACCGCGGCATAGAGAAGATTTGCGAGGGACTGACCTATCCTCAGACTCTCCACTTCATGGACCGTATGGATTATTTCTCGGCACATCCCTATCACCATTGTCTCTGCATGACGATAGAAAAGGCTGCCGGAATAGAGGTGTCGCGCCGTGTGCAGGTGATCCGCGTGCTTATGGACGAACTTTCGCGCATAGCCTCGCACTGCCTGTTTATCGGCACTTACTGCATGGACCTCGGTGCCACCACCATGCTGTTTTACACCCTGAGGGTGCGTGAGCAGATTCTTGACATAATGGAGCGTACATGCGGAGCGCGCATGACATTCAATTATGACACCATAGGCGGTGTGATGGCAGATCTCGACGAGAATTTCGTGCGTGACGTCAAAGCGCTTCTCGAAGTGTTGCCCAAGAATATAAAGGAATACAACAAGATATTCACCGGTAATGTGATAGCCCGTAACCGTATGGAGGGTGTGGGACATATAAGCCGTGAGGATGCCATATCGTGGGCTGTGACCGGCCCCTCAGGCCGTGGCTCGGGATGGGCTTGCGATGTGCGTAAGACACATCCCTACAGTATCTATGGCGAACTCGATTTCGAACAGGTGGTGCGCACGGAAGGTGACTCCATGGCACGCTACAAGGTGAGAATGGACGAGATGGAGCAGAGCGCCCGCATCATAGCGCAGCTTATCGACAATATTCCCGAAGGGGAGATACAGGCCAAAGTGCCCAAGGTGCTTAAACTTCCTGTGGGCCGTTGGTTCGGTATGGTGGAAGGTTGCCGCGGTACATTTGGAGTATATCTTGAGAGCGACGGCGGCACATCGCCCTACCGCCTGAAGCTGGCTCCCCCGTGCCTGCCTCTGGCTGCGGCTGTGCCCGCTATGACCGAAGGGGCAAAGATAGCCGACCTCATAACCATCGGCGGTTCGTTGGACTACATAGTGCCTGACATGGACCGCTGAGGCAATAAGATTTGAGAAATAACAGAAACCAGTTGAAAATATAGTAACCAATCACCCGTTATGTTTGATTTTTCGGTAGTGACGAGCTTCATTCACAATTTCCTGATGACCTATCTTCCGGGATGGCTCACCGTTACAGTGGAATGTGTGCTGATCGGAGTTTGTCTGCTTTTGGCTTATGCGCTGCTCGCATTGTTCTATATATGGTTCGAGCGAAAAGTGTGCGCGGCTTTCCAATGCCGTCTCGGTCCTAACCGTGTGGGGCCCTGGGGTTTGCTCCAGAGTGTGGCCGACATGTTCAAGATCCTTATTAAGGAGCTTATATCGCTCAACCACATCGACAAGTTCCTTTTCGCCCTTGCCCCGTATCTCGTTATCCTTGCCTCCATGCTCGGTTTTGCCGTGCTTCCCTGGGGCAACGGTTTGCAGATCATTGACTTCAACATAGGCATATTCTTCCTGATAGCCTGTTCATCGATAGGCGTTCTGGGTATATTGCTGGCAGGATGGTCGAGCAACAACAAATTCACTCTTATAGGGGCGTTGCGCTCTGGTGCCCAGATGGTGAGCTATGAGCTGTCCATAGGTCTCAGTGTGCTGACCATCGTGGCCTTTGCCGGCTCCATGTCGGTGGGCGACATTGTTGAGGCACAGCGTGACGGATGGTTTATCGTCACTGCCCATGTGCCGGCTATAATTGCGTTTGTCATATACATGATAGCCGGTACGGCGGAAACAAACCGCGGCCCGTTTGACCTTCCTGAAGCCGAAAGCGAGCTTACCGCCGGCTATCACACGGAGTATTCGGGCATTCATTTCGGATTCTTCTATCTTGCCGAATATCTCAATCTTTTCATTGTGGCCGGTGTGGCGTCACTGCTCTTCTTCGGAGGCTGGATGCCGCTGCATATCCCCGGTTGGGACGCGTTCAACACGGCTATGGATTACATACCCTCGGTGGTGTGGTTCCTCGGCAAGGCCATTGTGCTGTCATTTGTAATAATCTGGTTCAAGTGGACTTTCCCGCGTCTGCGAATCGACCAGCTGCTTTCATTGGAATGGAAATACCTTCTGCCCATCAACCTTTTCAACCTTGTGCTGATGGTGCTTATAATCGTTTACGGAATCCATTTCTGATACAGAGCCTGAAACTAATAACAAGAAATTAATCACAACCCTGAATATCGTTAACAAATATGAGCGACAAATTCGGAACAATAGCTCAAGTCATCGGTCCTGTAGTCGATGTCATTTTTGAAGGGGAGGACAATGCCATACCTCCCATCTACACCGCCCTTAAGGTGGATCGTGCCGACGGCTCCATGCTCGTGCTTGAGGTGGAGCAGCACATAGGCGAGGACACTGTGCGGTGTGTGGCCATGGAGAGCACCGACGGCTTGCGCCGCGGCCTGCGGGTAGATAACCTTGAACGCCCTATTGCCGTGCCTACGGGTTCACAGGTGAAAGGACGCCTTCTCAACGTCATTGGCGACGCCATCGACCGTCTTCCCGCGCTTGAACGTACCGACTTGCGCTCTATCCATCAGCCTGCCCCCGCATTTGAGGATCTTACTATCGGAACCGAGATCCTTTTTACGGGCATCAAGGTGATAGACCTTCTCGAACCTTACAGTAAAGGCGGTAAGATCGGTCTTTTCGGTGGTGCCGGTGTAGGCAAAACCGTGCTTATCATGGAGCTTATCAACAACATCGCCAAGGGACATAATGGTTTCTCGGTGTTCACCGGTGTGGGTGAACGTACACGTGAGGGCAACGACCTTCTGCGCGAGATGATTGAAAGCGGCGTTATGAAGTACGGCGCTAAATTCCGTGAGGGCATGGAGAAAGGCGAGTGGAACCTTGCCGATGTTGACATGAAAGAGGTCAATGACTCGCAGGCTACACTTGTGTTCGGTCAGATGAACGAACCGCCGGGCGCGCGTCTTCGTGTGGCCCTGTCGGGCCTTACTGTGGCCGAGCAGTTCCGCGATCAGGATGGAGGCGGTAAGGAGATCCTTCTCTTTATCGACAATATATTCCGTTTCACACAGGCGGGCAGCGAGGTGTCGGCGCTTCTTGGCCGTATGCCTTCGGCTGTGGGTTATCAGCCCACTTTGGCCTCGGAAATGGGTACGCTTCAGGAACGTATCACTTCCACAAAGAATGGCTCCATCACATCAGTGCAGGCCATCTATGTGCCTGCCGACGACCTTACCGACCCGGCTCCCGCCACGACATTCAGCTTCCTTGACGCCACAACGGTGCTCAGCCGAAAGATAGCCGAGCTCGGTATCTATCCTGCCGTGGATCCTCTGGAATCGACTTCACGTATTCTTGATCCGAACATCATCGGTGAGGAACATTATAATACCGCCCAGGCAGTGAAGCAGCTGCTTCAGAAGTACAACGAGCTTCAGGACATCATAGCCATTCTTGGTGTTGATGAACTCAGCGACGAGGACAAACTCGTGGTTGCACGCGCCCGTCGTGCCCAGCGCTTCCTGTCGCAGCCGTTCCATGTAGCTGAACAGTTCACCGGCCTTCCCGGCGTTATGGTGCCTCTTAACGAGACCATACGCGGCTTCAAGATGATCCTTTCAGGCGAAATGGATGCTTATCCCGAGCAGGCCTTCCTGAATGTGGGAACCATTGACGAGGCTATCGAGAAGGGCAAGAAGATGCTCGCAGAGGTAAACGGATAAAACACCGCGTGACGCATAAAACATTAATCCAATAAACAGCAATCCGATGACACTCAAGATAATATCGGCCGAGGACATCCTCTTTGAAGGGGAAGTGACGGCAGTGCACCTCCCCGGAGCCAACGGGGAATTCACAGTGCTGCGCAACCACGCGGCGATAATTTCCACCCTTACACCCGGCAAAGTGCGTTATGACGCTCCGGACGGGGAAGGTGTGATAGAGATAGACGGCGGATTGGCTGACGTGCAGGATAATGTGGTGTCAGTGTGTATATATTAATTCCTCAATCGATGAAACGACTCTTATTCATATTCAGCATACTGTTGGCTGTAGCGGTACTTCCGGCGCAGGCCTATGCATCGCACGGCGGTGAGGAGACCAAGGTTGATCCCAAAGAGATAATCTTTGAGCATATGGGTGATGCCTATGGTTGGGAGGTGCCTTTCAACCATCATGTGAGGATCCCGCTTCCCATAATAGTGTGGGGCGAAAGCGGACTTCATTGCTTTCTGTCCTCAAAGGTGGCCGACGGCAAGGAATATGTGGATAACGGAGTGACATTCAAGGTAGCAGGCAAGGACAGCCCCTATAAAGGCAAGGTGGTGGAGATAATTGACGGCAAGGAATATAAGCCGTGGGATTTCTCCATAACCAAGAATGTGTGTGCGCTTTTCATAACAGTGCTCCTTGTGATATGGGCCGTTATGACAGTGGCACGCTGGCACAAGCGTTACGGGCACAAGGCTCCCCGCAAGGCAACAGGATTTATCGAAATGATAATGATGTTTGTCTACGACGGAGTGATAAAGCCCACTCTCGGCGCCAAGTCACAGAAGTTTGCCCCTTATCTGCTCACGGTGTTTTTCTTCATTCTGATAATGAACCTTATGGGCCTTATAGTGGTATTCCCCGGCGGTGCAAACCTCACCGGCAATATCGCTGTGACGCTTGTGCTGGCCATATGCACATTCCTTGTGACCAACATATTCGCCACCAAACATTATTGGAAAGAGATGTTCTGGCCCGATGTGCCCACTTGGCTCAAGGCCCCGCTTCCCATCATGCCTGTGATAGAGATTTTCGGCGCGTTGACCAAGCCGGCCGCTCTTACAGTGCGTCTTTTTGCCAACATGATGGGTGGCCACATGATTGTGCTTGTGCTTACCCTCCTTATATTCATCTTTGCAGCCATGGGGCCGGTGTTCGTAGGCGCCACCACTGTGGTGTCGGTGATCTTCTCGATATTCATGCTGCTCATAGATGTGCTTGTAAGCTTCATACAGGCATTCGTGTTCACCATGCTCTCCACAATCTTCATATCCTTGGCGCAGGAAGAAGGCCATCACGAACATAAAAAAGAGGATGACCATTCCCACGTTTCTGCCGCTCAGGCTGTTCAACCGGTAAAATAATAAAATTCAAATAACCCCACTCTAACAACTTTAAAATCTTTACTATTATGTTATCAATGATTTTAGCAGCAGTCGATGGTCTTTTAGGTATTGGTGCCTGTGTAGGCGCAGCAATCGCAGTGATCGGTGCCGGACTCGGTATCGGTAAAATCGGCTCTTCAGCCATGGAAGCCATTGCCCGTCAGCCCGAGAGCGCAGGCGATATCCGAAGCAACATGATCGTGATCGCAGCCCTTGTGGAAGGTGTCGCACTGTTTGCCGTTATCGTTTGTATTCTTTCGTTCTTTGTGTGATCTCTGCCATAGAGTTCTTTTCACGGTCCGAATTAACAATTCAAAGACAACCGGATGGAATTATTCACGCCTGATTTCGGCTTGATATTCTGGATGTTCGTGGCCTTTGCCGTTCTCTTCTTCATATTGTGGAAGTGGGGTTGGCCAGTGATCCTCAAGAGTGTCGAAGACCGCGCCGACCTCATTGACAAGGGGGTGGAGTATGCCCGCAGCGCGCAGGAGCAGCTTGCCAACGCCCGTCAGGAGGCCGACAAATACATGGCCGACGCCCGTCGGCAGCAGGCCGACATGCTGCGTGAAGCCGACAAGATGAAAACACAAATCATCGAGGAAGCACGCGCTGCCGCCCAGACTGAGGCCCAGAAGGTGATGGACGCCGCCAAGGTCTCAATGGAGCAGGAGCGTAAGGAAGCTGAACGCCAGTTGCGCAATGAGGTGAGTGAACTCGCCCTGGATATAGCATCGAAGGTGATGCGGCGCGATATGGCCGACAGCAAATCGCAGCAGAAACTCGTTGACTCCCTGCTTAACGAAATAGAGAATAAAAAATAAACGCATCAGATGAACGAAGGTCTCATTCCCCGCAGATACGCCAAGGCACTGTATAAAGTGGCCGTGGAGAAACATGCCGACGAACGTGTGTACCACCTCATGAAGGCTCTTTCGCGGAGTTTCGAGGCGGAACCCCGCCTATCGGGTCTTGTGGCCAACCCGTTTGTGTCCGAAGCTGACAAGACGAAACTGATCATGACAGCTTCCGGTGCAAGTGCCGGGGACTCGGTGATGGCTGACTTTGTGGCTCTTTTGGAGCGCAACAAGCGTATAGCCCTGGCCCCTGCCATGGCACGTGCCTATGTGGCTATCTATCGTCAGGCCCATAGGATCTACACTGTGAAAGTGACCACTGCGGCAGAGCCTGACACGGCCACCATGGACCGTATCAAGAAACTTATAACAGATCATCTTGACGGCGGTACGATGGAATTCAGCCATGAAACGGATCCCGATCTTATAGGCGGATTCACGGTGGCCATAGACAATGAGAGACTTGATGCTTCACTCCGGAATGAGCTGGAGCGGATGCGTTTGAAACTTATAAGCAAATAACCTACCTCCCATGATTAATCCCAGCGAGATATCGGAAGTATTGAAACAGCAGCTCGAAAACGTCAACTCCAAGGTTGAGTTTGAGGAGACAGGCCGAGTCCTTGAAGTAGGCGACGGTGTGGCTCACGTTTATGGCCTTGACAATGTGTGTGCCAACGAGCTTGTTGAATTTGAAAACGGTGTGAAGGGGGTTGCGCTCAACCTTGAGGAAAGCAATGTGGGCGTCATACTCCTTAACAATGTCAATAAAGTGACCGAGAACATGTCAGTGAAGCGCACCGGCGAGATTGCTTCCGTCCCCGTGGGGGAAGGGCTTGCCGGACGTGTGATAAATGTGCTCGGCGAACCTATCGACGGTCGTGGCCCTATCGAAGGCAAACGGTTGCTTATGCCCCTTGAGCGCAAGGCTCCCGGTGTCATATTCCGTCAGCCTGTGAAGCAGCCGCTTCAAACCGGCATAAAGGCTGTGGACTCGATGGTGCCCATAGGCCGCGGACAGCGCGAGCTTATAATCGGTGACCGCCAGATAGGCAAGACGGCCATAGCCATAGACACGATCATAAACCAGCGCAAGAATTTCGAGGGGGGCAAGCCGGTATACTGCATTTATGTGGCTATCGGTCAGAAAGCCTCGTCAGTGGCATCGATTGTGGAGACACTCCGCAAGTATGGAGCCATGGACTATACCGTAGTGGTTGCCGCCACGGCCTCCGATTCGGCGTCCATGCGCTATTACGCTCCTTTCACCGGTGTTGCCATCGGCGAATATTTCCGTGACACGGGCCGTGACGCTCTCATCGTTTACGATGACCTCTCCAAGCAGGCTGTGGCCTACCGTGAAATATCACTGATCCTCAAGCGTCCTTCGGGACGAGAGGCATATCCCGGCGATATCTTCTACCTCCATTCACGTTTGCTCGAACGTGCGGCCAAAATTATTGACAATCAGGAAGTGGCTTCGCAGATGAACGACCTTCCCGAAGTGCTCAGGCCCATGGTGAAGGGTGGAGGCTCGCTTACCGCGCTTCCTATCATCGAAACTCAGGCCGGCGACGTTTCGGCATATATCCCCACCAACGTGATCTCGATCACCGACGGTCAGATATTCCTTGAGACAGGCCTGTTCAACCGAGGCATCCGTCCCGCTATCAATGTGGGTATATCGGTGTCGCGTGTAGGCGGTAACGCTCAGATCAAATCGATGAAGAAAGTGGCCGGAACGCTGAAAATCGACCAGGCGCAGTTCCGTGAGCTCGAATCGTTCACCAAGTTCGGCGGCGACATAGACCCCGTTACAGCCCGTGTGATCGACAAAGGCCGCAAGAACGAACGTCTTCTCATACAGCCCCAGTATCACCCTATGGCTGTGGAGGACGAGGTGGCCGTGATTTTCTGCGGTACCAAAGGATTGCTTGAAAATGTGCCTGCCGACAAGGTGGCTGAATTCGAACACCGTTTCCTTCAGTTGCTCCATGCAAAATACGAGAAGGATGTGCTTGATCCCATACGTAAGGGTCAGCTTACCGACGATGTTGCCGCGAAACTTACTGATGCGGCACGCGATATAGCCGGCGAGTATGTATGAACATGATTATTTCCGATTAGATTAACGCTGCCCGTTCTCCTCTCTCCACAATTTTTCTCTCCTGTCTCATCACCGTGTCTGAAGGCACAGAATCAAAATAATAAAACAGAAGTTTAATGGCAACCCTACGCGAACTAAAAGGCAGAATATCGTCAGTGGCATCCTCCGAGAAAATTACCGGAGCCATGAAGATGATTTCGTCGGCGAAGATGCACAAGGCCGAACAGAGCCTTAAAAAGCTCCAGCCCTTCCGCAGCCAGATAGAGACCATAATAGGCAACCTGCTCAATACTGACGCGCAGTTTACCTCACCACTCCTTGAAGAGAGGGAAGTGCGCCGTATAGCTATAGTTGTGATGGGATCTGACGACGGCTTGTGCGGTGCGTTCAATGTCAATATACTGAAGCAGTTTCTCGCTAACGTCAACGAATGCCGGAGCCGTCATGGTTCGCAACTGGAGATTGACGTGTATGCCGTAGGAGCCAAGATTGCCAAAGCTGTAGGCAAGCTTGCTGTCCCCGGCCTGCGCATGGTCACAGTGGAAGGGGTCGACACAAAGACCTCCGGCCAGGGTGTGAAAGCATTCCTCGATCTGCTCATAGGCCGCTTTATGTCAGGGACCGTTGACGAGGTGTGGGTTCATTACATGCACTTCCAGAGTGTGAGCCGTCAGCGTTTCACTGCCGACAGGATGCTTCCGGTGGCACCGTCGAACTTTGCAGGTGCTGAAGCTAAAGCAGGGTGCCGTCCGTGTATTTTCGAACCGTCGGCAGCCGATATATTCACCTCGGTACTCCCCATGTACCTTATGTCGACACTGCAGGAAATATTTACCGAGAACCGTGCTGCCGAGCAGGCTGCACGAGTGATGGCCATGCAGAGCGCCAACGACAATGCCAAGAAACTTCTCGACGAGCTCCAGCTTGAATACAATAAGCTGCGTCAGCAGAGCATTACCACCGAGCTTCTTGATATTCTCGGCGGTCAGGTGCGCTGACAGGGCCTAATAGATATAAAGTTGACAACGAACAAGTAAAAATAAACCAATATAACGATTTAAACACAACTTATGGGTAGTGTAAAAGAATATTTTTCATCGTTAGGGAACGGCATTGCAAGCCTCGTGAAAGGTATGCAGGTGACCGGAAAAGAATTTATCACCCCTAAGATAACGGAAAGATATCCCGAGGACCGCGACACGGTCAAGGTGCCCGCACGCTTCCGTGCCATTCTCGAAATGAAGTATGACGAGGAGGGCAACCACAAGTGTATAGCATGCGGAATGTGTGAGCGCAGCTGTCCGAACGGCACCATTCAGGTGAAAACCAAGATGGTGGATACATGGGACGGAAAAAAGAAAAAGAAACTTGACAAATATCTCTATGATTTAGGCAGCTGCACGTTCTGTCAGCTTTGTGTCACAAAC
This sequence comes from uncultured Porphyromonadaceae bacterium, assembly GCA_900547825.1. Taxonomy (GTDB): domain Bacteria; phylum Bacteroidota; class Bacteroidia; order Bacteroidales; family Muribaculaceae; genus Amulumruptor. The sequence goes on from URII01000014.1 coordinate 23,259, forward strand.
TGCCCCACGAATGCCATCGAGTTCAATAATGATTTCGAACAGTCGGTGTTCACCCGCTCCAAACTTGTGAAGCAGCTTAATTATCTGCCTGAAAAGCCGGAACCCGAGCCTACCGAGGAAGAGAAAGCCAAGCTTCTGGCCGAGAAAGAGGCCAAGATAGCAGCCGCCAAAGCTGCCGCAGCCGCAAAGAAAGCTGCCGCCTCCAAGGCTGCGCCTGATCAGAGCGCCGGTGAAGCCGCCAAAAAGTAATTGAAATTTAATCACATTCAAATATGGAATCAGTAGGAAGTATCATCATGTATGTGATAATCGCCGCGTCGATTGTCATCTTCTCGGTACTCGCTGTCACCACCCGTAAGATACTGCGTTCTGCCACTTATCTGCTGTTCACGCTTTTTGCTGCGGCTGCCCTGTATTTCAAGCTCGATTACGAGTTTCTGGGAGCTGTGCAGATTGCAGTGTACGCCGGCGGTATAGTAGTTCTGTTCGTGTTCTCGATTCTTCTGACTACACGTCCGGGCGACAACGGCGAAAGACTTGAATCAAAGAAACGCGCTCTCGGCTTAGTTGCCGCTGTGGCCATGGCCTGTGTGGCCGGATGGTCGTTGCTGAGCCGTTGCGGCATTGCCTGCGCCAAGTTGCCGGCAATGGACAATCCGTCGATGCATACGATCGGCGAAGCCCTCATGGGCACAGGGGAAAACCAATATCTCCTGCCGTTTGAGGCTGTCAGTGTGTTGTTATTGGCTTGTATAATCGGAGGTGTGGTTGTAGCTCGCCGCCGTTAAAGAAACAGAGTAACAGTCATGGAAATAACAATGATCTATTACCTTGTGCCCGCGCTGATAATGTTCTGCTGCGGTGTTTACGGCTTCATAACACGCAAAAACATGATAGCGATGCTGATCTCGCTTGAACTGATGCTCAATGCCGTAGATATTAACTTTGTGGTCTTCAACCGTTATCTTTTCCCCGGACAGATGGAGGGCATGTTCTTCACCCTTTTCGCCATAGCTATCGCAGCCGCCGAGACGGCATTGGCAATAGCTATAATCATCAATGTGTTCCGTGTGGCTAAGAATATCGATGTCAACGACCTAACTAAAATGAAATTCTAAACGCTATGGATATCACCTTACCACTTCTGATTTTAGTGCTTCCCCTGAGCATGTTCCTGCTTTTGGGAATCGCCGGACCTAAGATGAGCCATAAGCTTGCCGGATGGCTCGGATGCCTTGGCATGGGCACAACTCTCGTGCTCTCATACATTACGGCATTCACTTACTTTTTCAGCGGCAACAGTGAATTTGTCACTCCCGAAGGGCTGCGTCTCCAGGCTTTGATATTCAATGTGGACTGGTTGCAGTTTACACCTGACCTGATCATACGTCTCGGATTCCTTCTGGATCCCATTTCGGCCATGATGCTGATTGTGATCCCCACCATTTCATTTATGGTCCATATCTATTCGTTGGGCTATATGGAGGGTGAGCGTGGGTTTCAGCGTTACTATGCGTTCCTGTCGCTGTTCAGCTTCTCGATGCTCGGACTGGTGGTGGCCACCAATATTTTCCAGATGTATATATTCTGGGAGCTTGTGGGCGCTTCGTCCTACCTGCTGATCGGCTTCTATTACACCAAGCCGTCGGCTGTGTCGGCCTCCAAGAAAGCATTTATCGTCACCCGTTTTGCCGACCTCGGATTCCTTATCGGTATCCTTGTGCTGTCGTTCTATACCGACACATTCGATTTCATTGCCATGACTTCGAATCCCGGATCTGTGCTGGCTTCCACCGAAGGTGCTACATTCATGGGCGCTTCCGTGCTTACCTGGGCGTTGGTGCTGATCTTTGTGGGCGGCATGGGCAAATCGGCCATGATGCCTCTCCACATATGGTTGCCTGATGCTATGGAAGGTCCCACGCCTGTATCGGCACTTATCCATGCTGCCACTATGGTTGTGGCCGGTGTGTTCCTTGTGGCCCGTATGTTCCCGGTATATCTGATGGAAGAGGCTGCCATGACCATCATAACCGTGGTAGGTTATGTTACTGCGTTCTATGCCGCGGTAGTGGCCTGCACGCAGGTGGATATAAAACGTGTGCTCGCATTCTCGACCATATCGCAGATCGCGTTCATGATGGTGTCGCTCGGTGTAGGCATGGTGGAGAAATATGGCGACGGTTACGAATGCCTCGGCTATATGGCCTCGATGTTCCATCTGTTCACGCACGCCATGTTTAAGGCTCTGCTGTTCCTCGGTGCCGGTGCGCTTATCCACGCTGTACACTCCAACGATTACACGGCCATGCACGGTCTTCGCAAATATATGCCCATAACCCACTGGACGTTCCTTATAGGCTGTCTTGCAATAGCCGGTATACCTCCGTTCTCCGGATTCTTCAGCAAGGACGAGATCCTTACCGCCGCGTTCGAGAACCATTGGGCCTGGGGCGTAGGTCTCACAGTGACCGCCGGTCTTACAGCATTCTATATGTTCCGCCTTTATTTCCTTATTTTCTGGTGGAAGAAACATGACTGCTCACACCACACTCCCCACGATGCTCCGCTGGCAATGTCAATTCCGTTGCTGTTCCTCGCGGCAGTGTCGGTAGTGGCCGGTTTCATTCCTTTCGGTGAACTCGTCACATTCAACGGTGAGCCGTATCATATCCATATTGACTGGTCGGTTGCCGGCACAAGCATAAGCGTGGCGGTGCTTGCCATTGCCATTGCAGCCCGCATGTACATGCACGAGAATCCGCTTCCCGACCGCATGGCTTCAGCTATGCGCGGATTGTGGACTGCCGCCTACCACCGGTTCTATTTCGACGAACTCTATCTGTTCATCACCCACAAGATCATCTTCAACGGCATATGCCGTCCCATTGCATGGTTTGACCGCCATATCATCGACGGATCCATGGATGGCCTGGCCTATGTCACCAACCGCCTGTCCACCGCTATCCGCGGCCTCCAGAGCGGAAGTGTGCAGATGTATGTGTGGATATATCTCATAGGAGTCCTGCTCCTCGGCGCAATAACGGCGGTGTGCGTTATCTGAGTCCGCTATCAGTACCAATCATGAAAAATCCAGTGTAATAGACTTATGTTTTCAAATATCCTGATATATTTCGTGGTCATCCCCGTGCTGATGCTTGCGGGGTTGGCACTGTGCCGCGGCATGAAAGCCATACGCACAGTGGCAGTCATAGGCTCGCTTGCCTTGACGGCACTTTCGATATGGTTGCTCGTAGATTATCTCGGGCAGCGCGCTGCCGGCGAAACGGCCCCCATGCTCTACACAGGGTCATGGAGTTGGTTCACGCCGCTTAACATCAATCTGGCTGTGGGTGTGGACGGCATTTCGATAGCCATGCTCATCCTTTCGTCGATAATCCTGCTTACAGGCACTTTCGCATCGTGGAAAATCAATCCGCTGCCCAAGGAATTCTTCCTGTGGCTTGTGTTGCTCTCCACCGGTGTGTTCGGATTCTTTATATCCATTGACCTGTTCACGATGTTCATGTTCTATGAGGTGGCTCTTATCCCGATGTATCTTCTCATCGGAGTGTGGGGCAGCGGCAACAAGAACTATTCGGCCATGAAGCTTACGCTTATGCTTATGGGCGGCTCCGCGTTTCTTATGCTCGGCCTCATCGGCATTTACTATCATTCGGCTCCCGAGGGCGGACAGCTCACATGGAACCTCCTTGAGATAGCCCGCAACGCTTCCATAGACAAAGGCTGGCAGTACTTCCTGTTCCCCATGACATTTGTGGGCTTCGGTGTGCTCGGCGCTATGTTCCCCTTCCATACATGGAGCCCCGACGGTCATGCCTCGGCTCCTACTGCAGTATCCATGCTTCATGCAGGTGTGCTTATGAAGTTAGGCGGTTACGGATGTTTCCGTGTAGCCATCTACCTTATGCCCGAGGCTGCCAATGATCTGGCCTGGATATTCCTGATCCTTACAGGCATTTCGGTGGTTTACGGCGCATTCAGCGCATGTGTGCAGACCGACCTCAAGTATATCAATGCCTATTCATCGGTGAGCCACTGCGGACTGGTGTTGTTCGCCATACTGATGCTCAACACCACAGCCATGACAGGCGCAATTATGCAGATGCTCTCCCACGGACTTATGACGGCTCTGTTCTTTGCCCTTATAGGTATGATCTATGGACGCACACACACGCGTGACATCACCAAGATGGGCGGCTTGATGCGCATCATGCCGTATCTCGGTGTGTGCTATGTCATAGCCGGTATGGCTTCGCTTGGTCTTCCCGGCCTGAGCGGGTTTGTAGCTGAAATGACCGTGTTTGTAGGATCGTTCCAGCACACGGACATGTTCCACCGCGTGTTTACCATAGTGGCTTGCTGTTCGATCGTTATCACGGCAGTATATATACTCCGTGTGGTAGGCAAACTGCTGTTCGGCCCTGTGCAGGACGATCACCACCGTTCGCTTACGGATGCTGAGTGGTGGGAGCGCACTTCCACAGTGCTCCTTATAGTGAGCGTGGCTGCCATAGGATGTTTCCCCAACTTCTTCGCCGACCTGATCAAGGCCACTTTCACCCCCGAGATATTCACAGTGCTTGGAATGAACTAACGAATTACAGATTGACCAATGGATTATTCACAGTTTTTAGCAATGAAACAGGAAATAGGATTGTTAATCGTATTTCTGTTAGTCTTTCTCTATGACATATTCATGCCCCGTAAGACTCAGGGCGGCATTGCGGGAGTGACAACACTGCTGTTTGCCGTGTTCACGGCTTTCGGCTTCTGTCCCGAAGTGTTCCGCTCAAGTGAGGCAGTGTTTGCCGGCATGTATGTCACCACACCGGTTATATCGGCCATAAAGACCATACTCAACATCGGCGTGCTGATAGTTCTTATCCAATCGGTGAAGTGGACATCGTCCGAACATCAGACAGTGCGCCGCGGCGAATTCTATGAGCTGCTGCTTATAACACTCTTCGGCATGTATCTGATGATATCAGCCCGTCACTTCCTCCTGTTTGTGATCGGACTTGAAACTGCATCGCTTCCGCTTGCCGCCATGGTGGCGTTTGACAAAAACCGTTATGAAAGCCATGAGGCCTCAGTGAAATATATTCTTACGGCTGTGTTCTCATCGGCTATATTCATGATGGGCCTGTCGTTTGTCTACGGACTTTCCGGCTCGCTTTATTTTGCCAAGATTGCCGAGGCGCTTGCATTCGGAGGCGCCACAGGAACAATGCTTACCGTGGCTTTGGCTTTCGTGATCTCAGGTGTAGGTTTCAAGCTCTCGCTTGTTCCCTTCCACCTTTGGACAGCCGATGTATATCAGGGTGCCCCCACTTCGGTCACCTCCTACCTTTCAGTGATATCCAAGGGAGCAGCCGCGTTCGCATTCCTTGTGATTCTCACCCAGGTGTTCGGCACAGTGTATTCACAGGTGTGGGAATGGATGCTGTATGCGTTGATAATCCTGACCATCACGGTCGGTAACCTCTTCGCACTGCGTCAGCGCAACATGAAGCGCTTCCTTGCATTCTCGTCAATCTCGCAGGCCGGTTATATAATGCTCGGCATCATAGCGTTCAACGCCATAGGTGTGGCTTCGCTCATGTTCTATATCCTTGTGTACATATTCTCCAACCTTGCCGCTTTCGGCGTGATCCAGGCCATAGAGAATGCCACAGGCTGTGTGGATATGGATGACTATAAAGGTCTTTATAAATCGAACCCGCGCCTGTCGTTCGCAATGATGCTTGCCATGTTCTCGCTTGCCGGTATACCTCCGTTTGCAGGCTTCTTCAGCAAGTTCTTCATATTCACCGGCGCCATTAACCAAGGTTCGGTAGCGATATACATACTGGTGCTCATAGCGCTTATCAACACCATTATTTCGCTCTACTATTACTTGCTTGTGGTCAAAGCCATGTTCATATCGCAGGACGAAAGCCCTATAGCCACATTCCGGTCGGCATGTACCGAACGTCTCGGGCTGTGGATCACAGTGGGCGGAATAATATTCCTCGGTATAGTAAGCTGTTTCTACAACACGCTTCTTGAACTTGCCGCAGGAGTTTTCTGATCCGCATTAAAGATTTACTTTCACGCCGTGAATCCGTTATCTGGTTCACGGCGTGTCGTATAAATTGATAACACACATCTATTATTATCTGTATGTCGAGGAGATCGCTATACGCATTGTCGTTTATATACCTGTCGCTGCCGTCAGTTATTTTTCTTTTTACATGGTGTGCGTCATGGATAGGCGTTCTGCTGGCTGTGGCTGTGGCGGGAGGTACGGTGTGGTTCTGCCGCCTTGGAACCGGCAAAGTGCCTAAGGCTAAGTCAATAGGCGTAGTGGCGGTCATAATAGCTGTGGTGGCGGTGTGGGCTCTTGTCGGCGGTATCGGAGGATACATATGGCAGAACCGCTGGGATCATATGTTCCGTAACGCCGTGTTTATGGATCTGGTAGCTAATCCGTGGCCGGTAGTCAACGGCGACGAGATGCTTGTTTATTATATCGGTTTCTGGCTTCCACCGGCTCTTGTGGCCAAGGCAGCCGGGTCACTGGCTGTGGGATGGGCCGCGCAATGGCTTTATGCTGTGGGCGGATTGCTCCTTGCGCTTTGGCTCACATTTGATGCTGCGGGCAAGGTGAAATGGCGCATAGTAATGCTGGTTATGCTGACCGGAGGAGTGGATATAATAGGATATCTGGCTATTGACGGGCATTGGGGTCCAGACGACATAATAGAGAACTGGAATGAGCTGGCATTTATGGAATGGCCTGACGTTATGATCTATTGGGTCTATAACCAGTTCATACCATCGTGGGTAGGGTGTATGCTCGCTTTCCGCCTGAGGGGTGGAGCCTCATCGATTTTCATAATGGCATTGATGCTTATAAGCGCTCCTATGCCGACAGTAGGGCTTGCTCCTTTGGCCGCTTATTTTCTGTGGCGGGATGTAGCCGGCGCGCGGGGATGGTTGCGTAAGCTATGGAATCTGTTTTATCCCACTAACCTTTTATCGCTGGCTGTGGCAATCGTTGTAGGTTCATATTTGTCCTCCAATGAATCGGCCGGGATGTTCGGTTTTCAGGATTTTTCATCGGCAGAAGCTGTGGGAGAGTTCATAAAGCGTTTTGCAGGCGCTGTTGTAATGGGGTTTGGCGTATGGGTGCCTTTTGTGTGGATGCGTGTGCGCCGCGATCCTGTGTTCTGGATTCTTACAGCTATGGTGATGTCCTGTATGTTTTTCACTATTGGTTGTGGCCGCGACTTTGTATCGCGCACATTCCTGCCATTGTCGTATTATATGCTTATGCGTATGGGGCAGGCTGTGTGCTCCTGGAGCGATTTCAGGCGTCGCACCAAGGCTGCGTTTCTTACTGTGGCTCTATTGAGCGCCTGCTCGCCGATAGATGAGCTTTATCGGATTACCTATTATTCCTTAAAGCTTCCTGCTGCCGAATGGCGTTATATCACATTCCACACAGTGTTTGATGCATATGCTTTACGTGAAAATTTTGTAGGCCCCGTCAGCAAATGGCCCTTCAGTAAATAATGAGGGCGAAGGTGGTGAGCCAGATGGCTATGCAGCCTTGGATGAAGCGGTCGTGGAGCAGGATGGCGGTGGGGCTTCCGCTGCGTTTCTCCACAAGGGCTATCTGCAAATAACGCAACAGGCCGGCAAGGACGAATACGGAAGTGATATAGACATGCTCGCTGCCAAGGCGTTGCATGACTTCGGGTGACAATGAGTACATGATGTAGCACACCATTGTTATCGTGGCCAGTATGCCGAGTGTCTGATTCATGAATGCAGTGTTGTAGCCCGCTATGCTTCTGCGTGCTGTTATGCCGCAGCTGTCATGGAGCACCACATCATCGCGTCTTTTTGCAAAGGCTAAAAAGAGGGCCAGGAGGAATGTCATGCACATGATCCACGGCGAGAGCCATATTCCGCAGGCCACACCTCCGGCTACTACCCTGAGCACGAATCCGGTGGCAACTATGAACACATCAGCTATAGCTATATGCTTGAGCCCTGCGCTATAAGCCGTATTGATGGCCAAATAGGCAAGAAGAATCCATGCCACGTTATCAGTTGAGAATATCCATGCGGTGGCGAATGCTCCTGTGGCCAGCATAAGCATGAGCATATAGGCCTGAGACACGGATATGGCGCCGGATGCTACCGGGCGCCGGCATTTCACGGGATGGCGCCGGTCATCGTCAGCGTCCCTGGCGTCGTTCATGCAGTATATGGCGCTTGCCATAAGGCAGAAGGCCATGAACACCGGGATGGTATGCAGCCAGCATGTGGTGTTGAAAAGCCGCCCTCCGAAAAACACCGGAAGTATTACAAACAGGTTTTTGACCCATTGCTGCGGACGGAGCAGTGTTATGATGGATTTCGCTGTCATTCCTGCGTTATCTCATCCTGCATGGGTGGTTCGGGCTGTATGCCGGCATGTGACTGCATCAGGCGGAAAATGCGCATTATATCATCTCCGTAAGTGGGGCGCATGGCCCAACGTCCTCCGAGATCCTCCCATGTGGGGGCCGAGCCGCGTGTCACCAACTTGAACCGCCGGTCCACAAGTTCTTCCCCTTCGGGAAGCGATTCGTTGCACGCATATGCAAACAGATGCTGTAGCTGGGCAGTCACGCCCTGTTCAATCGAGTCGAAGACATTCCCTTTTTTTCCGAGTTCGGTTACTCCGAGTCCGCAGAAATTATATTGGTCGGGGGTTACGGCAGTGCCGTCGGCAAAGCGGAACCATCCTGTTTCGATTATTCCCTGACACAGGGCTATGTCGCCGCGTATGCCGTAGCGTTCACCCAATGTGTGGTAGGCATAGGCTATCTCGATGGGGAATGAGGGATTGCGGGAAGCCACAAATTCATACATGTCACCTGCCGACACTTCCTGCTGCCCGAATATAGGGGTGGCGGAAAATGCTGTGTTAGGCGCTGTTATGGCCGCAAGGCATAGCGAAAACGCAGCTAAGAGTCTTTTCATGGAAGGTGAGAATCAAATTTTGTGCAATTTTAGTGATTTTATCCAAGATATGCCAACATCAGGGACATTTTTTTGAATTTAACATGGGATGGAGGCCTGTAAAGATTATGATTATACCTAAATTTGCATCCGGATAAACCATTCATCACATATCACATACCCCGTTCATAATATCTCAGCATGGATCTTTTTCAACCCGGATGTTTCAATATATTTCTTTCCGTGATGGCGCTTACGGCTGTCGTGGTGTTTGTGGCGCTGCATTTTGTCGAGGCCGGATATGGTGTGATGTACACACGCCGCTGGGGCGTTACTGTCAACAACCGTATAGGCTGGATCATGATGGAGGCGCCGGTGTTTGTGGCCATGGCGTTGCTGTGGTGGTTCTCCGGCCGAAGGACCGAGACTGCGCCCGTGGTGATGTTTCTGCTGTTTGAGCTTCATTATTTCCAGCGGTCGTTTGTTTTTCCTTTTTTGATAAAGGGAAAAGGTAAAATGCCTTTGTCAATAATCGTGATGGGTGTAGTGTTCAACACCCTGAACGCCCTGATGCAGGGGGGCTGGATATTTTATGTAAGCCCCGAGGGTCGTTATCCCGTGTCGTGGCTGTGGTCGTGGCAGTTCATTGCTGGCACAGCGGTTTTCTTCGCCGGTATGTGGATCAACATACAGAGCGATTCCATAATCCGTAATCTCAGGCGTCCGGGCGACACCGGCCATTATATCCCCCGCGGAGGGATGTTCCGCTATGTGTCATCGGCCAATTATTTCGGTGAATGGGTGGAATGGACCGGCTTTGCCATCCTCACATGGTCGTGGGCCGGTGCTGTGTTCTCGCTGTGGACATTTGCCAATCTTGCACCGCGGGCCTGCAAGCTCCGCCAGCGTTATGAGAAAGAGTTTGGCGATGAATTCATACGGTTGCGGCGCCGCAGCATTATACCGTTTATTTACTGATTGTAAAATTAAAAAGAATACCCGTAATGGAATATCCTGATTCTATATTGTTTACGCCGGCTAAGATAGGCCCGGTGACATTACGTAACCGCACCATCAGGTCGGCAGCTTTCGAAGGCATGGCCTCCGGCAACCGTCCCACTGCCATGCTTGCCGATTATCACACCTCCGTGGCCCGTGGAGGTGTTGGGATGACCACTCTCGCCTATGCGTCAGTGACCCGCAACGGCCTGTCATTCAAAACCCAGCTGTGGATGCGTCCTGAGATAATAGGGGAGTTGCGCGACATCACCGATGCTATCCATGCCGAGGGAGCCAAGGCCTCCATCCAGCTTGGCCATTGCGGCAATATGTCGCATAAATCCACAGCCGGCGAGACCCCGTTGGGAGCCTGTACAGGGTTCAACCTGTATTCACCTACCCCTGTGCGGGGCATGCGCGACGATGAGATTCGCGCCATGGCCCGTTCTTTCGGCGAGAGTGTGCGCATGGCTATGGATGCGGGCATGGACTGTGTGGAGATCCATGCGGGTCATGGTTATCTGATAAGCCAGTTTCTGTCGCCTTACACCAACCGCCGCCGTGACGGATGGGGCGGATCGCTTGAAAACCGTATGCGGTTCATGACCATGTGTATGGAGGAGGTGACACGCGCCGCCGACGGAAAGATCGGAGTGGTGGTGAAAACCAATATGCGCGACGGATTCAAAGGGGGAATGGAGATTAACGAGGCTATCCTTGTGGCCCGTCGCCTTGAACAATGCGGTGCCGATGCGCTTGTGCTTTCGGGCGGATTTGTTTCCAAGGCACCTATGTATGTCATGCGTGGCCCTATGCCTATAAAATCCATGACCTATTACATGCATCCCTGGTGGCTGAAATATGGTGTCAGCATGTTCGGCCGCTATATGATTCCCACCGTGCCTTATTCCGAAACATATTTTCTTGACGACGCCATTAAATTCCGCCGTGAGCTGAAACTTCCCCTCATATATGTGGGAGGATGCTCCACACGTGCCGGAATTGAAAAAGTGCTCGGCGAGGGGTTTGAGTTCGTTCAGATGGGCCGTGCGCTGTTGCGTCGTCCTGATTTTGTCAATTACATGCGCTCAGGCGGCGAAGAAGCCGGGTGTGATCATGTCAATTACTGTATAGCCCGTATGTATTCGCGTGAAATGGCCTGCCATCATTGCGCCGGTGATCTTCCTCCACAGCTTATAAAGGAACTTGACGGGCTTAAGGAGCGTGCACGCAGAACTTCCGGCAGCAGATAATGAAAAACAGAAGAGCATGGAAGCTTGCCTTGGTGACCGGAGCCGCTTCGGGCATAGGGCTATGCTATTGTAAGGAACTGGCCGCGCAGGGGGTTGCCCTTGTAATGGTGGACCGTAATCCTATGGAGGAGGCTGTCGCTGCCTTGGGGCCGGAGGCCCGGTGCCGCACACTGAGGCTTGATTTGACGGATCCTGACGCTGTTGACAGGATTATGGATTATCTCGGGCAGGAAAGACTTTGCCCGGATCTGCTGATCAATAATGCGGGAATATTCGACTTCGACGAAGTAGTGAATCTTCCGGAACGGCGCATAGCGCTTTATATCGATCTCCATGTGCGTGCGGTGACCATGCTTACGAGGCGCATGGCTATGATGATGGCAGCCGGAGGGGGCGGCACGATTCTCAACATGTCGTCGATGTCGTGCTGGATGCCAATGCCGGGGATCGCCATGTATTCGGCAACTAAATCCTATATAAGGACATTTTCGCGTGCCATAGCCGTTGAGCTGTCGGGCACAGGAGTAAGTGTTACGGTGGCTTGTCCCGGAGGCATTGCCACGGACCTTTTCGGGCTCCCGCGTAATTTACAGCATCTCGGGGTCCGGTTGGGAGCTCTTATGACCTCCGACCGATTCGTGAGGAAGGCTCTTATGGCAGCTGCCAAGGGGCGCCGTCAGTACATCAACGGATGGCTTAACCGATTAGCGATAGTTGCGGTAGGCGGCATGCCGGATTGGGCGCGTATTTTTGTGAAGAACAGTATATTGTCACGTTATGGAGCCACAGCCCGTGCGGGGAAATAAGGTAGTAGTTGTGACGGGAGCCACAGGTGGCATAGGCAGGGCCTTGACAGAAGCCTTATATGCCCGCGGAGTCCACACTGTGATAGCCGCGTGCCGTACGCCAAAGCGGCTTGAGGATATCGGAGAAACGCTTGCCGCGCGTTATCCTGACAACGGTTCGGAGATTATAGGACTTCAGCTTGATCTTGGCTCATATGGAGCGGTTGACAGTGCGGTTGACGCTTTGCGTTCACTTGGGCTGAGGATTGACGGACTAATCAACAATGCGGGAACAATGCCGTTGCGGACGCTTTCCGTAAGCCCTGACGGACATGAGTATACCATGCAGGTCAATTGTTTGTCGACACTGAGGTTCACACTCGGGGTGCTCCCCCTTATGCGGCGTGGCGGCAATGTGGTGTTCACGACCTCCGTGACACGGCGCCTTCCTAAGCCGACCGATAAATTCGACGAGGCAAATTTAAATGCACGCACTCTTGTAAGCCGTTTTCTTAACTATGGGCGCTCAAAGCAGGTGCTGACCTTTACCGCTGCTCTTCTTGCCGAACGCGAGGCCGTTTCCGGCATAAGGTTCAACTGTGCGGATCCGGGAGTGGTGGATTCAGGTATAATAACTTTAGGCTATCCGGTGGTCGACAAGTTGGCCGACCGCCTGTTCCGTCCTTTGATCTCTACTCCGGCCCAGGGAGCAGAAGCCGCTTTGCGTGCTTTGGACACTGACAGGCAGTCCACGGTCTCAACACGCCACGCCACCCGGTCGTTAAGCATTGACGCATACAAACGTGCCATTGGGACGCATGCCCTGTCCCTTGCCGGTTGCTGATTCAGTTCCTGTGCAGGAAATAGCGGAACACATCTTTTTGGATCACTGATCCGGCAAGCCTGTTGAACAGAAGGTATACTCCTATGCCTGCTGTGAACTGGAGCGTGAGCACGGCAAGCGGCGACGTTATGCCGGTAAGGTCCGGAATCATCATCACACCCAAGGAGGCAACGAGGCTGAAAGCGGCATAGGGTGCGCTGTCGGTTACAAACTGCCACGCCCTGCATCCGCATAGACGTGCCGTAAGAATAAGCGTCACCACTGTGGTAAGGGCCGACGCCGCTACCTGTCCCCACATGAATATTTCCAGGCCCAATGTCAGGTTGTCAGGCTCGCTGAGGGCTATCACCGGCAGTGTGGCTATTATGGCCGCGATAGCTACCCCGTCGCGCAGCAGTTCGGTGAACACCATCAGTTTCGACCGTCCGAGGGCTATTATATAATTGTTGTAATTGGCCGAGATTACAGTGAAAATACCTCTGATCAGCAATATTCGGAACAGGTCTATGGATGGATCCCATTTGGTGCCGAACAACAGGTGAAACAGAGGTGTGGCCATTACAATCAGTATAAAAACCGACGGGAAGAGCAGATAGGCCGTGAAGCGGTTCATCTTCGATACTGATGAAGCGAATTTCTCCCTGTCGTCCTGATATTCCGAAAGTGCCGGCAGAAACGACTGGGTCAGTATCTGCGACAGTGAGGCCACTCCCATCTTGCTCCATTTGTCGGACTGGGAGTAATATCCGAGCGGCACGAGTCCGGCCCTGTTGCCGATAAAAAACGAGTATATGTTCTGGAACAGAATGTTGAGAAACGAGGTGCCCATTACTCCCAACCCCATGCTCATGAATGATTTGAGCGACGTCCATGAGAAACGGATAAGCGGAGTCCATTTGCCCACTCCCCATATTATAGCCGACTTTACTGTGGCAAGTGAGATCCCCTGCCATACTATTGCCCAGGCGCCGTAGCCGGCGAAAGCAAGGCTTATTCCTGTCACCGCTCCTGCTATAAGCCCTATCGAGTTTGCGGCCGTCACAATTTTCACCTCCATGCGCTTCATGAATCTGTTGGTCGGCACTATTGCAGAGGCATTGATAATGAATGTCAGGAACATCACGCGGGAAAGGGGTATCAGGCGTCCTCCTCCCTTGAAAATGCTGTCTATGAACGGTGCGGAAAAAAACAGAATACCATATATTGCCACCGACATGGCTATGTTGAACCACATCACAGTGGAATAGTCAAGCCTATCGGGTGATTTGCGCTGTATCAAAGCCCAGGAGAAACCGCTGTCGACAAACAGTGTGGCGAATGCCTGAAACACCGCTACCGCTCCAACCAGTCCGAAATCCTCAGGCGACAGCAGCCTTGCCAATATTATGCCGGTAACGGCATAAAGCACCTGTGTGGATATCTTATCCACAACATTCCATTTAAGGGTGTCGGCCACCTTGGCTTTCATGGCCTTACGGCCGTTGTCGGACTGGCTGTCGGTCATTGTGCGGGTTCGTCCTTTATAACTTTGCCACCCCACATACGGGATTTGACTTCAGGTTCGCCCCGATAAACCACCGTTGCCGACATTCCTTTTATGTTGAGTTTGCCTGAAGGGTTGCAGAGCACCGTGCCTGTGCCCCATAGCGAGCAGTTTACCTCCCTTGCCGCAAGATCCCCGGCATTGATATAGCCTGTGCCGGAGTTGGATATTTTAGCCTTGTCACATTTTCCGCTGATTCTTAGGGTGCCGTTGCCGGTAAATTTAGTGGCGTTCACTGTTGTGGCGGCCACTCCCTCCACCGTCAGCAGTCCGTTGCCTTCGAGCCGGGCGCTGAAATGTTTTACAGGTTTCAGATTGTGTACCAACACTGCCGAATCGCTGTTGTTTTCGATTCGTGTCAGGGAGTCGGAGTAAATGTAAAGGGTAGGGAGTCCGGCGGTCCGGGAGCCTACATTGGCAAGCTGGACTGTGAGCCGGCGCTTTTTTTCATCAGGGGTTACCATGACTTCGGGCGCAATATCGGGCGCAGCCCTGAAGCTGACTATGCCGGCCGAGTCGGGAAGGCTTTTGTAAACCACATTGAAGCCGTCCATCACACGTAGCTCCGTGAAGTTGTTGGCCCGTATCTCATATTGGCGCACGTCGGATGGATTCGAGGCGTTGACGGCTATGGCAGTCCATACGGACAGGATCAGTGCAAGTGAATTTTTCATACGTCAGGTAATATATCGGTTTCTATAGTGTGCAGTATTGATTGCAGTTCGGCATTGGTTGAGGCACGCAGCATGGCTATCCGGGTGTCGCGGAAATGGGGAATGCCTTTGAATAGGGGCGATGCGGCAAGATGGCGCCTGATATGTAATATTCCCCGGTATTCGTCTATGCGGTCTATGCTTTCGGCAATCTGGCGCCGAAGCAGTCCGAACTGCTCGCTGTGGCTTATCTCTACAGGTTGGAGGCCGGAGGCGGCACGCTTCATGTTGCGGAATATCCAGGGAGCGCCGATGGAGGCACGCCCTACCATGACACCGTCCACTCCGTAGCGGTCAAAGGCTTCCTTTACCTGCTCAGGCGAAGTTATGTCGCCGTTGCCTATCACAGGTATCGATAGCCGTGGATTCTCTTTTACCCGTGCTATCATTTCCCAGTCGGCCTGACCGGTGTACATCTGCGAGCGTGTGCGCCCGTGCACGGTGAGCGCCTTGATACCGCAGTCCTGAAGCATTTCCGCAAGCTCCACTATTATCTTGTTTTCGTGATCCCACCCCAAGCGGGTCTTCACTGTTACAGGGAGTTTGACCGCATCGACAACCGCACGCGTGATTTCCAGCATTTTGGGGATATCCCTGAGCATTCCGGCGCCGGCACCTTTTCCGGCCACTTTTTTTACCGGACATCCGAAGTTTATGTCGATTATATCCGGACCGGCATTCTCCACAATCCTGGCTGCTTCCACCATTGATGCTGTGTCGCGTCCGTAGATCTGGATTGCGGTGGGCCTTTCGGCTGGATCTATTGACAGTTTGCGGGTTGTGGCTGCGATGTTGCGTATCAGGGCATCGGCGCTTACAAATTCGGTATAGGTCATATCGGCCCCTTGCTCTTTGCATATGAGCCTGAACGAGCGGTCGGTGACATCCTCCATCGGAGCCAGCATGACGGGTCGGGGGCCAAGGTCGATATTTCCTATTTTCATTACAAGAAATTTTAGTGGCAGTGATATTGATTGGTGTGCGAAATTAGTGATTTTTTACCGATTTCAGGTTATGGAGGCATATAATGTGGACTAAACGGAAAGTAAATTTTCCATTATTGCCATGCGGTGCTTTTGCGCCGCTTTTGTAAGGAAAGCCTTTGGGTAATCCGGAATAATTAATTACCTTTGTCAGCGGTTATAAATTACCACATCTTTACTTACATCACATTCTTTTATTAACCATGAAGAGGAAAATTTTTTGTTCGATGCTGACGGCCATTTCCGTGCTTTCGGCAGCAGCCGACGAGATCACAACCGTGCCCTCGCCCGCTGTAACGACTAAAGCCCTGCAAATTACGGTTAACACCAAAGACCTCGGAAGCGAAGTCTATTGTTACACATGGGCTATTGCCGGGGAGCAGACAGTGGAAGCTGCCGCGTGGGCTGAGTGTAATGTCCCGAAACACAAGATGAGCGGTTCGGGCGGTACTTACACATTTGCAATCAGCAACATTCAGGAGTTTTACGGCATGACCGACGCTCAGTTGGAATCACTCACCAAACTCGGCTTCATCGCCAAGAACAATTCGGGTCAGTCGGCAGATCTGATGGTGGATGTTATTCAGGGGCGGCGGAATTTTTATTCCGGCGGCGAAGGATCGGCCACTAATCCGTTTGTATTGAAAACTCGTGACGACATGCTCACTCTTTCTGTCACTTCAGGCGACTGGGAGGCTGAGTATTATTTTGTTATGGATGCCGACATTGAGGTAGGCGAGTTTGCAGGCATAGGTTCAAAAGGAAGTCCGTTCAAGGCTCATTTCGACGGTCGCGGACATGTGCTGTCAGGTGTTGTCATCGACGGTTCGGAGGTGCTTGGTGCCGCCACCGGTGTGTTCAACGCCATCGACGGTGCTTCTGTAAAGAATCTCGCCGTAAGCAATGCTGAGGTCAGGGGCACCACTTTCACAGGTGCTCTCGTGGGTCTTGCAATTTCCGGCTCAGTTTCGTCCTGCTATACTTCGGGCTCAGTGACAGGTTCATCCATCTGTACCGGAGGCCTTATAGGTGAGAATGCCGGAGCTGCTGTGAGCGACTGCTATTCCACGGCTTCCGTTTCTAACCCGGGCGACTATGCTGTGGGTGGTCTTGTAGGAAAGAACAAAGGTTCGGTAAAGAACACATTTGCTGCCGGATCGGTTAAAGGTTTCAATTATGCAGGCGGTCTCATAGGAGCCAATTACGGCACTGTAGCCAATTCAGTGGCCATGAATGCCGGCATGGATGCTCCGGCCGGCAACAACTATGTGGCCCGTTTCGGTGGAAACAACAACTCCCGTAACAATAATTCCAACAACATGTCATGGTTTGAAATGCCTGTGACTCAAAGCGCATGGGGCACACATGGCCACCATGCCACGGGCCATACCCACGATCTGGTATTAAAGGACACTTATGCCGTGACATTAGGATGGAATTTCGAAAATGTCTGGGAATGGAAAACGGCAGGAACAAAGCAATATCCTGCTCTTAAAGGTATCGGAGGTCAGGAAAATGCTCCCTGTTCCGATAATTTTTATGAGATTTTGGCCGGAATAGATGATATGACAATGGGTAATGGTGGTGTAAAGGTATTCCCCAATCCCGTTGTCACAGTGCTTGAGGTGCGCTCGGCTGCTCCTGTGGCTTCTTATACTCTGACCTCTCTGTCAGGAGCCGTTGTAATGTCAGGCAACAGCGTCGGCACTTCCTTGTCGGTTGATATGGGAAATGTGGCTCCGGGCATGTATTTCCTGACCACCGTATCGGCCGACGGCAACACGGTTGTAAATAAAATCATCAAGAAATAATAAACCGCTTCTACCGAATATCAATCATGAAATTCAATATATTCAAATCGTTTGCAAGGTGGGGCGCTGTGTCGGCTATGCTCTTTGGAGCCATGACAGCAGCTGCAGCCGTGAATTCGGGCAATCCGGCCCTTACCGCACTGGAAATAAGGTCAGAGGGTCAGAATCTTATAGAATTCAGCCCGGACAAAACCAATTACACAATAGAGGTGGAGGATGCGTCGCTGATCACATTGTCGTGTGCCCCGGCCGCATCCGACGGTGTTGTGGGAATAACTGTCAACGGCACCGCCTACGACAATCATTCGCTTGCCTCGCTTAAAGGGGGTGAGAACCGTATAGTCTACAAGGTAACCACAGGCAGTGCCACACGTTCGTATGTTATCGACATAAAGACTCCGCAGGTTATGCGCGGACGCCACTTCATGTGGAAAAACGCTACCGTTTACTTTGTGCTCACCGACCGTTTCCACAATGGCGACACTTCCAACGACGAGAGCTATCACCGTCACAAATCCGTGGGAGGCAGCAATGTGGCCACATTCCATGGCGGTGACATAAAGGGTCTTACCGAGAAGCTCGACTACCTTGACCGTCTCGGTGTCGATGCAGTATGGATCACAGCCCCCTATGAGCAGATGCACGGATGGACAGGCGGTAAGTCGGATGCGTTCCCCCACTATGCTTTCCATGGTTACTACACGCTTGACTGGACCTATATGGACCGCAACATGGGTACACTTGACGAGTTCCGCACCTTCGTCACCGAGGCCCATCGCCGTGGCATACGTGTGGTTATGGATATAGTGCTCAACCACACCGGTTACGCTACTCTCGACGACTGCGTCGATTACGGTTTCGGCAATTTCAACGGCACACCTACAGCAGGGTGGGTGCCTTCGAGCTCTACCTATTCCATGTGGGCCGAATCCAACGAAGTGTCGTTCAATGCCAATACCAAAGGCAACTGGGACAAATGGTGGAGCGGCTGGGTACGCGCTTTCGGCGACCGTGACTGGGGCGTCTCGGCAGGCTTTGCCAAAGAAGGCAGCGATGACCGCACACTGAGTCTTGTGGGTCTTCCCGACGTGGTGACGGAAAAGACCTCCTCGGTAAATATTCCGCCTTTCCTCTCATATAAATGGAGTAAGGAGAACACTGGCGATTACCTGAACTACCGCCTTCCGAATGTTGATGAATGGCGCGTGGACGGCAAGGGTGCTCCGGCCGATTATGTGATAAACTGGCTTGCCGCATGGGTGGAATACTTCGGTATCGACGGCTTCCGTTGTGACACCGCCAAGCATGTGGAATTCTCACGCTGGAAACAGCTCAAGGAGACATGTTCGCGGGCTCTGTCGAAATGGCGTACAAGCGACCGCGCAGACGAATATGCGAAGAAATGGACTGACGATTTCTGGATGACGGGTGAAGCATGGGCCTGGGATCACGGTGACACTGGCTATTTCTCCGAGGGTGGTTTCGATTCAATGATCAATTTCGCTTTCAACGGAACCGAGGGCGGAACAGGCCGTACGCCCAGTGTGGATGACTGGAGCTATTATTCCAACTTCTGCAACGGATCGTCGGGCCGTCAGGTGCTTAATTATGTATCAAGCCATGACACCGGACTTCACCGTCCCGGCAACCAGAAGAATGTAGCTACAATGCTTCTTCTCTGTCCCGGCGGCGCACAGATATATTACGGTGACGAAACATCGCGTCCGGCTGTTTCATCTATCGACGCCGGCATGGTTACCCGAGGCGACATGAACTGGAATGCCGTTGACAATGACGACAATAAACATTGGCAGAAAGTGGGCCAGTTCCGCCGCCGCAATCCTGCTGTAGGTGCGGGCACCCAGATTAATCTCGGAGCCGACACTTACGGACGTGTGCTTGCCGCCGACACTTATTCCAACTCTGTTGTCATCCGCCTTAACACAGTGCCGGGCCAGACCTATACTGTAAGCACAGGATCTG
>URII01000015.1 GCA_900547825.1 uncultured Porphyromonadaceae bacterium
TGCGGAAAATCCGCACGGCCCCGTCCGTTTCGGGCAATTATGTATAGATTAAGGAAATGCGTCAGGGAATGGCGACCTTTGTGGTTCCCGAGGGTGTGCGCCTGATGAATATGCCGCCGTGCGGATCGGCTGTCTTCACCCCCTGTAGATTGTAATATTCGGCTGGGCCCTCCTCCGCGCCGGGCATGGCGAGCTGTGAGGTGTCGCCTGTTATGTAGCGGAAATCATATCCGAGCTGCCCCCCTGTGTTCCAGGGCACGAGGATATAGGTGTGCTGCGGGTCGAGTGCTGACAGATCGGCGGTGAATTGCAGGTTCCGGCTCTCCCCTTCAGTCATTGACACGAACTGTGATCCGAGAGTCGTCACCATCTCGTTCGACGATCCGAACACATACACCGACACTTCGGATATATATACCCCTGATGTGCAAGTAAGGCCGATTTCCACATTGGTTTGATCGGACAGGGTCACTTTGGCCGGGGAATTCTCGTTGCGGCCTGTTGAGGAAAGTGCAGTGCCGTTGACTTTCCAGCCATCCACCGTCACCTCACCCTGGCTTTCGGGCTCTTCAAGCACTGTTACGGCAACCCCTTCGCTAACCGGAGTTCCCGATGAGGTAAGCAGATAAAGGGTATAGTCGCCGGGTGTCACATCGGTGGAAAACTCGCTTACCCATGTCAGCGACGCCGTGTTTCCGGCTGTTATGTTGGCTTCCGTGGGCACGCCCTGCGCCACAACATTGTTGCCGCTTGTGAGCACAGGCACCAACTGCCCGTAGAACGGGGCTTTGCCGCTGTTGCGCACCGTGGCCGTGATGCTGAACGGCCGGCCGTCATACACCGGTGAGCCGAGAGTGAGGTTCTCCGCTTCAAGCTGATAGTTGTCTGCCGACGAGGCGAATATTAGTGACTCCGCAGTGGCTGTGAGTTGTAACGCTCTCACGCGGTCCATTGCCACATACATAGGCAGATGCACTCCGTCGGTTGTGAGAAACGATGGGGTCACGGTGTAGGTGCCCTCCTGCGGCAATGCCGAGGCTGCGATATAGTAAGCCCCTATGCCGTGGTTCATGGAAAGGCTAACCTCACCGCTTGCACCGTCGACAAACGAGATGTTGCCCTCGCTGTCCTCAAGCTGCACTCCGGGCGTGAAGGTCAGTGTCTCCACCGATCCCGCATATATGCCTGACGGCACGTTGACTTCCACATAAGTGCCGTCAGTGCGGGTGTAGACTTCCTGTGTCACGGCAAAGTCGCCTGCCATGCGCACAATGGGCACCACCCCGGAGCCTTCCACCGGGGGCCGTATGCCTATTATCATGTTCTGGCCGGTGTTGTAGCCTGCCGAGGAGCCGCCTATTCCCTGCGATTGCGGGTTGAGGGCCGACACGAGGAAATAACCGTCGCTCATGCCGCCCCATCCCCAGTTGACATGGAAATAATCGCCGCCGTCGCCGCGGTAGCCGTCAAACACAAATGCATGTCCGGCCGAGGTGTTGGAGCCGCCGTAAAGCACCGGTCGTCCCTCGGACAGTTCATAATATATCATGTCGATCCATTCGTCAAGTGGATAGTATGCCCGCTCGCGGCAGGTCAGACCTTTGTCGTAGCCGAAATAGCGCACCAATGCCTCGGCTCCGGAAAAATAGTTCGAGCCGCTTTCATCAGGGGTATAATTCATGTTCACCGCCACCCCTATCTGATACATCAATGTGGCCACGGCCTGGTTCTGTGCTTCGGTGGCCGAGCCATCGTAGACATTGAGCATATCGGCCCATGCATATTCCGTGGCGCCGAAGTCAGCCCGCAGAGAATCGCCGGTGGCCAACAGGCGGTAGCTGTGCGATCCGGTGCCGCGGGCAGGCCAGTTGTGGTATTTCATTACCTGCGCCATGGCGGTTGCCACGCATCCTGTGGGAGCTTTCTTGCCTTCCAGAGTGGGGCACAGATCATTGTAAGGTGCGTCCTGATTCCAAAGAGTGGCCGTAAGCGGTGCCACATCGGCACGCCTGATGCGTTGCTTTGCCGGCTCCGTTATAAGGTTCACTGCGGTTTCTGCTTCGTTTACCTCGGCTGCGTAGCACTCCATCATCCAGCGCAGGGCCGGAGGCATGTCGGACGGTGAGAATACCGAGCTGTCGGAGTAGCCGAGCATAGCCTCGGTGGCGTCCGACGCCGATACGATCAGGAACCCCGGCGCGTTCGGTGAGCCGAACACATATAGTGCGGGCTCTCCGTCGAGGTGTTGGGTGTATACAAGTTTCCGGCCTGATGCGCCGGGAAGTTTCATGGCTGTGGAAGATGTTACGCGCCCGAGCGCATCATCGGGCGAAAGCCGCTTGGCGCCGCACCAGGGCACCGCTATGGCGGCTATGAGCAAGGAGAGTAGAAATCGTGTCATATACAAATAGTTGAGGTGTCAATTATTTATCTAACAACACGCAGGCGCCTCACGAAGTTCAGCATTGCTTCATGAACCATAATGTGCCGGTGTGTTAGGGTTGGTTAAATTTAACACTTGGGGCTTGTGGTAAACGTGCGGTTTGCTTAACTTTGTCGCCTCATTTTTAGGGGAGATTATTATAAAAAGTAAGCCTGCTTAAGAGGATTGATATCCAGATATGATTCATTCTTATAATGTAAATTTGTATTTGTTTGTTAATTAGAATGTTACTTACATGCTTAAATTATGAATAATTGTTTTGCTAAAAAAGCTATGCTGTTGGTTACGGCATTGGTTGTGTGCATCGGACTGTCGGCTCAGGCCGCTCCGGGAGGTATCGAAGTGGGATTCATAGGACGCCCTCTGCTTGCTAAAAACGGTTATAAAGCAGCATCAGGGGTGTTGAATATCGGTGTCGCAGGGCAGGGCGCCGTGCAGAATCTTGAAAATCTTACAGACAATGATCCTGAGAATTATGCGAGTACGGTCAATCTCGCCAACGCCACTGTAGCGCTTGATCATTTGGTGAAAATACTGCCTGATGCAGATGCGGCCTCAGAACCCGCTATGATTCCTCAGGGCACCGAAGTGGGGTTCGTGGTAGCTGCCGATGGAGCCGGTGTCAATGTGCTGAATGTTGAGGTGCTTAAATTTTTTGCAATTTATTTTTACGACAAGGACGGCAACTATATCGAGGGCTCCGTGACGCAGGGACGTAGCGGAGGCGAGACTTCGCTCATAGGTCTTGATGTAATCAATGTGAATCAGCATCCCGGCAAGATTGTGTGCAATGCTCCTGTCGACTGCTATGGGATAGGCTTCGGGCTTGCCGGTGTCGACGCCAAGGTGCTGGCTTCTCTCCGCATATATTATGGCTTTGTCGATGATTTTGCCACCGTACCCATCATACAGAAATACTATCCCGGTGCCACGGCGCAGATAGCGGGTATGACAGCCGGATCGAAAAATCTTATCAACAACAATCTTTCCGACGGAGCGGCTATGGGTGTGCTCAACATAGGCGGAGGTTATTACAAGGTGATGGCGAATGAAGAAATTCCCGCCGGAGTGGAGATAGGTTTCGTTATCAACAGTGCCTCACTGTTGAATCTGCCGCTCGGCGAGGCTTTCAGGCTTTCCACACTTGATGCTTCAGGCAATAAGATACAGACAGCTACGAATGTGAATGTTATTGGACTTCAGGTGGCTTCAGGCGGAGGCACCAAGATCTCCATGATGACCACCGGGCCATGCTATGGTGCATACCTTGAATGTATCAAGGTGCTTGAGGTGGATCTCGGCGCAACGCTTATCAACTATGCCTATACACGTCAGCCGGAAATGAAGCAGGTGCAGGTTCCGTTCCTTGCTGATCTTGATGTGATCCCGTCATGTACTTTGAAGGAGAAAACGCTTTTGATGTCGGACGATGAAAACCAGATGGCAAATATAATCCGTCTCCATAACTCTGACGACAACAGGCTGAATATCAATTCCTCCGGCTGGAGCACGCAATATATTACCAAGCTGGCCGCTAATGCTTCCAAGGTGATGCGTCTTACAATAGCCCGTCAGATCAGCGACGGTGAGCCGGAAGTTTTGAAAACCTTGTATATATTTACGCCCGATAACGATTACACTCTGATCCGTCCCGATGATTCGAGCGAAGGATTCAAAAAGGGCAGATATTATTATGAGGAGCATGGCGGTCTGTTGGGTAGCAACCGCACAGGCACTCTTGCCGTTGACGCTGACGGCAACATTGATCTTTCCTCTATCGCCTACACCGACTCTAAAACCGTTAAGCGTGGCGAATGGGGCGCGCAGGATATCGTCTACAGCTTGTATATGATCAATTCTACTGAGAACGATGGGGACATAGCCGCCGCTGCTGAACTTGCATCCGATGAAGTGTTTGTGGCTGATATCTATCCGCAGTTCGAGATATGCGGCTACAGCGAGACCGCTATCCGCGAGGGCGATGATAAAGCTCCCTCTCTGGATGCAGATTACAATGCCCGTTATGTCGTGCTCTCCATTCCCGAAGTGTTTGACGGCAAGACCGTTCCGGCCACTGTAAGCCTTTATGAGGGCACAACACTTTGTGCCGAATATGATTGCACCGGCGGTAGCCTCGTGCGCAAGGACAGCGGCGCTGACATAGCTTCCGCCAAGATTGACGGCAATCTGCTGGTTATTCCCATGGTCGCTGAAAATAGCGGTGATAAATTTAAGTCCAGAAATTTTAATGTGGTGTTCACCACTGCTCTTACAGCTTCATATGAGAACTATCTCAGAGCCCGCTATGACAATGCTACAGTTGATTCATGGAAAGCCGTTAGCCGTGAGTATGGGTGTCCCGATGCCGGAACAATGGAATTTACAATGCCCTCAATCACATTTGCTGATCCGAATGTTTTCAGATTGGGCATTGACGGATATGTTGATATGGATAACCATGTGATAGAGACCGGATGTGAGATAGTGCTTAATGATGCTTCCGATTTCTATGATCATGAATCAGTACTTGCAAGCCAGTGGTTCGCCTTTGCTGATGAAACCCCTGCCGCGAAGAGTGTAGGCTCGCGTGCTGTAGTTGAAAAAGTCATAACCACGAAATTCAACGATGGCGTGACCGGATCCAATATCGGCGCACAGTATGAGGATATGACAGAGGGGCAGAATCCTAAAGTATCATTCTATGTAAAGCATCCTTCGGCTGTGAATTATAGCTATGACACTGATGTCCGTGTTTATGTGCCTGTTAAGTCAAATCTGCTCCCTGACATGGAACCTTCTTATCTTGTAGCTCATGATGTCCAGTCACATTCAGTCGATGTCAGCCAGGAAGTGACCACCGGCATTGATGATATCGTAACCGATGGTGAGGAGAACGCCGTTTATTACAATCTTCAGGGCGTAGAGGTTGTCAACCCGCAGCGCGGTATTTATATCCGTCGCACTTCGCGTGGCTCGCAAGTGGTAAAACTCTGATATTTTCCCTCAGTTCTGAAATCTGACATATAAAAAACGGCCATGCTTTCAAAGGCATGGCCGTTTTTTATGGATTGACTGATGTCAGCTATTGTTTACTTGTTGATGTAGACTGCATATGCGCCCGGTGCGAGTGTGGCGGGGAATTCCTCGGCTTTGTCGGTGAAGAAGTTCACTGTCGAGGAGCCTTTGGCTGGTGCTTCCCCTTTGAATTTCACGGGCTGTTCATCGGCGCCGAGGTTCACGAACACGGTCACGGTGGAATTGTCGCGTGTGCGCGAGAACACATACACATCGTCGCTCTCCGTGGGGTAGCGCTTCATCTCGCCACCTTCCTCACCTGCGCGCAGTGCAGTTTGTGAGTGTTTGAGGGCGTTGAGGTTCTTGTAGAATGTGAAATATTCGTTGCGCGGCTCCCATGTGGGGGGAGTGTCCTTCTTGAAGAATTCCAGTGCGCGGTCAAGGCCGGTTTCCTGACCCGTGTAGATCAGCGGCATGCCCGGCAGGGTGTAGGTGAGCACGGCCATGGCCGGTGTCAGATTGCCGTAGCGCTGGAATTCCGTGCCTTCCCACGAGTTGAGGTCATGGTTGGTGATCATGTTCATAAGATAGGAATCCTTGGGATATGTGGCGGCCTGTTCGGCAAGCAGAGAGTCAATGGCCACTGCCTTGGTGGCGGGATAGGTGTTCTTGTGGCCGTCGCGCACAAAGGTGTATTGTCCTGCTGTGGCGGCTATGGCGTTGAACAGGTCTTTCATAGGCCAGTTGTAGCCCATGTCGAAGCCATGTTTCTGTAGCTCTGGCTTGCTGGCCTCGGCGAGCATGAACAGATCGGGCTTCACTTCCTCAAGCTTGGGGCGTGCTTCATCCCAGAAATCGGTGGGCACTTCCATAGCCACGTCGCAGCGGAAACCGTCCACTCCCACTTCGGTGAGCCAGAATTTGAACGCATCGATCATGGCTGCGCGCATCGAGGGATTGGAGTAGTCGAACTTATACACATCGGTCCAGTCAAACGGGCCGAACATGTTGCCGAGCGAATCCTTGGCATACCAGTCGGGATGCTCGGTAACCCACGCGTTGTCGCACCCTGAATGGTTCGGAACCCAGTCCAGGATCACTTTCATACCCATCTCGTGGGCTTTTTTCACTGTGGCCTTGAATTCGTCCAATGTGCCGTATTCGGGGTTGAAAGCCATGTAATCCTTTACGGCATAGTAGCTTCCAAGTTCACCCTTACGGTTTTTCTCGGATATAGGATGTATGGGCATGAACCAGAGTATGTCCACTCCTAAATCCTTGAGCCGCGGCAGCTGTGCGTCAAACTCGCGCAGCGATCCTGAATCGGAATACTGGCGTAGGTTGACCTCATAGATAACCGCATTGCGGCTCCAGTCGGGATGGGTTACGGAAGTGTAGGTGGAATCGCGCTCGGTGCCTTTTGACTGCGATTGTTTGCCTCCGCACGATGCGAGCAGCGACAGCCCTATTGCGGCTGCGCCTACGATGATTGCTAATTTCTTCATGGTGTAGTATCTATTGGTAATTTTGTGAAATGACTTCACAAAGATATGGCTTTTCTGCGGATTTATTTGTAAGTTTGCCTTTGAAAAAACTCTTGTTGCGCATGAAAAAAACAGTTCTGTCACTGATAGTTCCCTTTGTAATGGCGTGTGCCGCACATGCCGCGTCGCCGGCTGCGGAATTGCGCGGGCTGCTGCGTTCAGTGGTGGCCGACAGCTGCTTTGTGTTCGGACAGCATGACGCCACGGCTTATGGCCGCGGATGGCGGTATGAGCCGGGCCGGAGCGACATTCACGATGTCACAGGCGATAATCCCGGCATAATGAGTTGGGACATAGCCGGTGTAGAGCTTGGTTCGGGCGATAATATCGACAAGGTGCCGCACTCATTTATCCGTGACCAGATCATAAAGCAGCATCAGCGGGGAGGCATATCCACCGTATCATGGCATGCCTGGAACCCTGTCACGGGAGGCAATTCGTGGGATACTGTGGGCCGTCCTGTCGACCGCATATTCTCCGACAAGGCGCTGCGCCGTGTCATGGAAGCGCGTATTGATTCAGTGGCCCGGTTCATATCCTCGCTCCGTGATTCGTCGGGTAGGCAGATACCGGTGTTGTTCCGTCCGTGGTTCGAGATGAACGGACGCTGGTTCTGGTGGGGTCGCGGACACCGCTCTGACGCCAACTACCGCAAGCTCTGGAAACTTACATACGACCGTTTCCGCAAAGCCGGATTGAAGGACGCCGTGCTGTGGTGCTACGCCCCTAACATAGTATGGGCCGACAATGAGTTGGCCGACACTTATCCCGGCGACCGCATGGTCGATGTGATAGGGGTGGACGTGTATCAGAGCGGCGATGATGTGGCCGGATACCGTAAGGCCCTTGACCATTCGCTCAGGCGCATCAGCCGTTTCGCCGCAGCGCACGGCAAGCTCGTGGCCCTTGCCGAGACAGGCAGCGAAGGGCTGCCGAATTCCGGCTGGTGGGATACCGTGGTTCTGCCCGTGGTGAGGCGTTATCCCGTGGCATGGGTGGTGGCGTGGCGCAACAGCGCTCCCGACAATGCCCCGTTTTTCGTCCCCTACAAGGGCCATCCCCAGGAAGAGTCGTTCCGCAATTTCTACCGGTCCCCCGCCGCTCTTTTCCTCAACGATCTCCGCCGGCGCATCCCAGCTGTGTCGGAATCACGATAGATATATAAGCATTCAACTCACATTCAACGCATGATATAATGGTTTACAAATATGATTTTATGGTTATAGGCTCCGGTATCGCGGGCATGAGCTTCGCGCTGAAGGTAGCCGGCCGGGGACGAGTGGCCCTGATCTGTAAAACCACCCTCGACGAAGCCAATACAGCCCTCGCCCAGGGGGGAGTGGCCTCGGTCACCAATCTTGAAAAGGACAATTTCGACAAGCATATAGAGGACACCATGATTGCCGGCGACTGGCTCAGCGACCGTGATGCAGTGGAGCGCGTGGTCAAGGGTGCTCCTGAGCAGATCCGGTTTCTTACCGGGCAGGGTGTGGATTTCGACCGCGATGCCGAAGGCCGCTTCGACCTGCACCGCGAAGGGGGGCATTCCGAATTCCGTATTCTCCATCATGCCGACAACACCGGTTATGAGATCCAGCAGAGCCTGATAGAGCGTGTGAAAGCGCATCCCGACATAGATATTTTCGAACATCATTTCGCCATAGAGATAATCACACAGCACCATCTCGGCAAAAAGGTGTCGCGGCGTACCCCCGACATCACATGCTACGGAGCATATGTCCTTGACGAGGAGTCGGGGGCGGTCGACACGTTCCTGTCGCGTGTCACCCTCATGGCTACCGGCGGGGTGGGGGCTGTGTATGCCACCACTACCAATCCGCTTGTGGCCACGGGCGACGGCATTGCCATGGTGTACCGTGCCAAAGGCACCGTGAAGGATATGGAGTTCATCCAGTTCCATCCCACCGCGCTGTTTCATCCCGGCGACCGTCCGTCGTTCCTTATCACCGAGGCCATGCGCGGTTACGGAGCCGTGCTGCGTAACCTCAGGGGCGAGGAATTCATGCACAAGTATGACCCGCGCCTGTCGCTCGCGCCGCGCGACATTGTGGCCCGCGCCATCGACTCCGAAATGAAACTATATGGCGACGATCATGTCTATCTCGACGTCACAGCCAAGGATCCCGGAGAGACGAAGAAACATTTCCCCAACATCTATGCCAAATGCCTCTCGCTCGGCATTGACATAACCAAGGACTATATCCCTGTGGCACCGGCCGCGCATTATCTTTGCGGAGGCATAAAGGTCGATGGCAACGGTGAAAGTTCCATAAAGCGCCTCTATGCCGTGGGCGAATGTTCGTGTACCGGGCTTCACGGAGGCAACAGGCTTGCATCCAATTCGCTGATAGAGGCCGTGGTGTATGCCGACTATGCCGCACGCCATGCCTCGCAGGCCATAGCTCATTACGAGATCCGCGACGATGTGCCCCAATGGAACGACGAAGGCACCAGCCATCCCGAGGAAATGGTGCTCATTACCCAGAGCATCCGTGAGGTGAACCAAATCATGGGCACCTATGTTGGAATCGTGAGAAGTAACCTGCGCCTCGACCGAGCCTGGAACCGTCTCGACATACTCTATGAGGAGACTGAGCGGCTTTTCAAGCGCTCCAAGGCTTCACGCG
Organism: uncultured Porphyromonadaceae bacterium; assembly: GCA_900547825.1. Taxonomy (GTDB): domain Bacteria; phylum Bacteroidota; class Bacteroidia; order Bacteroidales; family Muribaculaceae; genus Amulumruptor. Next base: position 9,651 of record URII01000015.1, read on the forward strand.
AGATATGCGAGCTGCGCAACATGATCAACGTGGGCTATCTCATCATGCGCCAGGCCAAGGAGCGGCATGAGAGCCGCGGCCTGCATTACACACTCGATTATCCTCCAGTAAAACATTGACACATGTTCTCCGTCATATAGCTTTCGCCGCATTTGCAGCTCTGGCCCTTTCGGCAGGGGCGCAGGAGGTGGTTGACGCCCCTTCTCCCGATGAGGTGGGCGATGGCCGTATACGGGGACTGCGTGGCTATTATTATACCGAGATCGACGGCGAGGAGGTGAAGATGCTTGTGCTCAACGAGGTCACAGTCTTTCCGAAGCTTAAGTTCAAGGACAAGAAAGAGGAGGAGTTTTATTGGAGAACCGTGCGCGATGTGAAGCGCACACTTCCGTATGCCAAACTCATATGTGAGACTCTTACCGAAACCTACGAGTACATCGAGACCATACCTGACAAGAAAATGCGCGAAGCCCACCTCAAGCGGATGGAACAGGCCGTGTTTGACCAGTACAAGCCGGTGCTCAGAAAATTCACAAAAAATCAGGCGAAGATACTCATAAAGCTTATCCGGCGCGAGACACATCAGTCCTCCTACAATATACTGAAAGCGTTTCTCGGTTCCTTCCGTGCCGGATTCTGGCAGGTGTTCGGACGTTTCTTCGGAGTGAATCTCAAGGATGATTACCGCCCTGACAAAAACCGCAAGGACGCCATAATAGAGCGCGTGGCCGTGGCCGTTGAATTAGGACAGATCTGACCCTATCCCACATTATGAAACCGATATTTCTCATAGGCTATATGGCCACTGGCAAAACCACTCTCGGGCATGCGCTCGCCGCCCGTACGGGCATGCGCTTTGTCGATCTTGACGATGAGGTGGAGCACATGGCCGGAGTCACAATAGGTGAGATTTTTGAACTTCACGGACAGGAGGCTTTCCGTGTCATGGAACGTGAGGCTCTGTGCCGGCTGGCCGGATGCCGCGACGTGATAGTGGCTTGCGGCGGAGGCACCCCCTGTTATTTCGACAATATGGATGTAATGAATGCGGCCGGGATCACGGTATGGCTTTCCGCTTCGCCTGACCGCCTGATGCGGCGCCTTGTCGAAGGCAAAGCCTCGCGTCCGCTGATAGCGGAGCTTTCCGATGACGGGATAGCTGCCCTTGTGGACCGCCATATCCGGGAGCGGAGTCCCTGGTATGCCCGCGCGGCCGAGCGTTTTGACAGCTCGCTGCTTGAAACCCCGGCGGAGATAGAATCAACCTGCCGCAGGTTTATTGAAAATATAATTGACAAGAAATCTGATGACTGACAACGATATGAATACTTCGTCATGCGGCGGTTACGTTCCGCTGGAGCAACCGGCACGCACGGTGGCGTCGCCCCGGTCTGTCACTATCGGCTTTCCGGTGTGCAACCTTCCCGGCGAACGCCGTTTTCCCCTGACGCCTGAAGGGGCCGCGCAGCTTGTGGACCGTGGCTTCCGCGTAAGGATAGAGGAGGGGGCAGCCCGTCCCATCCATTACACGGATTCGCAGTATATACGCGCCGGAGCTGATATATGTCCCCGATCCGAGGCTATGGCGTGTGACATAGTAGTGCATCTTGCACCGGTAGGGGAGAGGGATGCGCGGGCTGTACGCCGCGGCGCCATACTCTTTACACTCCTGTCTCCCGGATTGCAGTCGGCGCGGTCTATTGAACTTTTGCGGTCACGTCACATAATATCCATAGCCCTCGATCTGATAGAGGATGATGCGGGTCACCGTCCGTTCTATGATATTCTTGCCGAGATAGAGGGACGCGCATCCATTGCGCTTGCCGCCTCGCTTCTGGCCGACGCCGAGCATGGCAAGGGAATTCTCCTTGGCGGAATAGCCGGCATAGTGCCCTGTGAGGTCACTGTGCTCGGATCGGGAATAGCCGCATGCTCGGCTGCACGTTCGGCGGTGGGTATGGGCGCCGTGGTGAAGATGTTCGACAACGACGTGTATTCTCTCCGCAACGCCGCCCGCGAGCTTGGCCCCGGCATTGTCACCTCATCGCTTCATCCGCGTGTGGTGACGTCGGCCCTGCGGTCGGCCGACATAGTTGTGGCCACCCCTCTTAACGCCCGTTTCCGCGTTGATTCCGACGATATGGCACAACTGAAGAAAGGGGTGCTGATTTTCGATCTGGCTGATGGCGGAAGCCGCAGTGTGTTCCCATCTCTGAGACCCATCGACCTCGCAGCCGCCACCTCACATCCCGACATATCGCTTACCGAGGGCAACCGCGTGTGCTACACCCACGCCGGCAGCGCCGTGCCGCGCACATCGGCAATGGCCCTGAGCAACACTCTTCTCACAATGCTCGACTCCATAATGGTATGTGACGGCGCCACAAATGCGCTCAAACTCCTTCCCGGACTGCGCAAGGGGGCCTATACCTTTGCCGGACGCATAGTCAATAACGTGATAGCCGGCATAGCGGGATCACGTGCTGCCGACATATCTCTGTTTCTTTCATTCTCGTAATCAATTCATTATGGGTAGGAAATACTACGTGGTGTGGAACGGACTCCACACAGGTATCTACGACAGCTGGGAAGAATGCAAAGCCTCCGTAGCCAACTATCCGGGAGCCAAATACAAAAGTTTCCCCTCGCTTGAAGAAGCCACGGAGGCCTACCGGGGCGACCCGGCCGAACATATAGGGATAATACGCAGCATCGCGGCCCACACCGCGCGCTCGGTCAACTATGAGGCCATTCCCGAAATACGTCTCGATGCGCTCGCCGTGGATGCCGCATGTTCCCGCAATCCCGGCCCGGTGGAATACCGTGGCGTATGGGTGTCATCGGGCATAGAGGAATTCCGTGTGGGCCCACTCGAAGGGGGCACAAACAACATCGGCGAATATCTTGCCATCGTCCATGCCCTCGCGCTGCTTGAGCGCCGGGGCCTCCCCACCGTACCCATATACAGCGATTCGCGCACCGGCATGGCATGGCTGCGCGGACGTGCGGCACGCACCACCATAACCCCCACGTCCCGCAATGCCCGCATACTTGAACTCATATCGCGCGCCAACCATTGGCTCGCCACCCATCATCCCTCGAATCCTGTCCTGAAATGGGACACTGAAGCCTGGGGCGAGATCCCGGCTGATTTCGGACGCAAATAACATTTATCACATAATTACGAAAATCTTCATACCGGTCATGAAACATTTCATTCTTTCATTCCTTATCATTTCAGCCACAGCCCTCCACAGCTTCGGTTGGGGGCAGAAAGGCCACGATGTGGTGGCCGAGATCGCAACCCGCCACCTCACGCCTGCCGCTTCGGCTGCCGTCGACTCCATTCTCGGTGGCAAGACTCCCGTGTATTGGGCCAACTGGATGGACAATGCCTCCCACACACCCGCTTACGCCTACACCAAGACCTGGCATTACAAGAACATCGACGCCGGCGACACATGGGAATCCTCTCCGGCCAATCCTTCGGGCGATGTCATTACAGCCCTTGCCTCCCTTACGGAGCAGCTGCGACGCCCCGATCTGAAACCCGACGAAAGTTTTAACGCCCTGCGCATGGTCATACACCTTGTGGGCGACCTCCATTGCCCCATGCACATGGGTCACGCCACCGACCGCGGTGGCAACCGGGTGAAAGTGAAATGCTTCGGACGCGACACCAACCTCCATTCCGTGTGGGACTCACAGATTATAGGACGGGGGCATGACTGGAGCTATACCGAGTGGGCCGACCAGCTTGACCGGCTCGATCCCGAAGCCATGAAAGTGGTGACGGCCGGTGACCCCGAAGCGTGGGCACGCGAGATACTCCCGATTGTTGCCCATATTTATGAGTCCACCCCCGAGGGAACCTCCATTTCCTACGATTATATAGCCGAGTGGGCTCCGGTGGCTGAAACGCAGCTCCTTAAAGGGGGACTGCGTCTTGCCGCGTTGCTCAATTCCATCTACGGCTCTGCCGAATGACAACTCGTTAGCCCCTGAAACAATTTGCAGGCGGCAGCCGTTGTAGATATACAACATTTTCACGCTTCAACTCATGAAATTCTCACTGCCAACTATTTTTTTATGCGCCGCAGCCATATCCGCCGCTCCCGTTATGCGGGGAGGGCCGATGTCGCTTGACTCCTGCCGTACCATAGCATTGGAACATAACAAGCAGATGAAGATGCGCACCGTAGGTGTCGAGGCGGCTGATTTTGAAAAGAAAGCCGCTTTTGCAGCTTATCTGCCCTCCATCGACTTTGCCGGAGGATATATGTACAATCAGAAGAATATGTCGGTGTTCGGTTCCGATCAGCTTCTTCCCATAAAGTCGTTCAATCCCGCCACAGGCAGCTATGACTTCAATATCGTCAAGAACCCGGTTACAGGCGAACCCGTGCTGAACCCATCCACCGGCAAGCCAATACCCTCCGAAGTGGCCTATATGCCCAAGGACGCGCTTACGTTCGACATACACAACGTGTTTTTCGGAGCCCTGACGCTTACACAGCCCATCTATATGGGTGGTAAGATCCAGGCGCTCAACAAAATCACCGGCTATGCTTCCGAACTGGCCCGTACCATGAAGGCCGGGGAGGCCGAAAACGTGATATATGCCGTTGACGGTGCCTACTGGCAGGTGGTGTCGCTGCGATCCAAGTATGAGCTTGCCAAAAGCTATGTGGCCCTGCTCGACACCCTGCGCCACAACGTGCAGGCCATGCTTGACCAGGGAGTGGCCACCCGTACCGATCTGCTCAGTGTGGATGTCAAGCTCAATCAGGCCAATGTCGACCTGACCAAGGTTGAAAACGGCCTGACCCTCTCGCGCATGGCTCTGGCGCAGATATGCGGCCTTCCGGTCGACTCTCCCATGCAGCTTGCCGATGAAAACCGCGAGTTCACTCCCTCGCTCGCCGATGCTTCTGCCCCTGCGGTGGATATGGCCGACGTATACGAGCGGCGCCCCGACATAAAGGCTCTCGAACTCGGCATTCAGATCCGCCATCAGCAGCAGCGTGTGGCACGTGCGGCCATGCTACCAAACATAGCCCTTACCGGAATGTATTCGTTCTCCAACCCGAACCTCTACAACGGTTTCAAGAAAAACTTCGCCGGAGCATTCTCGGTAGGTGCCGTGGTGTCCATACCCATATGGCACTGGGGAGGCAACTACAACAAATACCGTGCGGCCAAAGCCGAGGTGAAGCTCGCCGAGCTGACCTTGCAGGACGCCCGCGAGCTCGTCGAGCTTCAGGTGCGCCAGGCCTCCTACCGCATGCAGGAATCAGTGAAAATCTACAACACCGCGGTGAGCAACATCGCCGCGGCCGACGAAAACCTCCGCTCGGCACAGCTTGCCTACCGCGAGGGCGTATCCACCACCGAACTCGTCATGGAAGCCCAGACAGCGTGGCTAAAGGCCGCATCCGAACGGGTCGACGCCATGATCGATGTCGAGATGTGCCGCGTCTATCTCGCCAAATCGATGGGTACCCTCTCAGCCTCACACTCTTATTGATCCGTTAACCAGAAAATCATAATTACGTTATGGACAACAGCAATATTCCCGTCAATAATAACCCCGACGCTCTGAAACGCGAGAACCGGGTGCTGATGATCTCCCTCCTCTGTGTGGTGGCCGCCACAATAGCCCTCGCCGTGATAGGATTCCTGTGCCTTGAGACCCCCTCCTCGCCCGTCGAGGGCCAGGTCGAGGCCAACTCCGTCAAAATTTCCGGCAAACTGCCGGGACGTGTGGTGAAATTCTATGTCCAGGAAGGCGATATGGTCAAGGCAGGCGACACCCTCGTACACATCTATTCATCCCTTGCCGAGGCCAAACTCATGCAGGCCGAAGGCATGGAGACTGCCGCCGGCGCCGCCAACCGCAAGGTCGATGCCGGCACCCGCAGCCAGATAGTTCAGAGCGCCCGCGATCTTGTGGCCCAGGCCGAGGCTGCCACCGGTATAGCCCGTAAAACCTACGACCGTATGGAAAACCTCTTCTCCCAGGGTGTTGTGAGCGCCCAGAAACGCGATGAGGCCAAAGCTGCCTACGATGCCGCCAAAGCCGGCGAATCGGCTGCCCGCTCACAGCTCAGTCTTGCCCTGTCAGGCGCCCAGAAAGAGGACAAGGAGGCCGCCGCAGCCATGGTGACGGTGGCCCGCGGAGGTGTTAAGGAAGTGCAGAGCCTCCTTGAGGACCAGTATCTTACGGCCCCGTGCGATGGTCAGATCGACATAATCTATCCACAGGAGGGAGAGCTTATGGCCCTTGGCGCCCCCATCATGAACCTGCTGAAAATCGACGACCGCTGGATCACCTTCAATGTGCGTGAGGAACTTCTCAACGATCTGCCTCTCGGAGCCGACGTGACAGTGAAAATTCCCGCCCTCGACATGAAGGAAGTCAAAGGAAAGGTCTACTATGTCCGCGACATGGGCAGCTATGCCACATGGCGTGCCACCAAGAGCACCGGCGACTGGGACTCGCGCACATTCACCGTCAAGATGCGCCCCGACAAGCAGGTCCCCGAACTGCGCCCCGGCATGACGGCCCTGTATTACCACGATTGACAACCCCACATCCGCTTTCACGCCTATGTCAGCCCTGACAGCATCGCTCCGGCGCGGTATACGCGCCCTGTGGAGCCGTAAGATATTCCTGGCGGCCATGATAGCCGTGCCTATCGGATGCGCGCTTTTCTTCCTCGACCTCATGGAGGAGGGCCTCCCGCTGCGCACCCCCGTGGCCGTGGTCGATCTCGACCACTCGCAGCTGTCGCGTCGCATAACGCGCAACCTCGCCTCCTCCGAGCTTGTCGACGTAAAGGTGAAAGTCAACTCCTATGCCGAGGCCATGAACCTCACCAAGAGCGGTGAAGTCTACGGCTTCTTCCTGATCCCCTCGGAGTTTGAGCGTGATGCAGTGTCCGGACGCGACACCGAAATATCCTTCTACTCCAATCTCACTTACTTTGTGCCCGGCACCCTTGCGTTCAAGGGCTTCAAGAGCACAGCCGTGATGTCCGCCGCCGGAATAGCCGTGACCAAACTCACCTCCATGGGCGTAGGTTCGGAAAAGGCCATCGATCTGATGGTGCCTCTTTCCATTCAGGAACACACCCCCGGCAATCCCTGGATCAACTACAACATCTATCTCGGCAACTCGTTCATTCCCGGCGTGGTGGCCCTGATGGTGCTTCTCGTCACCACCTTCTCCATCACCTCCGAGATAAAACGCGGCACATCCCCCCAGTGGCTCTCCGCAGCCGGAGGCTCCATGCTCGTGGCCCTCGCCGGCAAGCTCATCCCGCAGACTGTCGTGTTCACCGCCGTTGGCGTCCTGTGCCAGTGGATGCTTTACGGCCTTTACCATTTCCCGCTCGGCAACCATGCCATGCACATCATCCTGGCCATGTTCCTGCTTGTCACCGCCTCGCAGTCACTCGGCGTGATCATAGCTTCGGTAGTGCCCAACCTGCGTTTCTCCGTGAGCATAAGCGCCCTTGTGGGCATTCTCTCCTTCTCCATAGTGGGCTTCTCGTTCCCTGTCGACAAGATGTATCCCGCAGTAGGCATTTTTGCATGGTGTATACCCCTGCGCTACTATTTCCTTATCTACATCGATCAGGCCCTCAACGGCATACCCATCTGGTTCTCGCGCTACTACTACGTGGCTTTGCTCATCTTCCCGCTTCTCTCGCTGCCCGGCCTCTATAAGCTGCGCAACCATTGCAACAACCCCGTGTATATTCCCTGATATGAAACTGCTCCATTCCATCCTGTCCCCCTTGCGTTCGCTGCTGGCTGTGTGGCGCCGCGAGTTCAGTCTCGTAATGAGGGACGAGGGCGTCATGATATTCTTCTTCGGTCTCCCGCTTCTCTACCCCATAGTCTACACCCTCATCTACAATCCCGAGGTTGTCAACAAAATCGAAGTCACCGTAGTCGACCATAGCCCCAACTCTGCCACCCGCAGCTTCATCCGCACCCTCTCCGCCGCCCCCTCCATCGATGTGGCCCATTATGCCCCGTCGCTCGACGAGGCCCGTCGCCTCATGAACGAAAAGGAATGCTATGCCATAATCGAGATACCGCGCGACTTCGGACGTAATGTCGGCAGCGGACGTCAGGCCACCGTGCCCTTTTATTGCGACATGAGCCTCCTTCTGCGCTACCGTACCCTCCTCTCCACCCTTACCGAGCTTCAGCTCGCCACCGGAGCCGAATTCCGGCAGGAAATAATCGGCTCATCCGGACTTCTCGGGCAGAGCGCCATAGGATCCGCCGGCGCCGTGGGCGCCAACAGCACATTCCTCGGCGACACATCCCAGGGATTCGCCTCATTCATCATGCCCGGCATTCTCGTGCTCATATTGCAGCAGAGCATGATCCTCGGCATAACCATGCTTGCCGGCGGACGCTGCGAGCGCCGTCTCCGCAACGGCGGCATCGACCCCCTGCGCGCTCCCGCAGGCGCTTTCGCCACCGTGATGGGCCGAACACTCTGCTACATTACCCTCTACATCCCCGTCACCCTCTACGTCACCCACGTCGTGCCACTGATGTTCAACCTCCCCAACGTGGGCAATCCCCTTGACTATCTCGTCTACCTCTTCCCGATGCTCGTGGCCTCAGCCTTCCTCGGCCAGACACTCGGCGTATTCGTCACCGAGCGCGAAAGCTCCATGCTCGTCATCGTATTCACCTCAGTCGTGTTCCTGTTCCTGTCCGGCCTGACATGGCCCCGCTACGCCATGAGCCCCTTCTGGCACACCCTCGGCGATCTCATACCCGCCACATGGGGCCTTGAGGGATTCATACAGATAGCATCCACCGGATCATCCGTGGCCCTCCAGAGCCATCCCTACAACATGCTCTGGATCCTTGCCGCACTCTACCTCGTCACGGCCATCCTCGTCCAGCTCCTCTACCGCGCCGTCCTCCTCCCGGCCAATAAATAATCGGCAATCAGAAATCAGGAATCAGGAACTGCTTTATTCCTGATTCCTGATTCCTGATTACCTGATTGCAATTTTTCTCGTTTCCGAGCCGCACTTCACCACATAGATTCCCTGCGGCAGCGTCAGTGCCTCGGCCCCGTTCAGCTCGCGGTCGGCCACCGTGCGGCCATGCATGTCATACACCGCCACACGCTCAGGCTCCCCGCCGGCAGGCTCCACCGTCAGCGACCGCCCTTGCAGCCTCACCTTCAGCCGCTCACCCGCAGCCTCCTTTATCGTCTCCGCCATAGGCGAATCCTCCATCTCCACTACACTCCGTCCTATCCATAATGAACGCCAGGCTATCATTCCATCCGGCACATAATCCTTATATGTACCTTTGGGTATGTAGAGAATCCAGTCGGGGTGTCTGTAGCTGTCAGTAGAATAAAAGAATTCGCCTGTACATATCTCCGGCGGTTTGACTTTGGAATATATTCTGATCGCTTCAAGGTTTCTTAATCCCGCCATCGATTCGAGCGCTAAATGGATGTAAGGAGGAATGGTGATCTGCCTTACATCCTGCATTTCGGCGAAAGCCTGTGAATCCACTGACCTCAGGCCGTCAGGCAGGTTCAGCCATTCCACGCCCTTCACTCCGTAGAACGCTCCGGCCCGTATCAGGCCTAACTGCGGCGGAAACTCAATATGGTTTATCGTGGCGTTCCTGAAAGCGTCAATTGAGATCTCCTCAAGGCACAGAGGCAGTATCAGTTCATTGATCATGCACCCCTCGAACGCATTCCTGCCAATGGATCTTACCGGAATAACCGGATCCTCCGTTCCTGACGGCATATCCATAAAGCTGCTGAGTTTCACGCCCGCAAGCGGCTCCAGACGCTCTATCATCTCGCCGGCAGGCCATTCGTGTCCAGTCACTGTCACAGCCGGAACATTTCCGAGCTGGTAAACGATCCCGTCTATCACGGCCCTGTGCGTCATCACCGGTTCATCGGCCGAGGCCGTCATCGCAGCGGCAAAAAGCATCGCCGCAGCGGCTTTCATTCTGTATGAGAGTGTTGTCATAGTTGTTCGAAATTATGTTCCTTGATGTTCTTGAACAGGCTCCAGCCCGGAGCCTTGCGGTAATTTTTTGTAGATCCTTTCGGCACCATCAGCTGGCAGTTCTCCAGAATGGCAGACCGGTTGGCCGTGCCCTCCATTCCCGGCACAGTCACTTCATACACCCCGAACGACTCGGGTGTGGCCACCGGCGGCTCCTTCGACAGCATTATCAGAGTGCCCACCGAGCATCCGTCGAATGCTCCTGTGCCGATATACGATACATCTTTTAGTAATTCCAAAGTCTCGATGGAAGCATTCTGAAATGCGAAGCTTCCGCATCCGTAGGCATGGATCTTTACCTTGCGCAGCCCTTTGTGTCCTGCAAATCCGTATGGGGCTATGATGCTGCCGCAACGCAAGTCTATATCTTCCACCCCCTCTGCGTCAGGGCACGTGAATTCACACCCGTAACCGTCTATATTTAATTTTCTTATCTTTAATCCCTGAAGCGCTTCAGGATTTATCCTTGTCACTACATAGCATCCTTTCAAAGGATCATCAGGCATATCCTCACGGGTCACCACATCGGGCTTGTTCCACTCGTCAAACTCTGTGCCTGCGGGTAGAAGACATCCGATTATTTTTACTCCGCGCATTCGGTAGGGATCCGTCTCATAAACATATACCCCGTCATCGAATGTCTCTGTCATATCCTCTGCCCGGGAAGACATGGCCCCGGCGCACAATGCGGCCACCACAAAGCCTTTAATCCACCCGTTTAGCTTACTATACGTCATCTTTCCCATATATTCAATGTTTTAATGTTTCACAATTATCTGCCGTTCTCTTACTGATTTTGTGATTGCGGCTTACTGATAGTGATAGTCTTGAAAAATAGAAGTCGGTGATTTCCGTCTGTAAATTTCTAACTCCTGATTACCTGATTGCAATTTTTCTCGTTTCCGAGCCGCACTTCACCACATAGATTCCCTGCGGCAGCGTCAGTGCCTCGGCCCCGTTCAGCTCGCGGTCGGCCACCGTGCGGCCATGCATGTCATACACCGCCACACGCTCAGGCTCCCCGCCGGCAGGCTCCACCGTCAGCGACCGCCCTTGCAGCCTCACCTTCAGCCGCTCACCCGCAGCCTCCTTTATCGTCTCCGCCATAGGCGAATCCTCCATCTCCACGATCTTCTCCTTTATCCATTGGGATCTTCTTGAAAGCCCAGTATTCGGATCTCGGGGGGGAATGTAATCGTCAATAGTACCTGCCGGCACATATAGAGTCCACTCATATATTAAATCATCGTAATCAATCGGATTGTAAAGGGCACCGTTCGGTTCCACCGGTTTCTTGCGGGAGCATATCCTTATTGACTCAAGACTGCTCAGCCCTCCCAATGAGCCTGAGGCATAAAGCAGCACCGAGCCGGGAATATTTATATCCGTGACATCCGGCATTTCTGCGAAAGCATACATACCCAGATATTTGAGCCCCTCGTTGAGGTTCAGTAATTTGAGATTCCTTACACCACGGAATGCCGAGTTCTGCACACACCGCAGGCTTGCCGGGAAATTAATGTCGCCTATCGAGGCATTCATGAAAGCCTCACGTGAAATCTCATTTATCCCGAAAGGCAATATTATCTTTCCGAAATTGCATCCCTCGAACGCATTCGCGCCTATGAATCTTACAGGCAGTTCCATGTCGTCTTCCGCGCTCACTTTAATATCCGGAAAAGAGCTCAGGCTCACTGTCTGGCGAAGTTCCAGTTTCTCGATCATCTCCGACGCAGGCCATTCATGTCCCGTCACAGTGATCTCCGGGTAGTATTCAAATGTGTACGCCACTCCGTCTATCACTGCTGTATGTTCCCGGGCGCTGACAGCGGAGCACATTGTGGCGGCCACACACACAGCGGCAAATATTATGCTGCGGTATTGTATTCTCATATTGTTCATAATCTGTTGTAGTTTACAGGTTGGAAAAATGAATTGTTGTCAAAGCCCGGCTTCCGGATCCGTTATCTCCTCTATATTCTTGAAAAGATTCCAGCCTGCGGCCTCCTTATACCTATTGGCGCTCCCTTTGGGAACTTTGAGCGTACACCGTTCTGGCTTGAATCGCACACTGGGTTGGAGTACGTCAGGCAAATCCGAGGGATAGACTCCGAACGACTCATTTGTGGCTTCCGGCGGCTTCGGGGCTAATACGGTAATCTCCACCAGTTGCCGGCAGTCGTTGAAACATCCTGCCCCTATGTACTGTGTCCATTTCCCGAGCGTCACATACTTGAGCTTGTATACATTATGGAAAGCATGACGCCCCAATATCCTGGCATCGACATTTACATATTCTAGCTCCTGCATCCCTGCAAACGAATAAGGCACTATTTCCGGCATACGGCATTCCGTGATCTCGTACACATGCGGCATTGCCGGGCAGTCGAATTCTTCCACGAGGAACGCTGACGAGTGGATCCCGAACCGTAGTTTGTCCGCATGTATATCCTTTAGAGCATATTTATCCACTCCGGTTACCGCCATATTGTGGCGCGATCCCGTCATTATTGACGATGGAATTGTAAGGGTTTCGAACTTTATGCCGTTGGGTATCACATGGCCCACGATCCTTGCTGAGTAGGGCGCATCGTTGTCATATTCGTATATGAACATACCGTCATTGTATGTGCACAGGTTCTCGCCTGAAATTCCCAGCGCCGATGTCGCCATTCCGGCCGCCATCAGCAACATACTGATACTCTTATATTTCATGATTCCCGTATATTCTGGTTAATGTTTCACAATTATCTGCCGTTTGTCCGAAACCGTTCCGTTCCGCAGATATGTCACTATGTACTGGCCGTTGCTCAGCGTTGAAATGTCAATGTCAGCCTTGCTCGTTTCCGGCGCGAGGGTGTGGTCCAAGACGTTGCCTGTGAATATGTTTACTATTCTAAGGGCGTCACCATCCTCGGTTTTATGCTCGAACTCTACATTCAATGTTTGCCCCGGCGCTGTTTGTGAGAGCGCTTTTATGGCATTTCCGGAATTTCCTCCTGAGGTGAGTGAGGGCGCATACGAAATCAGAGGAATCATATTGTGACCCGACACGCATACGGTGTAATCCTCTGGTGTCTCCGTTTTGAATATTGTCGAGTTGCCCGAATACCGCTCTGTCTCTCCGGTCTTTACATTATGGAATGATATCGTGGAGGTTTTGAATTTATAGCTTTCCGCTACATAAATAGCTTTTTCCCATCTTATTATCTTGGCGTTGCATTGGGCGGGTTTCTCGGTAGTCAGCATCAGGCTCGGATCGCCGAACAGGTGATAAAGCCGCATCTGGCCCTCAAGTTCTCTCATGCCTGTGCACGTTTCGGCCATGCGGAACAATCCTTGATACAGTATCTGCCCCAAGGTATAAGTCGGGGTAGGGGTCTTGCTGATTGTGGGGTTGGAATTAAGATTGACCCGTATTCCCGGATTCGGCCAGATAGCATCTATTATGCCGCATAGCAGTGCGTCATTGAGTATGACAAAACTTTCATTTGTAGCGGCGATTACACCCATGGCACCTCCCGTAGGATGGGTAAGGAATTTTCCGGCAAAACATACTTTTTTACTTTCCCAAAGAATGTTTTTAATATCAAAATTACCTGTGCTACAGGATATACTGGCCACAAATGTGGGCATATTTTCATTGGTGAATATATGACTGAACGATGAAAAATAAAACCAAAGCCTTGGATTTGCCCATCCTTCAGGAGCACCGTGTCCATGATATAGCGTAAGAAAACTTCCCTCATTGATATTCTTAATTATATCTTCTCCACTTGCATTCCATTTGAATGTGGGTTTTCTTAGATAATCTGGCACCGCAGCTCCGTCACGCCAATACAACGGAGTTACATTGGCATCGGCATAGTATTCTCTTATGGGATTTTTTTTTGCGGATAAATACTGCACTATCTCTTCCATCGTGCGGGTTAATAGGTATTTTTCTGTTGTATTATTTTTCCCTGGTTCAAAATGGGCTGCACAAGAAATACGTTTATAGAAATTTTCATCTGTTGGAGGGTTCTTTTCGTAAGCTATAAGTTTGTCGATTGTTTTTTTTGCATCATTATCATCCACAGCCGGAATTCTACCGAGATAAATGTCTGGTATGATATCACCAAGGCCGTCCAAGCATACGTACGGTATGTCAGAGATGAATGAATTATAGTAAGATACATTTGACGTTACTGAGCGGGGCGGTATCTCGGCAGCCCGTCCTATAAACAGTATATAACGCAGGTCGGGGTGCGCATTCCTCACCGAGTCGATAACCTGAGCCACTCCTGCCTCAGTCCATCGTTCCGTCTCTTTTTTGCACGTTGTCACAACATTGAAGCCCAATGTCTTTTTCCATTGTTCAAGTTCCTTGACAGCCGTGCGGAATTTGTCGGTCGATATTATCAGGTAGGTTTGCGGGTCAAGCACAGTTTTAGGTTCGGGAATAATGCTTACGGAATCTATCGGAATGCCCGGCCCTATAGGCTCCAATGTGAATTTTGACATGAAATCCATGTCCGGATCAGTCGTTGATTCATTGGCACTATGCCGTGCGGCCATTGTAGGCCCTCCTTCGAAGTCAACCCTGTATGTCAGACTTTTGAAAGCTCTTACGGTTCCGGTGGCCGAATTATACTTTATCGGCGATACCGTTATATAAGCCATTCGGTTGCCGCGGAATGCCTGCACTGTCATCAACCCGGCTGCACTCAGTGGGTAAAATCGGTTTACGGCCTTGATTGCCACAAGCTCATCGGCTGAGGCCGGAGGCTCCTCATCTCCTAAGAGCAGGCGCCGTGCCGGTGTCAGGCGGCATTCATAGTCCGTCCATGTGCTGTCGGTCACAGTGACTGTGAATGTGCCGTCATCAGGTATGGCTATTATGTCATTGCGTACCGGAAGCGATGGGGCACCCTCCTTCGAGGTTTGTCCGAAACCCTCCATTCTCCAGAAATTGGCGCCGGGCACAAGTGGATCCGGTTCTATCATCGCTTCATTAAATCGGTAGGTCACCGTTATGCCTTTGTCATCTTCGGTTACTGTCCGGGAGGCTATGGCGGCGCTTCCGGTGGTTTTCACTGCGCCTGAATTCAGATTCAGCACTTTGGCGGGGGCCGCATAGAGGGTCGTTGCCGCAAATACGGCCATCATCAGAAAGAGTATTGACTTTTTCATAGGCGGTCGGTTTAAGGAGTGTGAAAATGTTTGCGCCCGCAATATAATGAATTAAAATTACAAAAACAAATAAAAGCGCAATTATTTGCGGGAAAAATCTCCACCCGCACATCCGGAACTTCGCAACGCTTCCACATTGCCACCATCCGGCCCTCAAACCGCCATTAAGTCGTTCCCTCGCCTTGCCCAATGCCATTTTCGCATATTCCCGGCCCGATTTCCCCTTATATTTGCCGATTAAAAAAGAAATGCCACGGATCGTAACCTACAGCCATAGCATCGTGCGACGCATCCCGCGCCATCCCCGCTCGTGGCATTTCCGCCGCTGGTGCGGGCGCCATTCCATATCCCTCCCCGCCTGCGACTTCGCTCTTGTCGAAGCCTTTGAGCGCCAGCGGCAGGCCACAGGCTACATCCGGGCCATAGTGGGCGCCATGCCGCATGGAGCCGCCACCACTGCCACCCTTGTCCATTACATAGCCTGGCTGCGCCATCTCAAGTCAGCCGATGAGCCGTCACCGCGTCTCCTTGTATGCGGACCCGCATCCGTGCGTCGGACCGCCTCTGGTCTGCGCGGGCTCTCCGTGCGCCGGGCTCCGTTGAGTCATCCCGGCGATCTGCGGGGCTGTGCGTTCGACATGGCCCTGCTCCTCCACTCCCACACCGCACAGTTCACTCCCCTGTTCTGTGCTGTGGCGCCCACAATGGAACTTGTCGGAGGATCCGTGCTTATCATTCAGGGCAATCCGTCCGTTCCTTCCGGATTCGCACGTTTTTTTGACCAGGTGGCCTGCGGTCGCTCGGCCTCGTTTCTGATTGCGTCCACACAGTCCGGGCGCCCGGACACCCATGTCGTTGTGCGGAGCGTCACGCGTTTTGTATCCGCGCCATTGCCTGCTCCGGCTATGTTGCCTGTGCCGCATTGCTGTTCCCCCGCGCCGCCGGCCTTTGTCGCTTATGCGGCCGCTGCCGCCGCCCCTCAGCCACTCCTCGCGGAGCTTTCCCAGGCAGCATAGCGCACATTGACAGACTTGGTATAGATCGGTAATCAGGAATGAGGAACCAGCAGTAAAATAGCAAATCAGGAATCAGGCGTTGCACCGTTAATGCAATTCCTGATCCCTGATTTCTGATTCCTGATTGACAATCCGCTACACCGTGAGAATCTCTTTCTCCTTGGCGGCGAACAGGTCGTCGATCTTCTTGAGATAGCGGTCGTGGAGCTTCTGCACCGAGGCTTCAGCATCCTTTTCCACATCTTCGGGCATTCCCTGCTTGATGGCCTTCTTGAGCCCGTCAATGGCGTCGCGGCGTGCGTTGCGCACCGACACTTTCGCGTTCTCGGCCTCGCCCTTCGACTGCTTCACCAGAGCCTTGCGGCGCTCCTCGGTGAGCGGAGGTATGGAGAGGCGTATCACCTCGCCGTTGTTTTCAGGCGTTATGCCTAACTCGGAGTTGATTATGGCCTTCTCGATCTCGCGGAACATCTGTTTTTCCCACGGGGTGATCGTGATGGTGCGCGCGTCGGGCACCGAGATGTTGGCCACGTTCGATATCGGGGCAGGGGAGCCGTAATAGTCCACCCTTATGCCGTCGAGAATCTTCGGGTTGGCTTTGCCGGCACGTATGCGGGCCAGTGTTTCGTCAAGATAGGCCACGGCCATCTCCATTTTCTCTTCGGCAGGGTCAAGATAGTCTTTAACTTCCATGGTGTGAGAGGGGTATTGAGGGTTAGTAAACAAGAGTTCCTATAGGTTCGCCCGACAGCACTTTGCGCAGATTGCCCGGAGTGTCCATGTCAAACACCACGATCGGCAGGCCGTTCTCCTTGCAAAGGGCCGTAGCCGTGAGGTCCATCACCCGCAGTCCCCGCGCAAGCACCTCGTCGTAGGTGATCTCGTCGAAGCGGGTGGCCGTAGGATCCTTTTCCGGATCAGCCGTATATATGCCGTCAACACGTGTGCCTTTGAGCATCACGTCGGCCTTTATCTCTACTCCGCGGAGGGCCGATGCGGTGTCGGTGGTGAAGAACGGGTTGCCGGTGCCCCCCGCTATTATGGCCACCTCCCCGCGGGCCATGGCTTCCTCGGCGCGGGCAGTGGAGTACGGCTCGCCTATGGGAAACATGTTCACCGATGTGAACACCCTCGCAGGCTGTCCCACAGCCGCCAAGGCGCTGCTCAGGGCCAGCGAGTTGATCACCGTGGCGAGCATCCCCATCTGGTCCCCCTTCACGCGGTCGAATCCCTTGGCGGCACCCGAAAGGCCGCGGAATATGTTGCCGCCGCCTATCACTATGGCGGTGGCTATTCCCATGTCCGACACTATCTCGCGTATCTGTGAGGCATAGGCGTTGAGCCGGGCAGTGTCAATGCCGTAGCCCTGCGAGCCCATCAGCGATTCGCCGCTGAGCTTCAACAGGATCCGGTTGTATTTCTGGCGTTGCATGGCTTCAGATACGGGCTTTGATTTTGGCTGTCTCGTCCTCATAGCCCGGTTTCTCGAGCAGTGCGAACATGTTGCGCTTGTAGGCCTCCACGCCGGGCTGGTTGAACGGATTCACTCCCAATATGTAGCCCGATATGCCGCAGGCTTTCTCAAAGAAGTAGATAAGTTCTCCAAGATAAAGCTCCGTGAGTGCCGGCACAGTGATGCGCATGTTGGGTACACCGCCGTCAACGTGGGCTATGCGGGTGCCTAATTCGGCCATCTTGTTCACCTCGTCCACACGCTTTCCGGCTATGTAGTTGAGCCCGTCGAGATTGGCCTTGTCCTCCGGTATCACGGCTGTGTGGCGCTGTTCCTCGACCGATATGACGGTTTCAAAAATGGTGCGTTCGCCATCCTGGATCCACTGCCCCATGGAGTGCAGGTCGGTGGAATTGTCCACGGCTGCGGGGAATATGCCTTTGTGGTCCTTGCCCTCGCTCTCGCCGTAGAGCTGTTTCCACCATTCGCCGAAGTAGTGGAGCTTCGGATTATAGTTTACAAGTATCTCTGTCTTCTTGCCGGCGTTATAGAGTGCGTTGCGGGTCACGGCATAGAGCAGTGCGGGATTGTCGAATCCGGCTCCCTTGGTGGCTGCCTCCATGTTGCGGGCACCCTGTATCAGCGCGTCGATGTCGTAACCGGCCACGGCTATGGGCAGAAGGCCCACAGGGCTGAGCACCGAGAAACGGCCTCCCACGCTGTCCTCTATCACGAATGTCTTGTAGCCCTCCTCGGTGGCGAGCTGCCGCAGTGCGCCGCGTTTGGCGTCGGTTATGGCCACTATGCGCTTCGAAGCAACGGCTTTGCCCACCTGCTTCTCAAGCTGCTCCTTGAGCATGCGGAACGCTATGGCGGGTTCGGTGGTGGTGCCCGATTTTGATATCACAATTATGCCGAAACGTTTGTCGCTGAGGAAGTCGGTGAGTTCGTAGAGATAATCCTCGCCGATGTTCTGGCCGGCAAAGAGTATCATGGGCTCCTTCACCGGACGGTAGGCTGCGAAAGCGTCGCTAAGGGCCTCTATCACGGCCTTGGCACCCAAGTAGCTGCCACCAATGCCCACAGCCACCACATAGTCGCATTCCTTGCGCAGTTCGGCTGCTGTGGCCTTGATGTCCGACAGCAGGGCTTCATCGGTGCGGGTGGGCAGGTCAAGCCAGCCTATGAAGTCGTTGCCGGCTCCCGAACCCGTCTCGAGGGTATTGAGGGCGGCATCGCCTGTGGATTTGAGGGAATCTATGTCAGCCTGGCTCACGGTGTCCAGAACGTTCTTGATATTCACTTCTATGGTTTTCATATCTATGATTTTAAGTTATGAGGTTGAAATTTCGTTACGGATAGGTGTCACGTTGCCGGATCAGCGACGTTTGCCGCGCTGTTTCTCCTGTTCGCGCAGCATGGCCTGCTGGCGGCGCTGGGCCTCCTCGAGCCGGGCCATGAAGCCTGATTTCTTCTTGCCTTTGTTCTTGCGGGCGTTGGCTGCCATGGCGGCGCGTACCTTGTCCTCGTCCACCACACGGCGGAATGCGTAGGTCTGCACTATGGTGATGAGCAGCGACAGGAAGTAATAATAGCTCAGGCCGGCTGCATAGTTGTTGAAGAACACAAGGAACATCAGCGGCATCAGATACATCATCCATTTCATGCCCGGCATGGAGTTGCCTGTGGGCTGCGACTGCATGTTGATGCGGGTGTAGATTATGTTCGTCACTGTCATGAGAAGGCAGAACAGGCTTATGTGGTTGCCGAACGTGGAGGAGATCAGGGGTATGTTGGCCGTCCACGACACTATGGCGTCAGGTGCCGAGAGGTCGTGGGCCCACAGGAACGACTGCCCGCGCAGCTCTATAGCCGACGGGAAGAACTGGAACATGGCTATGAGTATCGGCATCTGGAGCAGCAGCGGCAGGCAGCCCGAGAACGGCGACGCTCCGGCCCGTGAATACAGGGCCATGGTCTCCTGCTGGCGCTTCATGGCATTCTCGTTGCCCGGATATTTGTCGTTGATGGCCTGTATCTCGGGCGAGAGCACGCGCATCTTGGCCTGCGACATGTAGCTCTTGTAGGTGAACGGGAACAGTATCAGCTTGATGAACACCGTCAGCAGAAGTATTATCAGGCCGTAGTTGGATATAAAGCTGCCGAGGAATGTGAACACCGGTATGATTATGATGGTGTTGATCCACCGGAACAGCGTCCATCCCAAAGGTATGAGCTTGGTGAACTGAAGGTCCTCGCCCGGAGCAAGCTCGTCCTGAAGGTCGTTCATGAGCGGGTAGAGGTTCGGGCCGAGGAATATAGAGAACGAAGCCGGATTGGCGAGTGTCGACGAATATTCCATCGTGGCCTCTGTGGTCAGATCCTTCATGTAGGGGGTCGAAGCATCCATTATCTTCGAGTCCATGCGGGCTGTGGTGAAGTTGGTGCGTGCCACGAATATGGCCGAGAAGAACTGGTTTTTGTAGGCTATCCATTTCACACGCTGGGAAAGGTCCACTGCATCGTCGGAGGTTTCCTTGAGGTAATCCACTCCGCCGCCGGCTTCCTTGAAGTAGAGGGCCGAGTTGCGCTCCTCAAACATCCGTCCCGCTTCGGTGCGCTGCATCATGGAATGCCATGTGAAATCCATTGACGCCACCGAGGGGGGTATTATGGCGCTCATGCCCTGCTGGAGTATGTCGAGATCCACCACATAGCTGTCCGGGCGCAGGGTGTAGCGCATGGCCCATGTGGCGCCGTCGCCCAGATCAAGCTGCATTGTCACGGCAGTGTCCGTCACTTCCACCGGCTTGAAGTAGAATTCGCCGGTGTTGAAGCGGCGTGTCGACGAGGTGAGCGTGAAGCTGTAGCCGTCGGTAGCCGGGGATATCAGCTCCACGGCTGTGGAGTCGTAGGTCTTGTAGTCGTTGAGGATGGCGCGCGCTATGCGTCCCCCCTTGTTGGAAATCTCGAGGGTGACCAGCTTGTTGGCGAGGCGCACAGTTGTGGAGTCGCCGTGGAGGTAGCGTGCAAAGCCCTGGTAACGGGCTATGTCGGCAAGATCCTTTTTCAGCACTTTCACAGCTTCCGACAGTTTGGGAAGACCTGTGGCTGCCACGTTGTGCGACAGTATGTCGGCCACCGTGACGGCTCCCGACGCAGTGCTGACGGTGCCTGAGAGTGAGCCGTCGGCTCCGAGTGTCACTGTAGTGCCGTTGGTATGCACGGTGTAGGTGCCGGCTGTGGAGTCGGGTGTGCCGAACTGCTTTATGGTGGAGGCTATGACCTCGCGTTCGGCAGGACTTATGGAGTCCACCGTAAGGATGTCATTGTCGGGCGACTGGGCTTTTTCATCGCGCGCCTGCTGCTCGGCCAACTCTTTCTGGCGGGCAAGTTCCTCTTCCGAAGGCTTGTTGAGCCACATGAATCCGAGGATCACGGCTCCCATGAGCAGAGCGCCCCAAATAGTGTTTTTGTCCATTTATCTGTTCTGTAATGTGAAGTTTCAGGATATGGTGAGGGGGGTTATTTCCTTTCGTCGTGATAGGCCACGGCTGCCCTCATGAAGTCGAGAAACAGAGGATTGGGGCTGAGCACCGTGCTGGAGTATTCGGGATGATACTGGGTACCCACGAACCAGCGTTTGCCGGGCAGTTCCACCACTTCCACCAGTCCGGTGGCGGGATTCTCGCCCACGCAGCGCAGCCCCGCTTTCTCGAACCGCTCGCGGTAGTCGTTGTTGAACTCGAAGCGGTGGCGGTGGCGTTCGCGGATGTCGGTGGCACCGTATGCCCGGGCAGCCACCGAGTCGGGCAAAAGCCGGCAGTCGTAGGCTCCGAGACGCATTGTGCCCCCCATATTGGAGATGCTTTTCTGCTCCTCCATGAGGTCGATTACATTGTCGGGAGTGGTGGGATCCATTTCGGTGGAGTTGGCTTCGGGCAGTCCGAGCACGTCGCGGGCATATTCTATCACCATGCACTGCATTCCGAGGCAGATGCCGAATGTGGGCACATCGTGTTCGCGTGTCCATTTCAGGGCCGTGAATTTGCCCTCTATGCCGCGTTGGCCGAATCCGGGGGCTATGATCACGCCGTCGAGGCCCGAAAGCAGTTCGTCGGCATTGGATTCGTTGAGTTTCTCGCTGTGGATGTAGCGCAGGTCAAGACGCCTGTCGTTGTAGGTGGCGGCATGGAACAGCGATTCGTTGATGGACTTGTAGGCGTCCTGAAGCTCCACATATTTTCCCACGAGACCTATCGTCACTGTCTCTTCGGCCTGGTGCATCTTGTCGAGGAAGTGCAGCCAGGGGGCCATGTGGGGTTCCCCTTCGGGCGTTATGCCGGTGGTCCTGAGCACTATCTCGTCAAGGTGCTGCTCATGCATCTTGATAGGCACCTCGTAGATCGAGGGTACGTCGATTGACTGGATCACAGCATCAGGGGCCACGTTGCAGAACTGGGCTATCTTGCGCCGCATTGCAGCGGGTATGTCACGTTCGGTGCGCAGCACGAGTATGTCGGGCTGTATGCCCACCTGCTGGAGCTGCTTGACAGAGTGCTGCGTGGGCTTGGTCTTAAGCTCTTTGGCCGCGCGGATGTAAGGTACATATGTGAGATGGATGCAGAGGCTGTTGCGTCCGAGTTCCCAGCGGAGCTGTCGCACGCTTTCAAGAAACGGGGTGGATTCTATGTCGCCCACGGTGCCTCCGATCTCGGTTATGATGAAATCGAAATTGCCCGTTTTGCCGAGCTGCATCACGTTGCGCTTGATCTCGTCGGTGATATGGGGTATGATCTGCACCGTCTTGCCGAGATAGTCGCCGCGGCGCTCCTTGTCGATGACGCTCTGGTAGATGCGGCCGGTGGTCACGTTGTTGGCCCTTGTGGTGGGCACATTGGTGAAGCGTTCGTAGTGTCCTAAGTCGAGGTCGGCCTCATGGCCGTCCACGGTCACATAGCATTCGCCGTGTTCGTAGGGGTTCAGAGTGCCCGGGTCAATGTTGATGTACGGGTCGAATTTCTGGATAGTGACGCGATAGCCCCGGGCCTTGAGCAGGCAGGCCAACGATGAGGATATGATGCCTTTGCCAAGGGACGACACCACACCTCCGGTAACGAAAATATACTTGGTTTCCACGCTGGTGTAATTTTATAGACAGGTATTTCAAGCTGCAAAATTACAAAAAAATCGTAAACCCCCACATAGATATTAGGCTAAAATGGCTAAATTTGCACCGCTGTTTTTGCAGCCCGTCATTAATCGCATGGGACGACTCTTGGGTATAGACTACGGACGTAAGCGTTGCGGCATAGCCGTGACCGATACGTTGCGCATTGTGGCCTCGGGGCTTGCCACAGTGGCCACGGCGGAACTTCCCGGATATGTGACGCGCTATGTGGCCTCCGAGCCGGTTGACGCCATTGTGGTGGGGCTGCCGCGTCAGGCCGACGGCTCGGACAGCGAGTCCATGCGCTATATCACCCCGGGGATAAACCGGCTGCGCAAGCTTCTGCCCGATGTGAAAATAGTGTTCTGGGACGAACGCTACACCTCGGTACTCGCCCACCGCGCCATGATCGACGGCGGCATGCGGCGCTCGGCGCGCCGCGACAAGGGGGCTGTCGACGAGATTTCGGCGGTGATAATACTCAATGATTATCTCCAGAGCCGTGAATATGAGCAGAACCGTCCCTGAACCGATGAACTGAAAAAACTGAACGAAACGATAAATGAAACAGAAAGTATATCTCTACGGCCATCCGGTGCTCCGTAATCCCAACGAACCTTTCACAGAGGGCGACGAGGGATTGAAGGATCTGGTGGCCAAGATGTTTGAAACCATGTATGAGGCCGAGGGGGTGGGGCTTGCCGCACCGCAGATAGGCCTTAACAAACGGCTTGTGGTGATTGACGCCGATCCGCTGGGCGAGGATTTCCCCGAATGCGCCGGACGCCGTATGGCGCTGGTGAACCCGGTGGTGGAAGTGCTTGACGGCGACAAGGTGTCGCGCTCGGAAGGGTGTCTCAGCCTGCCGGGAATTTCCGAGAATGTGCCCCGTGTGGAGCATATCCGCCTGACGTGGGTTGACGAGGATTTCCAGCCCCATGAGGAGGAGATATCCGGATTCCTGGCCCGTGTGGTGCAGCATGAGTGCGACCATCTGGAAGGAAAACTCTACATAGACCATATTTCCCCCATCCGCAAGCAGCTGATAAAAGGTAAACTCAACAATATTGTGACAGGGAAGACACGCCCGGACTATCCGGCTGTGTCAGCCCCCGTAAAACGCAGATAACGCTATGGCCGACGATAAGAAAGTTATATTCTCGATGGTAGGTGTGTCAAAAACCTATCCCCCGCAGAAACAGGTGTTGAAGAACATCTACCTGTCGTTTTTCTACGGAGCCAAGATTGGCATAATAGGTCTTAACGGCTCCGGTAAATCATCTTTGCTTAAAATCATAGCCGGCATAGACAAGAGCTATCAGGGCGAGGTGGTTTTCTCACCGGGCTATTCGGTGGGCTACCTTGAGCAGGAGCCACAGCTCGATCCCGGAAAGACCGTGATAGAGGTGGTGCGTGAGGGGGTAAGCGAGATCATGGAGATGCTTGCCGAGTTCGACAAGGTGAACGAGGCGTTCGGCGATCCGGACGCTGATTTCGATGCCCTGCTGGCCCGTCAGGCCGAACTTCAGGACCGTCTTGACGCAGCCGACGCCTGGAATATCGATTCGAAACTTGAACGGGCCATGGACGCCCTGCAATGTCCGCCCGACGATCAGCCTGTGTCGACACTCTCAGGTGGTGAGCGACGCCGTGTGGCTTTGTGCCGCCTGTTGCTGCAGCAGCCCGACGTGCTGCTGCTCGACGAGCCTACCAACCACCTCGACGCGGAATCAATCGACTGGCTCGAACAGCACCTCCAGCAATATCCCGGCACTGTGATAGCCATAACCCACGACCGCTATTTCCTTGACCATGTGGCCGGCTGGATCCTGGAGCTTGACCGTGGCGAGGGTATACCCTGGAAAGGCAACTATTCGTCGTGGCTCGACCAGAAGACCAAACGTATGGCCCAGGAGGAGAAGCAGGCGTCGAAACGCCGCAAGACACTTGAACGCGAACTGGAGTGGGTGCGTATGGCGCCCAAGGCGCGTCAGGCCAAGGGCAAAGCCCGCCTCTCGTCGTATGACCGGTTGCTCAACGAGGACCAGAAAGCGCGTGAGGAACGTCTTGAGATATTCATTCCCAACGGGCCGCGTCTCGGCAACAAGGTGATAGAAGCCACCGGACTGAGCAAGGCATTCGGGAAAAAACAGCTGTTTGACAATCTCGACTTCACACTGCCGCCTAACGGCATTGTGGGTGTGATAGGCCCCAACGGAGCCGGCAAGACCACTCTTTTCAAACTGATAATGGGCATGGAGAAGCCTGACGCCGGCACATTTGATGTGGGCGAGACGGTGAAGATAGCCTATGTGGACCAGACACACCATGACCTGCTGCCTGAAAAAAGCGTGTATGAGGTCATATCGCAGGGTGTGGAGAGTTTCCGCATGGGGGGCCGCGATGTCAATGCCCGCGCCTATCTGTCGAAGTTCAACTTCGCAGGTGCCGACCAGGAAAAGAAAATAGGGGTGCTCTCCGGCGGCGAGCGCAACCGTCTCCACTTGGCCATGGCGCTCAAGGAAGAGGGGAATGTGCTGCTGCTCGACGAGCCTACCAACGATATCGACGTGAACACTCTGCGTGCCCTTGAGGAGGGCCTTGAGGATTTCGCGGGATGCGCTGTGGTGGTGAGCCACGACCGATGGTTCCTCGACCGTATATGCACACATATCCTTTCGTTCGAAGGGGATGGCAAAGTGGTGTTCTATCAGGGAACATACAGTGATTTCGAGGATTGGAAACGGGCTCAGAACGGCGGCAAGGAGCCTCCACGGCGCCGTTACCGTAAACTTATGGAATAAGAGTTTACTTTTAAGAGAAACTTACAGATGAAAGAAAAAAAACGTCCGGTAATAGGCATTACACATGGCGATATCAACGGCGTGGGCTATGAGGTGATACTCCGCGCGCTGTCGGATCCCGCCATGCTTGACCTGTGCATACCGGTGATATACGGCTCGGCCAAGATAGCCGCGCTATACCGCAAGACACTCGGCATTGCCGGCCCGCAGCTCAACTCTGTGGAGAACGCTTCGGCCGCCGTTGCGGGCCATGTCAACATAATAAACGTTGTGGCCGACGACACAAAAGTGGATATAGGACAGTCGACTTCCACCGCAGGCGAAGCAGCCTTCGCCGCGCTTGAATGTGCCGTGGCCGATCTGCGGTCCGGTGTGATCGACACTCTGGTGACGGCCCCGATCAACAAGCACAACATACAGAGCGACACTTTTACCTTTCCGGGACATACGGAATATCTCGAGGCGTCGCTCGGCGACGGTGAGGACAAAGCCCTCATGATCATGGTGAATGACTTTATGCGCGTGGCGCTTGTGACCACCCATCTGCCTTTAGGGAAAGTGGCCGAAGCCCTCACGGCGGAGGCTATAACTGAGAAGCTGCGGATATTCAGCGACTCGCTGGTGCGTGATTTCTCGCTTACGAATCCGCGCATAGCCGTGCTCGCGCTCAATCCCCATGCCGGAGACGGGGGTGTGACCGGAACCGAAGAATCAGAGATCATATCCCCGGCTATAGAGGAGGCGCGGAAAATGCGGATAAACTGTTTCGGCCCTTATGCGGCCGACGGTTTCTTCGGCAGCGGCGCTTACCGCAAGTTCGACGGCATACTTGCCATGACGCATGACCAGGGGCTTATCCCGTTCAAGGCCCTTGATCCGGACGGAGGAGTTAATTTCACGGCCGGACTCCAGTATGTTCGCACATCGCCCGACCACGGCACAGCCTACGACATTGCCGGCAAGGGGGTGGCCGAGGAGGCTTCGATGAGGCATGCCATATTCCAGTCGATTGACATACTGCGCTCGCGTGCCCGTCACGCCGACATGACCGCCCGCCCCTTACGCAAGCAGTATTTTGAAAAGAACACAAAGGACAATGTGGTGCTCGACCTCACCAAGGACGAGGATCCGCATAGCTGACATAAAGGTATGAATTACGCAATTATCGCAGCGGGCGAAGGCTCGCGTCTTGTGAGCGAGGGTGTGAAGCTGCCCAAGCCGCTTGTGGACCTTGACGGACGCCCCATGATACGCAGGCTCATAGACATGTTCCTTGACAACCGGGCTGAATCCATAAGCGTGATAGTCAACGAACAGATGACCGAAGTGGCTGATTACATACGGTCGCTGACGTTGCCTGTGCCCTTGAATTTAGTGGTGAAGTCAACACCCAGCTCGATGCACAGTTTCTATGAGGTGAGCCGTGTGCTCCCGCCGGGTAAATATGTGCTGACAACGGTTGACACGGTGTTCCGTGACGAGGATTTCCGCCGCTATATAGACACATTCGAGGCTGACGGCGAGGCCGACGGCTGCATGGGCGTGACTTCGTTTATCGATGACGAGAAGCCGCTTTACATAGACACTGACCGGGATATGTGGATCACGGCATTCCGCGACACTCCGTGGGAGGGTGTGGAATATATATCGGGCGGTATCTACGGGCTTACGGCTCCGGCCATAGATGTGCTGCACCGGTGTGTGGAGCAGGGTGTGGCGCGTATGCGCAACTATCAGCGGGCGCTGGTGGATGCGGGCCTGAAACTGCGGGCTGTGCCGTTCAGCAAAATCGTGGATGTGGACCATGCCGGTGACATAGCCACGGCACGGGCATTCATAAATAACAAATAATCCAATCAACTATACACTCACAGATATGCCGGAAGTAAAGATAGCGGGCATAATGCGTGCCGGAGCCTATTCACCCAACCATATAGGCAACGACGCCGCGATATTCAATGCCGTTGTGGAGCAGCTCCGCAAGCGTGGCTTTGAGGTTACGGTTTACAGCGAGGAATCATTCAATGCCAATGTGCCGGCTGAGCCGGTGATAATCAACATGTGCCGCGAGCAGCGTTCGATAAAACTGCTCAAGGAGCTTGAGGATGCGGGACGCATAGTGATCAACTCAGGCTACGGGATAGAGAACTGCACCCGTGAGCGTATGACCCGCATACTCGTCGGGTCCGGTATACCTTATCCGGAGAGCATAATAGTGGATACGAACGAGGCGGTGAAGCCGGCGCTTATCAAGGCCGGCATGGACCGCTGCTGGATAAAGCGCGGTGATTTCCATGCCATGCACAAGGAGGATGTGAGTTTCGTGCGCCATCCCGAAGAGGCGCAGGAGGTGCTTCAGGAATATTTTCTGCGCGGCATAACACGTGCGGTTATCAACCGCCATCTGCCGGGCGACCTGATAAAGTTTTACGGGGTGCAGGGCACACCGTTTTTCTATTGGTTCTATCCTTTCGACGAGGGGCACAGCAAATACGGGCATGAGGCCATCAACGGACATTCACGCGGACTGAAGTTTGAACTTTCGTATCTCAAGGAGATATGCGACAAAGCATCAAAGGTGCTTGACGTGAAAGTGTATGGCGGCGACTGCATAGTGTCGGACAGCGGGGAGATCTCGATAATAGATTTCAACGACTGGCCAAGCTTCGCGCCATGCCGGCAGGAGGCCGCTGCACCGATAGCCAAATGTATAATGAACGTAATCAAAAAAGCATGATGGGACGTTTCGACCG
Source organism: uncultured Porphyromonadaceae bacterium (assembly GCA_900547825.1). Classification (GTDB taxonomy): domain Bacteria; phylum Bacteroidota; class Bacteroidia; order Bacteroidales; family Muribaculaceae; genus Amulumruptor. Next base: position 38,098 of record URII01000015.1, read on the forward strand.
GTACCGCGACGAATATCGCGCGTCGCTGAAGTCAATGGACACGGAGGAGCATATCGATCTTGCCTTCTACCGTCCGCTTGGATTCGCATGGGCCTGTGCGGCCCGGGAGCTCGGCATAACCCCGAATGCCATAACCATAGCCTCGATATTTCTCGGAATAGGCGCGGGAGTGGCGTTTTATTTCAATAACCTCGCCATAAACATAGTGGGCATGATACTGCTTGTGTGGGCCAATTCGTTTGACAGCGCCGACGGCCAGCTGGCCCGCATGACTCGGCAATACTCGCGCATAGGGCGTATACTCGACGGTGTGAGCGGCGACCTGTGGTTTGCCGCCATATATGTGGCAATATGCTTGCGCGAAGTACACACAAGCCTGTTTTTCGAGGAGTACCATTGGGTGATATGGGTTCTTGCTGTAGGGGCCGGCTTATGCCACGCCACCCAGGCGGCGTTGGCCGACTATTACCGCCAGTTCCATCTTTATTTCCTGAAAGGGGCGGAAGGCAGCGAGTTAGATACAGGCAGCGAGCTTAAACAGAAGCTCGGGGAATTGTCGTGGAGCCGTGATTTCTTCAAAAAGCTCACACTCACGTTTTACACAAACTACACGCTCGGGCAGGAACGCCGCACGGCGTCGATGCAGGAGTTGCGCGGCGAACTGGCTTTGCGTTACCCCGACGGGCGAATTCCCCGTCAGTTCCGCGAGGTGTTCCGCGACATGTCGCTGCCGCTGATGAAGTATACCAACATACTTTCGTTCAACTGGCGGTGCATCACTCTGTTCGTGGCTCTGTTCGCCGGCATTCCATGGCTTTATTTCGTGGCCGAGCTTACGGTGTTCAATCTTATCATGATGTGGATGAACTACAGGCATGAGCGTATATGCACGGAGCTTACCGACCAGTTGCGTGCCGGGCTTTATCCTGCCGAGCCGCCGCTATAAAAATTCTCTGATTATGATAAAAGGAATAATATTCGATTACGGGGGCACGATAGACTCGCGTGGCGACCATTGGAGCGAAGTGATATGGCGCGGCTACCGTGCCGCAGGTGTGGACGTGAGCAAAGAGGCGTTCCGTGACGCTTATGTCAAGGTGGAGCGTGAACTTGCCGTGACACGGCATATACTTCCGCACCACACATTCCGCGACCTGATGGATATAAAAATGCGCCTTGAACTCGAAGCCCTTGCCGCAGAGGGTCTTGTCAGCCATGATGAGGCCGCGCGGAAAGCTCCGGACGTGGCGCGGTACTGCTATGAGGCAGCGCGTGAGTGCGTGGAGGAGGCACGGCCTGTACTGGAAGCCCTTGCTGCGCGTTATCCGATGGTATTAGTGTCGAACTTCTACGGCAATGTGGAGGCGGTGCTTGAGGATTTTGACCTGCGGCGCTATTTCAAGGCCGTGGTGGAGAGTGCCGTGGTGGGTGTGCGCAAACCTGACCCCGCAATATTCGCCCTCGGAGTGGACGCCCTCGGCTTCAAGCCCGAAGAGGTGCTTGTGGTGGGTGACAGTTTCCGCAAGGACATAGAGCCGGCCATGAAACTCGGCTGCCGTGTGGCATGGATCAAAGGCAAAGGATGGACTGCCGAAGAGGATGCTGTTGAGCATCCGTCGGTGATAGGAAGTCTTGCCGAAGTGATTGATGTGGCGTTAAATTAAATTAACAATATAATTCTGCATCCATTATTGAATTTGTCTTTATTCACAATAAACTCGCATATTTTTCCAATATTAGCCAAATTTAGCAAATTTTTAATCGCAACATTTTCGCGGTAAAGGAAAATAACCTTACCTTTACACGCTCAATTAAGCAAATTAAGAATAATAAACCATAAAGTAGAAAGGTAACTATGTCAAAATCAAACGTTAAACCCGCCGACGGCAAGCTCGGTGTGCTTGTTGTAGGCCTCGGGGCTGTAACATCTACCTTCATGACCGGCGTGCTTATGGCCCGCAAAGGCCTTGCAAAGCCTGTCGGCTCTATGACTCAATACGACAAAATCCGCGTTGGTAAAGGTGCCGACAAAAAATATCTCAAATATGATGAAATCGTTCCTATTGCAAAACTGGACGATATCGTGTTCGGCGCATGGGATGTATATCCCGCAAACGCATACGAGAGCGCGCTCAACGCCGAGGTGCTCAAGGAGAAGGATATCGAGCCTGTAAAGGACGAGCTGATGAAGATCGTTCCGATGAAGGCCGCTTTCGACCACAATTATGCAAAGCGTCTTGACGGCGACAATGTGAAGCAGGTAAAGGACCGCTGGGACATGACCGAGCAGATCCGCGAGGATATCCGCCGTTTCAAGGCCGAGACCGGTGTGAACCGTGTGGTTGTGCTCTGGGCCGCATCGACCGAGGTCTATGTGCCTGTTGACGAAAACGTGCATGGCACGCTCGCCGCTCTGGAGGCTGCCATGAAGGCCGACGACAAGGATCATATCGCACCCTCGATGTGCTACGCCTATGCAGCTCTTTCGGAAGGCGCACCCTTCATTATGGGCGCACCCAACACCACAGTGGACATACCCGCTATGTGGGAGCTCAGCGAAAAGACAGGCATGCCCATCGCAGGCAAGGACTTCAAGACCGGCCAAACATTGGTGAAGTCAGGTTTCGCCCCCATTATCGGCACCCGTTGTCTCGGACTTTCAGGATGGTTCTCAACCAACATCCTCGGCAACCGCGACGGCCTTGTGCTTGACGAACCCGCCAACTTCCGCACCAAAGAGGTGTCAAAACTCTCTACACTGGAGTCGATCCTTGTGCCGGAAGAGCAGCCTGACCCATACCATCGAACCAGTCACGGATCGTATCGCTGGGCAGATAAACCTTCTCCACTTCTTTGCCTGCTTTGGCATTCTGAATCAGCGGGACAAACCAGCGAATCGCCATGATAATGAACATGAGAGAGAGGAATAGTGCGGTGCAGCAGTCAATGAATTGGCCCTTGAACATCAGCTCATAGAACATCACGCCGACCATAATGACCAGAGCAATAAGCGTGCAGATACGAACCGGTGTAAATTTGGTCGCCTTTCTCTCCTCATCGATGCGCAGATGAGAAAAGTCAATGTCGGCTGTGATCGAAAGGGACGGATCTTTCTTGACCTTGGCGCCATAGCGCAGCGTGTAGAACGCAAGGAAGCCAACAGTTACAATAAGAACGATGATGCGGTAGCCGGCACCGGAGAGCGGCTGCAGGCCAACAATGTTGTGAGCCGTACCTGTGGTGAAAGGATTGGCATAACCGGAGGCGAAGCCAAAGCCCATGGACATTGCGCAAGTTGCCAGAGCGACAATAGGATCGTAGCCAAGGGAAACGCACAGCAGCAAGAAGATGGGAATAAACGCACCAATCTCCTCGTAAGAGAGCGTGCCTGTGCCG
>URII01000016.1 GCA_900547825.1 uncultured Porphyromonadaceae bacterium
GGCCTCCGACTTCTTCCGCCGCCTCTACGAGAAAGGGGAGTTTATCGAGAAGACATCCGAGCAACTTTACGACGAAGAAGCCGGTCAGTTTCTTGCCGACCGCTACGTTACAGGCACTTGCCCTCACTGCGGCAACGAGCACGCTTACGGCGACCAGTGCGAAGCGTGCGGCACAAGCCTCAATGCCACCGACCTGATCAATCCGCGCTCGGCCATCACCGGCAATACGCCCGTGATGCGCGAGACATCGCACTGGTATCTTCCGCTCGACAAGTGGGAGCCGCGTCTGCGCCGGTGGATTCTCGAAGAGCACAAGGAATGGAAACCCAACGTATACGGCCAGTGCAAGTCGTGGCTCGATTTAGGCCTGCAGCCGCGCGCCGTGAGCCGCGACCTCTCATGGGGTGTACCCGTGCCCGTTGAAGGCGCCGAAGGCAAAGTGCTCTATGTGTGGTTCGACGCCCCCATAGGCTATATATCCAACACCAAGGAACTGCTTCCCGACACCTGGGAGACATGGTGGAAGGATCCCGAAACCCGTATAGTCAACTTCATAGGCAAGGACAACATCGTGTTCCACTGCATCGTGTTCCCCGCCATGCTCATGGCCTACGGCGACAACTACCAGCTCCCCGACAACGTGCCCGCCAACGAGTTCCTCAACCTCGAGGGCGACAAGATATCCACCTCGCGCAACTGGGCCGTATGGCTCCACGAATACCTCGCCGACTTCCCCGGCAAGCAGGATGTGCTGCGCTATGTGCTCACCGCCAACGCACCGGAGACAAAGGACAACGACTTCACCTGGGCCGACTTTCAGGCACGCAACAACAACGAGCTCGTGGCCATTCTCGGCAACTTCGTGAACCGTGCCCTCGTGCTCACCCACAAATACTTTGGTGGCACCGTACCTGCCCTTGGGGCGGTCAGTGATACAGAATCGGCCCTGTGGGCCGATGTGGCCGAAGCCCGGCAGCGCCTCGCGGCCGACATCGAGGAATTCCATTTCCGTGAGGCCCTCAAGGACGCCATGGACATAGCCCGCCTCGGCAACCGCTACCTTCAGGAAACCGAGCCATGGAAGCTCGCCAAGACTGACATGGAGCGCACCGCCACCGTGCTCAACACGGCAGTAAACCTCTGCGCGTCCATAGCCGCGGCCTTCGCTCCGTTCCTGCCTTTCATGTCGGAAAAACTGACCCGCATGCTCGGCATGGACTCCGTAAGCTGGGACACCATAGGGCAGCCCGACGCCATAGCCGCCGGGTCGCAGCTTGCCGTCCCGGAACTCCTGTTTGACAAAATCGACGACTCCGCAGTGCAGGCCCAGCTTGACCGCCTCGCCCGCATAAAGGAGGAAAACCGCATAAAGTCGTTCCAGCCCGAGCCGCAGGCTCCCGATGTGGACTTCGACACCTTCACCAAATGCGATTTCCGCGTGGGCACCGTGCTGGAATGCTCGAAAGTGCCCAAAGCCGACAAGCTGCTGCGTTTCCTCATCGACGACGGAATGCAGAAACGCACCATAGTGTCAGGCATCGCAAAGCATTACGATCCCGCCTCGCTCGTGGGCATCCAGGTATGTTTCATCGCCAACCTCCCGCCCCGCAAGCTCAAGGGCATAGTGTCGGAAGGCATGATACTGTCTGCCGTCAACGCCGACGGCTCATTAGTACTCATAAGCCCCTCGGCACCGGTGGTGCCCGGCGCAAAGATCGGCTGACATTCACCTCAACCATAAAACACGATTATCTATAAAACAACTTTACCATCTTATCACACACATGAACGACGCCAGACCGCGCATCCTTATAGTCTACACCGGGGGCACAATAGGGATGATCGAGAACCCCAAGACGCATGCACTGGAGCCTTTCAACTTCAAGCATCTGCTCGACAACGTACCCAAAATCAAGTGGCTCGACTACGACATGGACCATATCCAGTTCGAGCCGCCGCTTGATTCGTCCAACATCTCCATCAACGACTGGCAGAAGATAGCCGCCACCATCGAGAAGAACTACACCCAATACGACGGCTTCGTCGTGCTCCACGGCACCGACACCATGGCCTACACGGCTTCGGCCCTGTCGTTCATGCTCCAGGATCTCGCCAAACCGGTGATAATAACCGGCTCGCAGCTCCCTATCGGCGAAGTGCGCACCGACGGTGAAGAAAATCTCATCACCGCCCTCCAGATCGCCGCCGAACGCACCGAGACAGGCGATCCCATGGTGCAGGAAGTGGCCATACTCTTTGAGAACTACCTCTGGCGCGGCAACCGCGCCACAAAAAAGAGCGCCAGCAATTTCAACGCTTTCAAGTCATACAACTATCCGGCTCTGGGCCGCATAGGCCTGCGCATACACTACAACTACGACGCCCTGCGGCGCATACCGCGCGACGCTACCCTGCGCGTACACTATGCGCTTGACTCGGCCGTGATGTTCATCGACCTCTTTCCGGGCCTCACGGAGTCGACTCTCCGCCACATGCTCGCCACACCCAACATCAAGGGCGTGGTGCTCCGCTCCTATGGCGCCGGCAATGCCCCCACAGCCGAATGGTTCGTGCGCAGTGTCAAACAGGCCATCGAGCGCGGCCTTGTGGTGGTCAACATCACCCAGTGTGTCAACGGCGGCATAAATCCCCGCCGCTATGCCACAGGCGACTCCCTTGCCTCCACAGGGGTGGTCAACGGCCACGACATGACCACCGAGGCCGCCATCACCAAGCTGATGCACCTGCTTGCGTCGGGTATGACCATAGAGAGCGTGAAGCGCGCCATGGAAACGGATCTCAGCGGCGAAGTGTCCATGTCATCGCGCATAGAAACTTTCGACTGATCAATGTCAACATGCTCCCCCGTATTGCGGCAATCCTTATCCTGCTGTGTTGCGGCCCTGCACTCCGCGGGGCCGGGCTCACGGCCTCGCTTTCGGCTGTGCCCGCATGGATCGGAGGCTATGCCGACACTGACTCCGTTCAGCGGCGCATAGAGGCTTCCGCACCGGGGCCGGCCGAAGGGGTGTGGCGCCTCACCGACACCGGAGCCATCATAGCCATAGAGCGGTGTCCCGCCGGAATTTTCCCCGCATCGGCGCCCGAAACACTCCTTATGGTGGTGATGCGCTCGCCCGACCGCTCCCTGCGCCCCGGCACTGTGATGGGTTGCCTTGTGCGCGGAGCCGCACCGGGAAGCTACGACGCCCGCATTTTCTCAAAATCACCCGCTCCGGGTTGTCTCGATTCACCCAAGAGCGTACATATCACCGTTGACCCTTCGGGCGAATACCTGAGGTTTCTGCGCGATCGTTCCGGCACCTCCGTCAACCTGTGGTCGCTGCTGCCCTACATGTTCAGGCGCCTGGTGAAGCGAAAAGCCGACAGCCGGCCGGACGTGCACGGCTGCGTGCGCCTGAGCGCCGCATCGCTACCGCGCTATTTCTGACGGCGCCGTCCGCAATCACAGCCCCGTGAAGTCGAGATCCTTCACCACCGGAAGCGTAGAAGCCACATACAGCCCTATTGCCCGGGTCATAAGCATATCATCGTTACACCCCCGGCGAGCTCCGTATTCGCCGCTCGGACTGAGTTCGTAAGTATCCATCTCGTCACATGCCGCCGGATCCCGCTCCACATAGGCCCCCTCGCGCACATGCTGTATAAGCGACGTCACCGCAAGGGTCTTGGTTGCCGCATTGGTGTGGAACCCGAGCCGCTGCTCCATGGTTTGCCTGAGGCGGTCGCGCACACGGCGCCGGTAAAGCGGGCGGTACACACGGTTCAGCTCCTCGAGGATAAAGCGCGATCCGCCGTCGGCCACCGTTTCAAGCGAATTACTCTCCACCACAAGCAGCGCATTCTGATACCATGTGGCTATTGCAGCCGCCTTCCAGCCGAGAAGGTCATGGTCGATATGGCCGCGCCACTGCGCCACCACCCGCGGCTTGTCGTCCTTGAGATTCATGACGCATATCACCGACCAGTCCGATCCCGCACTCTTGCCGCCCACATCCACCGTGACCACGTAGCCGTTGAGCGCCCGCGCCCCTTCGGGACGCTCCCACACCGTGAGTCCGCCGGTGGGGTCGGCATGGAACTCAACACCGCACAAAGCACCCCGGCCCGATACCTCACGGCCCGATACCTCGCCGCGCTCGGCACTTTCAGGGGGCGGACACAGCTCACGCAACCGGGCCACGGCCTCGCGGTCAAACACACTTGTGGCCGAATTCACGAACGCCTCCGTGTCGGTGGTGGGATATTCCGCCATCATGGCCTGATGCGACGGCATATCGGCCCGCTTGCGGCGGTACCAGCATATCTGCTCCAGAGTCAGGCCAAGGCGCCACAGCTGCCGTTCATAGTCATCCATAGTGGCTATCAGCCCGCGGGGATCCGCCACTTCCATGCGGTACATGTCGATCTCATGCCACGGAACAAACACGCGGCGTGTGCCCGAATCCGGATCACCGGCCTGAAGCCAGCGCTTGTGGAAGAAATTGCCCACACCGTTGGCTGTGGACTCCATGGCTATAAACGTGAGCGGGCTGAGCGCTATGCCCGAACACACCGAGCGTATGAAATCCTCCGGCGAATGGCGCAGGCTGTCGCGCCAGAAAGCCACCTCGCTCAGATGGGCCAGAGCCACATCGTTGCCGCGGGCGCTCTCCTGGTTCTCGCTCGAAGCCAACGTGACATGGCAGCCGCGGCCCGCAATGAGCCGGGTGTTGATGGAGCGTTCGAAACCCGAGAAAGCAGGAGCCTCCTCCTCGGGCCACAATTCGGCAGGATAATTTGCCAGCAGCTTGGCATACATGCCGCGTATCGTGGCCGAAGTGTCCTTGACATGGGCGCAGATAAACGAGTGCCAGTTGCGCCGATGCACAATCTGTATCCATGCAAAATACATCTGCACCAGCGTGGAGCCGCCCCACTGCCGCGCCTTCAGCATTATCAGGCGCAGCGGACGCCCCGCACGCCTGTCCTCCTCGATCATGGCCGCCACACGGCGCTGCGGACGGTTCAGCCGCCAGCGCACATCTTGCCCCGTGATTTTATCACGTATGGTGACACACCGTGCCGCCCAGAACTCGAAATCATAGCGGCACCGCAGCCTGTCCCGTTCCGCAGCCGTCCGGCACCGCTCCCATTCGCCCGACACCGCAAGCTCACGCGGCACCATCAGCATCTCCCCCTCGTCGCCCTTCACAGCCACACGCTCACCCGCGCAGCCGCGCCCTGTCAGCGGCTCATAGTCGGCACCCGCCGCCCACACCTCATTGCGCCGGCGGTTCTCCGCCATCATCACCTCAAACTCCCGTTCCTCCTTCGTCATACCCATAACTGCTGAAATTCACCCCGCAAAGATAACCCCGCACCTCCCCCGCCTCCACGCGAAAACATCCAAAGCGGGCACTGCAACCTAAATTTTGATGCGGTTTCCCTGAGCAAAACCAAGCTTGCTTGATTTTGCTCTCACTTATTCGTATATTTGCGGTTCCGAAAAACTGAAACAGTAATTATTGCATTTCTGACCATGAAATTTACCGACCGCATAGCGGGGCTGTGGATAGCAGCTGCCGCAACCGCCGCCTCAATGACGGCTATGGCCGACGCTCCCGCAGGATATTATTCCACCTGCGAGGGAAAGAGCGGCCGAAGTCTACTCACCACCCTCAGCGCCAAAATAGGGTCACACACCGTTGTGAGCTACAAGGGGCTGTGGGACGCCTACCGCAAGACCGACATTGACGCCAACGGCAAGATCTGGGACATGTATTCGACCAAGCGCTGGAACCCGGGCAGCGAACAGTGCGGCAACTATTCGGCTGTGGGCGTATGCTACAACCGCGAGCACTCATTTCCCAAAAGCTGGTTCGACGACGCCAGCCCTATGGTGAGCGACCTGTTTCACATCTACCCTACTGACGGCAAAGTCAACGGGCAGCGCAGCAACCATCCCTACGGCGAATGCGCCGGCGGCACATCGGAGCCGTCGAGCGGCAATGTCAGGGCCTTGGGACGGTTGGGAAGCTCCACATTCCCCGGATATTCGGGCACTGTGTTCGAGCCCGACGACGAATACAAGGGTGATTTCGCCCGGTCGTATTTCTACATGGCCACACGCTACAATTCCCTGATCAGCTCGTGGGATTCGCCTATGCTCAACGGCTCGTCATATCCGGCATTCTCCACCTGGGCCATGAACCTGCTGCTGAAATGGCACCGCGAGGATCCGGTGAGCGACAAGGAACGCAAGCGCAACGATGCTGTCTACGGCTATCAGCACAACCGCAATCCGTTTATCGACCATCCCGAACTGGCCGAACACATATGGGGCGACAAAACCTCGGTGGCATGGAGCGAATCAGGAGCCGCAGAGCCTGCAATAGTGCTGCCCGTGAACGGCTCGACACTCAGCTTAGGCACAGCACAGCTTCAGGAAGCACGCTCTTTCAGCGTAAACATCAAAGGCACGGCGCTCAAAGAGGCCGTGAATGTAAGCATATCAGGCACCGGATTCAGCGTCAGCCCCGCGAGTGTCAGCGCATCGGAGGCAACTCAGGGCGCCACAGTAAGCGTGACAGTGAACTCGTCAACCGCCGGAACCAACCGCGCCACACTCACAGTGACCTCAGGCGCAGCCCGCTCCGTGGCCACCGTGGAGGTAAACGTGCGCTCCGGCGTGGAAGCCCTGACAGCCACCCATGTAACAAGCGAATCGTTCGAAGCCCGCTGGGCCTACGGCTACAACGACAACCAGCCCGTTACGCTGACCGTGCGTCAGGGGGGAAGCACTGTGGCCGGATATCCCAAGGAGGTGCCGGGACAAGCTGAATGCTACGAGGTGACAGGCCTGGAAAGCTCCACAGAGTATACCTACACAGTAAGTTCGGCGGCACATCCGGCCACAGGCAACGAAATCAAAGTCACAACAGCCGTGCCCGTGCCCATGATCACGGTGATGTATGACGGCGATCCCACTCTCGAGGCTGTGCCGGGCGAGCCGTCGCAACCCCTTGAGCTGCTGCTTGACATACAGGATATCGACGATCCCGTAAAAGCCACCCTGACCGACAGCCGCTTCCAGCTGTCCACCGACAAGACCGCGTGGCTCCAGAGCGTGACATTGCAGCCCGGCGAGGACCGTCTCTACCTGCGCATCTACTCGGCCGAGGAGGGTACTTTCACCACCACCCTGCGCCTCGAGGCCGGCTCCTATATGAACGATGACACCTCTTTCACCGGCAATGTCAGCGCGGAGGACTATCTTGCCGAGGGCTTTGAGGACGAACTTAAAGGGGGCTATGGCGCCGGCGAATACAACGGTACGGCAGGAATGTGGAAGCTGGCCGACGCAGGCGTATGGGACGGCGACAAATGCCATTCAGGCTTGCGGGCAGCCCGCTGCGGCAAGGACGGCAAAGCCGAGATCGAGCTTCTCGACGACCGCACCCGCGGCCTGGGCACTATCTCGTTCTACGCCATGAAATGGAACAACGAAAACGATCCCGAAGCTAAACTGGCGCTTGAGGTGTCGGTTGACGGCGGCCTTACATGGACCCAGCTCAAGGAATTCACCGTAAGCTCACCCACGGAATGGGTGCGCTGCGAGGCTACGGCCAATGTGACAGGCACTGCACGCCTGCGCATACGTCAGCTTGCAGGCAAGCGTTTCATGCTGGACGACATACACGCCACATCCTACACCGCCGCAATGTCGGTGGCCGATATGGATTACCACCGCTGGGACGCTTACAGCGCCAAGGGGGGCGTGACATTCGAAAACCTCACCGGCGAAGCCCTTACAGTGCGTGTGTATGACCTCAGGGGCCATTGCATGTATGATGCGGCAACAGCTCCGGGCCGTACCCTGATATCCCTCCCCGAAGGGTTATACATAGTGGCCTGCGGAGAGTGGAGCCGCAAGGCATTCGCAGCTCCGGCCAGCAAATAGGAATCAGGAGTCAAATCTACCTCAACTTAAAGAATTGCCCCACACCGGCGCGCCTATGGCAATAGCGGTGTGGGGCAATTTCCGATTTCTGACTCCGGACTTCTAATCGGGCAGTACACGAAGTATGGTGAGGCCGTCGCGGAGCGGGAGGATGAGGGTCTCAACACGCGGATCGGCGGCCACATGGGCGTTGAAGCGCAGTATGCCCTGCGACTGCGGGTCGCGCGCATGGGCAGGATCGGCCACTTTCCCACCCCAAAGGGTGTTGTCGGCCAAAATATAGCCTCCGGGGCGCATCAGCGGAAGCAGCATTTCGTAATACTCGGTGTAATGGCGCTTGTCGGCGTCGATGAAAGCCATGTCCCACGGGGCAGGCAAAGCGGGCACCACCTCAAGCGCATCGCCTATATGGTGGTGCATGGCCACGCCTGCGGGGGCGCACGCAAAGGCCCGATCCACCATTGGTCCCAGCTCGTCGTCAATGTCGACGCTGTGCAGCTCGCCGCCGGAGGGCATGGCCATGGCCATGGCGAGGGCGGAATAGCCGGTGAATGTGCCTAATTCGACAATGCGGCGGGGCGCGGCCATGGACACGATCATACGCAGCACGGCGCCTTGTAGGTGGCCCGAACACATGCGCGGATAGAGACACTTGAGGTAAGTGTCGCGGTAGATCCTGGCCAGTTCGGGCGGCTCGGGGCTTATGTGGTCAAGGATATAGTCGTCAAATTCCTCCATAGGGTCAGTATTCGAGAATTTCGAGAAGCCCCTCCACGGCCAGATCGTAGCTGAAAAGCCCGAATCCGGCTATTACGGCACGGGTGGCCGCGCCGGTGATGGAATGGCGGCGGATCTCCTCCCGGGCATGGATGTTGGATATATGCACCTCCACCGCCGGCAGGCTAACGGCACGCAGGGCGTCGGCAATAGCGAGGGATGTGTGGCTGTAGGCTCCGGGGTTGATGACAATGCCGTCGGTCTCGCCGCCGGCCATGGCGCCGTGTATCATGTCGATAAGCTCGCCCTCGTGGTTGGACTGGGCGAAGTTGATCTCCACCCTGTCGTTGAGACGGGCCCGGAGGCCGCGCAGATACTGGTCGAGACTCTCGCATCCGTAGATCTCAGGTTCCCTGACACCCACGAGGTTAAGCGACGGGCCGTTGAGGATAAGTATGGTTTTCATCTTCAAAAATCAGGATTGAAATGACAGATCCCCGGGGCGGACGGGTGCGTCGGCTCCGGGGACCGGTGTATAGGGTTTCAGGGCGCGGACGCCCGTGGATTATTTGCGGTTGAACTTCACTTCGGTCTGGTCGTCCTTGACAGTGAGCACTGTGCCCTCAAGGTCGGCGTTCTTGAATGTGAGTTTCTTGAGGCCGGAAAGAATCTGGGGCACCATCTGTTCGTTGATCATGCCGCCGATCTGATTCTTGACCTCATCGGAAGTGGTGCCCATGAGGGTGAACACCATGTCGGGAACTTCAAGAGTAATATCGTCGGGGGTAGTGCCGGCTTTCACAGTGGCCGGATCAAGGCTGATCTCTATCGTGCCGTCCTTCAGAATCCATTTTCCTGAGCCGGATACATTGATTTTGACGTCGGCATGGCCCATCGACTGGAGATTGAGGTTTTTGAGCTGTGCCACCTCTTTGAACTCGCAGGAGCCTTCGGTGCCTTCAACGGTTCCGAAATCAATGTCGTACTGATCCGTCATAACCGATTCGTCGGGCATGGTCATGGATACTTCCTCGCTCAGCCATGAGCCTGAAAGGGCGGTGGGTGCTGCGGCAAAAGCTGAGGCCGCGAAAGCGAAAGCGCATGCAAGCGCTGAAACTATTCTCTTGTTCATGAAATTAAAAATATAAATGTTTTTCTTACTTATTCAATTGTCAGTCCGTGCATTGCGCATGGGTCAGATACCACAGGCCGTTGATGCGCTCGAAGCCGAGAATATATTCGGTGCGCTCGCCGCTGGTCTCCTCCACAGAGTAAAAGCCCACAATGTTGGGTGCCACGGCATAATATGTGGCCCAGCGCACGGAATTGTAGGTGCGGCGCAGCTGCACGGGAGCCACCTTGCCCGAGAAGCGCTTCAGATTGGCTTTCAGGTCGGCAAGCTTGGCCTCCTCGCTGTCGCCGGGGATGGCGGAGTGCATTCCGAGGGGGTTAAGACGTTCCTGACGAAATTTCTTGTCCTTGTTGAACTTGGCTATAAACTGGCTGAACGGCTCGTCACCCTGGTTGCAGGGCGACTCCGGATTGCGAACCACAGCGCAGTCGCCGGCATCGAACTGTTCGGGCTGCTGACGCACGAACGAACTGTTGCTGTTGATCCTCAGCCGGGGCGATTCGGCAAGGCTTATTGCGGTGCCGGCTATTATCATTGCCAGCATAATCAATATTTTTCTCATATAGAACAACTTTTGAGTGCAAATATAGGGATTTTTACGAAACGGCATGTAATCCACATCATTCCATGCCGTCAAATTCCGTTTCGGCGTCCTGTTTCTTCTTGTTGGGAAGCTCAAGACCGTAATGCTTGCGGGCGTCGATGGCTTTAAGCCAGAGGCCGAACAGGAGGGCAAGCACTCCGAGGGTGGCGAACACGAGCATCGGGGCGGTGTAGTTGTAGCTCAGAGGATTGTTGACGCCCGGATTCGTGGCCATAAGCACACCGCCTATGATCATGGGGAATGCGTAAAGACCTATATTCTGGATCCAGAAAATCACGGCGTAGGCCGATCCGAGAAGCTTTCCGTCGACCAGTTTGGGAACGGAAGGCCACAGCGACGCCGGAACGAGCGAGAACGAAATGCCGAGCAGTATGATGGCGAGGAATGCCACCACTATGCCCACGGCACCAGTGCGGGCATTCACCTGCTTGACCTCGAGAGTGAAATCGGATTCAATGCCGAGGGCCTGCTTGTAGTCGACCTGCGAATTTTTGTCGCTCAACAGCCCTACAAGACGTTCGGCGCTCTTCTCGCGCGAAGTCTGCGAGGCGCTTTCAAACGCGGCGCGGGGGTTGAATGTGACGGAGGAGCCGACAGGAGTGCCGACAATGGCCGCACGGATAGCCTCATTTTCAAGATGCTCGGGGCTGAACACCACATCCACCACGATAGGCTGTCCGTTGTCAGTGATCTCGGAGAGTGTGCCTGTTATTATGGCGTCGGAGGTCACTGCGGAGAGCTGCTCGCCACGGAGAGCCGGAAGGCCGAGGGCGAATGTGAGGTGACACACGATCATGAGCAGCGCACCGAAAATAAGCATAGTGGCGCCTTTGCCCTTATTGTCGAGGAAGTTGCCGAGAAACGGAGTGACCGCCGCAGCCCCGAGGGGGAACACCGAGAAAATCAGCGCAGCGGACTCAACCGAAATGCCAAGCACACACTGGAGCATGTTGGCGGCATATTTCTGGAAGGGGAAAATGGCTGAGTAATAGAGCACGCAGAGCAGAGCCACGATCCAGAACACCTTGGAGGAGAATATGTAGCGGAGATCGCTGAATTTGAAAGGATCGTCCTTCTCCTCGGTGTTGCCGATCTGCTTTTCAAGCTTGCGGTCCATGAACGCATATACGATAAAGCTCATAAGGCCGATAAGCAGCAGAAGCACAGCAAAGCCCACGGAGCGCTCCACTTTGATGGTGTCGCCCACGGTGGCCATAAGCGGCGAACCGATGAACACCACAAACACACCCACGCGCGCAAGGGCCATCTCAAGCCCCATGGCGAGAGCCATCTCCTTGCCGGCGAACCATTTCACAATGCCGCGCGACACGGTTATGCCGGCCATTTCCACGCCGCAGCCGAAAATCATGAAGCCTATGGCCGAGAGCTTGGCGCTGGCAGGCATTCCGGCAAAGAATGGCGTGACGTTCCACCACTCGCGGGGAAGATTGAGGCTGTCGTTGACAAAGCTGTAAAGCGACGATCCGGCGAAACTGCCGGTCAGCGCGTAATAGTTGATGAATGCGCCGGCAAGCATCACGCTGCCCGAAAGTATGGCCGTGAAGCGGACCCCCATCTTGTCGAGGATCACCCCGGCGAAGATCAGGAAGAAGATAAACACATTGAGGAAAGTCTCGGACGCAGCGAAATTGCCGTAGGTGCCGGGATCCCAGCCTTTTGTAACCTGCAAGGCCGATTGCAGGGGCGAGAGCACGTCCATGAATATGTAGCCGAAAAACATGGCTGCGGCCAGAAGGCCGAGGGCTGTCCAGCGGGCCCAGGGTTTGTCACTCAGGTTGGTGACTGCAAGATGGGTTGATGTCATATGACCGGATTAAGTATGGATTATGTGTTGTTAAAATATTCACCGGAGAGTATCAACCACAAAAATACTGATTTTCCCGAACAAACCGGAAAAAATTCGTAAATTCGTGTCATAAAACCAATAATTCCATCCATCGCATGACTGTTACCCGTACCCCCTATACGCTCGACCGCGTGGTGAGGCTCGTGATCACAGTGCTCCTCGTGTTGGGAGCCTTATGGCTCGTCAACAGGCTCAAGACGGTGCTTCTGCCGTTCTGTGTGGCTGTGCTCATCTCCTACATTCTGGAACCGTTTGTGCAATACAACCGCCGGTTGCTGCACCTCAAGGGACGCATAACGGCAATATTCGTCACGCTGTTCGAAACGGTGTTCATACTCGGCGTGCTCTGCATGTTCTTCATTCCGCAGTTAGTTGACGAATGCCGGCAGATGGGGGCCATGCTGCGCAACTATGCCGTGGCGGAGCTCAACATACCGTATCTGCCCGAGGCCATACACCGGTTCATCCGCCGCTACATCGACTTCAACGCCATATCCGACATGCTCACCAAGCGCGAATGGATGTCGGTGATAGAGGAAGCGCTCAACACATCGTGGAGCATAATCTCGGTGAGCTGGAGTGTGATATTGGGCATTCTGAACTGGTTCATAGTGATTCTGTATGTGATATTCATAATGATCGACTATGACCGCATATCACGTGGCTTCAGGTGGATGGTGCCCCCGAAATGGCGCCAGAGCGTGTACCGCATCGGCAACGACATAAAGGACAGCATGAACCATTATTTTCGCGGACAGGCCTTGGTGGCGTTTATTGTAGGGGTGCTGTTCAGCATCGGTTTCCTCATAATAGGGCTTCCGCTGGCTGTTCCGCTGGGCCTGTTCATAGGGCTGCTCAACATGGTGCCCTACCTGCAGTTCGTGTCGGCGCTGCCCATGACGGTGCTGTGCCTTGTCTACGCAGCCGGCACGGGCACCGGCTTCTGGACTATATTCGGCGAGAGCATAGCGGTGTATGCCGTGGTGCAGGCCATACAGGACCTCTATCTTGTGCCGCGCATCATGGGCAAGGCCATGGGGCTGAACCCGGCCATAATACTGCTGTCGCTCTCGGTGTGGGGTTCGCTATTAGGGTTCCTGGGGCTGATAATAGCCCTGCCGCTGACAACCCTGCTAATAGCCTATTACAACCGCTATGTCATAGACCGCGAGGAGGGAGCGACCCCCTTGGAACGCCGCCGGGCGCTGCATAATGCCGAAAACATAGAACACAAACCGATAGAATGAGCGCGAAAACCGTAAAGAAACGCAAGAGAAAGCCGAAGAAGAAGTCGCGCGGCCTTACACCAGTGGTGGTGGCCGCGGTGCTGCTCGGCATGGCGGGAGTGCTGTGGCTGCTCGGCGTACAGCCTTATTTAGGCCATGAGACATGGATAAGGATACCGCGCGGCTCGTCGGCCGAGGCTATACGCGATTCGATGCGTTCCGGGTTAGGGTCGTCGATGGGAAACCGCGTGTATATGCTGTGGCGCATGCAGGGGGGCGACGCCGAGTCCACACACGGAGCCTACCGCATGGAACGCGGCACATTGGCCCTGGTGATGTCGCACCGGATAGCCCGCGGCATGCAAACGCCTGTAAACGCCTCGTTCAACAACGCCCGCACACTCGGCCAGATGGCCGGAAAACTCACCCGGCAGCTTGACTGCTCCGGCGAAGAGTTGGTGGAAGGTGCTGTAAAGATGCTTGCCGACAGCGGATTCACCCGCGAGCAGGTGCCGGCGGTGTTCATCCCCGACAAATACGAATTTTACTGGGACGCAACTCCGGAAGCCATAACATCCCGGATGCTCAGGACCTATCGCCGGTTCTGGAACGGGGAGCGCACGGCCAAGGTTCGGGAACTGGGAATAACGCCTATAGAGGCCGTGACGATAGCCTCGATAGTGGAGGAGGAAACAGGAAAACGCGACGAGCGGCCCAAGGTGGCCCGCCTGTATCTGAACCGGCTCCACCGCGGCATGAAGCTCCAGGCCGACCCCACGGTGAAGTTCGCCACAGGTGATTTCAGCCTGCGCCGCATAACGGGGGCACATTTAAGCGTAGAGTCGCCCTACAACACCTACCGTGTGGCGGGACTGCCTCCCGGCCCTATCAGAATGCCGGAAGCGGCCACGGTGGACGCGGTGCTTGACGCCCCGGAGCATCCTTATATCTATATGTGCGCGCGCGAGGACTTTTCGGGCTACCACAATTTCGCCACGGACTATGCCACCCACATGGCCAACGCGCGCCGCTACCAGGCCGAGCTTAACCGCCGCGGCATAAAGTAATATTATTTCGTTATATTTGTAAGCAAATATGATCAGTGACAGAATTAAAAATATGATTCCTAAGATTCAGGAATTTATGAGCGGTCAGCCAATCAAAAAAGCTTGGCTGTTCGGCTCATGTTCCCGAGGAGAAGAGAATAGCGACAGCGATATTGACATTCTTGTCGACTATGACAATTCAAACGGACTGGTATCTCTCTTCAAAATGGGAAGAATATTGATGGATCTTACCGATTTGCTCGGATGCAAAGTTGATCTGGTTGAAAGCCGCGGGCTTATGGAATTTGCCCGCAAAAGTGTAGAACGCGACAAAATTCTTATTTATGAGAGACCCGCATAAAGACTCCGGCCGGATTACGCACATGCTGGATATGGTGCATCTTCTTGAAGATGCAGCCACCAAGCACACCTTGACAGAAATCCAATCTGACAGGATTCTTTTTTATGGCCTCTCCAAAATGGTGGAAATAATAGGAGCAGCGGCCTATATGACTACAAAAGAATTCAAAGCGAGTCATCCACAACTACCGTGGCGGGAAATAGAGGGAATGCGTCATATACTGGTACATGGTTATTACACAATAAGTGCCGAGGTATTATGGGACGTCATCCTAAATGACATTCCATCCATGAAACCGGTTCTCACGGCCTATCTTACAGAGCTCTCCGTCCACTGAAACGCATATTTGCAGTATAAGGCCGAGCTATTAAGCACTTTCTCCACCGATTTTCCCGAAGCAATCGAGGATCAGTCGCGGTACATGGCGTCGATGAGGTCGGCGTAGCGGGTGTTGATGACGGAGCGGCGGATCTTGAGGGTGTTGGTGAGTTCGCCGGCTTCCATGGAGAAGGGGGCTGCCAGGAGGGTAAAACGCTTGATTTTCTCGTAGGATGCGAGGCCCTGCTCGAGCGACTCTATACGCCGGGCCACGAGCTGCTTGACGCGGTCGGCCGTGGCCAATTCGGAAGGCGACTTGGCGTGTATGCCATGCTCGGCGGCATAACGTGCCAGAGCGTCATAGTCGGGATAGATGAGGGCCGAGACAAATTTACGCTTGTCGCCTATCACGGCTATCTGCTCGATGAGAGGATCCTTGGCAAGACGGCTCTCGATGGCCTGCGGGGCTATGTATTTGCCGTTGGAGGTCTTGAAAAGATCCTTGATGCGTTCGGTGAGGAACAGATTGCCGGCATCGTCGATGAATCCGGCGTCGCCGGTATGGAGCCAGCCGTCGGGGGTAAGGGCCTGGGCCGTGGCGTCGGGCTTGTTGTAGTAGCCGCGCATCACCGTGGGGCCTTTTACCATGATCTCGCCACCTTTACCTATCTTCACGTCAAGGCCGGGAAGCACGGTACCCACAGATCCGAACACATAATCCACATCGGGATAGCAGCTTACAGTGGCTGTTGTTTCGGAGAGTCCGTAGCCCACCACCATATTCACCCCGAGGCAATGGAAAAACTCCACTATGGCCGGATCAATGGCTGCGCCGGCGGTGGGGAACAATGTGCCGCGTTCCACTCCCATAACCCGTTTTACGGGTGTGATGATGAGCCTTTCGTACAACCGGTATTTCCACTGAAGCATACGGGGCACACGGAGGCCATGGCGCACATAGTAAAGGTTGCGGCGGCGTCCTACCGTGAGGGCACGGACGGCAACGGCGCGGCGCAATGGCCCGAGCTCGGCCATCTTGGTGCGTATCACTCCATAGGCTTTTTCCCAGAACCGCGGCACGGAACACATGCAGGTGGGACGCACCTCCTTGAGCGAACGCTGTATCTCGCGGGGATCATGGTTCACGTACACCCGCATTGAGAGCGACAGACAGAAATAGGTCCATGCTTTCTCGAAGATATGTGTCATTGGGAGGAATGATATGGATGTATCCTCCTGAGTGAGATAGTCGAGGCGCTCCACGTGCATGGCTATGATTTCGTTGAAATTGGCGTGGGTAAGCACGGCTCCTTTCGGCTCGCCGGTGGTGCCTGAGGTGTATATGAGCGTGGCAACATCCTCAGTCAGTGCCTGACGGGCGCGCGACTCCACTTTTTCAGCCACCTCGGCTGGCGCATCAAGCCCACGTTTTATAAAATCATCGAACGAGAGAGTACGAACGTTCCCGGGCATAGGCGTCACTCCTCCGGCCACCACTATCAACGACAGGGAGGGGCAGTCGGCAGCTATGCGGCACACGGCCTCATACTGCTCCTCACCTCCCACGAGAATAACCTTAGCTCCTGAATCGTTGACAATATAGCTCACCTGCTCGGGACTGGATGTGGAATATATCGACACCGTAACGGCACGGTTGCGGTAAGCGGCAAACTCCGTGACAAGGAATTCGGGCGAATTAGGACTGAACACCGCCACCTTTGCATCCGGCTCCACGCCTGCAATGGCCAGAGAGCGGGCCGCCGCATCGACGCTCCGCTCAAATTCATCCCAATTGACGGGAATCCAGGTGCCGGAGAGGTCGTCACGATAACTGAAAGCCTCACGGCTTGCGCCCCAACGGGCTGCCTGATGACGCGGCAGAAGAGTTAAAACATTCGACATATGCTAAGGTGGAAAATGAGTCGTTTTATATAAAATTTCGGCAAAGGTAGGGAGATTCCCCACAATATAAACCATTAGCGCAAAATAATTTGCAGATCCATTAACAATAATTGTGACATTACACTGATTTGCAAATAATGTGCACGGGCGCACAAACAGCAGAAAGAGACTTTTGGTTAAAAAATGCAAAAACAATGCTTTTTATTTTGGAAAACTATGTTTTATAGCAGAAAAAGCCATACCTTTGCAACGTGTTTTTCATGGTATTAGATTTAAGGTTAAGAAGATTATTCGTCGAGATGACGAGTAATTTTTTTTGCACCAAAGCCTCGATGCACAATAATTGGGGCTGATAGTAAGTTATTATAACAGCAGATATACTGTGCGTAACAACACAATCTCCCTGACAACAGATGAAACTTATAAGAATCATAGCCGCCGCAGGGCTCCTGACGCTGTCAATGGCAGTCTCGGCGCAGAAAAACGAGTTCAACCCTATTGAAACAGGTGTGAACTCCCTCAACATAGCTCCCGACGCCCGCGGCGCATCGCTCGGCGATCTGGGCGCGGCCACCGACCCCGACGCCAACTCACAATATTGGAACCCGTCGAAGTATGCTTTCGCATATTCCAACGGAGGTGTGTCGCTGAGCTACACCCCGTGGCTCCGCAAACTCGTAAACGACATATTCTTAGCCAATCTGTCGGGTTACTGGAAACTCGGAAGCTCGGACAACCAGGCCATTTCGGCTTCGCTCCGCTATTTCTCGCTCGGAGAGGTGACCACATCGCAGAACGAAGGGGATGCGGGCCAAACGTTGAATCCTTACGAACTGTCGGTGGATGTGGGCTACTCGCGCAAGCTGTCGGAGAAGTTCTCTATGGGCGTGGTGTTCCGCTATATCTATTCCGACTTGGGATTCAGTGACTCGTATGCGGGCGACCAGACCACCGGAGCATCGGCATTCTCAGCTGACATATCGGGCTATTTCACCACCTATCCCATAATAGGACGAAACGAATGCCAGTGGTCGTGGGGCTGGAACATATCCAACATAGGTACGAAAGTTTCGTATAACAACGGCGAGGACCCGGCATTCCTGCCGACAAACCTGCGCCTCGGAACCACATTCATGTTCCCTCTTGCCGATTATCACAACCTGGCCTTGAGCCTTGACGCCAACAAGCTCCTTGTGCCGGCCCGTCCGCGCCAGAGCGACTACGACAGCTCCACCGAAGGGCAGCAGGAATACCTGGATGCATTGGAGGACTGGGAAAACATGTCGCCCATAACCGGTATATTCAAGTCATTCTCCGACGCGCCCGGAGGCTTCAAAGAGGAGCTGAGGGAGATCACATGGTCGTTTGGCGCCGAGTATTCCTACAATGACCAGTTCTTCCTGCGTGCCGGCTATTTCTACGAGAACCAGTATAAAGGCAACCGCCAGTATTTCGGTGTGGGTGCCGGCTTCGCGCTCAATGTGCTGCGCCTGGACGCATCCTACATGATGGCTACGGCACAGAATTCGCCTCTTGACCAGACTCTGCGGTTCACGCTGACGTTTGACATGGACGGTATCAAGAATCTTTTCGGACGCAACAAGAAATGATGTGGCGATCGGGATTGGGGATGGACGTGCACGCCTTTGCCGAGGGGCGCGACCTGTGGCTGTGCGGCGTGAAAATAGAGCATGACCGTGGCCTGATGGGCCACAGCGACGCCGATGTGGCGCTGCATGCGCTGTGTGACGCACTGCTCGGAGCAGCCGCGTTGCGCGATATAGGCTATCATTTTCCCGACACGGATCCTGCCTACAAAGGGGCCGACTCGCGTGTGCTTCTGCGGCGCACAGCGGCGCTCGTGGCCGAAAAGGGATGGAGCGTGGGCAATGTGGATGTGACCATAGCCGCACAGGCGCCCAAACTGATGCCTTACATAGAGGAGATGCGCGCACGTGTGGCTGCGGATCTCGGAATAGACACCGACGCGGTGTCCGTCAAAGCCACAACAACCGAACACCTCGGGTTCACAGGCCGCAAGGAGGGGATAGCGGCTTTAGCCACCTGCATGATCCACAAGCCGTAACATACAGGCAGCTGCCTGTAAAATCACACTCCTCACACATGGGGAGAATAGTATCCCAGCCGGATCTTTTTACCCTTTCTTTTACACTAAATTTGGGAGAATTGCCTAAAAAGCGTATATTTGTCAGATAAGCCAACAACATCAATATCCGGTTAATCAAATTTTATGGAGAGGCATGGCAGATCGGGGGCGGGGCGTATGCTCAAGCGAGTGCGGGTGGTGATGAGTGTGATATGCGCTCTGACACTGTCGGCATTATATCTTATGCCCGGGATCGCGCTACAGGCGGGGGCAGGATGGCTGGCGAAGATCCAGTTTCTACCGTCGGCCATAGCATTTGTTCCTGTGGTGTTTGTGGGCTGGCTCATTGTCACGCTCCTGTTGGGCCGCGTGTATTGTTCAAGCGTATGCCCGCTCGGGGCCTTGCAGGACGCTGTGGGACATATCCACCGGCGCAGCCGCGGCGCATCGCACCATTACAGTTACCGTGCGCCGCTGCCGGTGCTGCGCAATTGCACGGTGGCCCTGACACTCGGAGCCTTGGTTACAGGGATAACCGTCATTCCCGCCATACTGGATCCATACAGCATATACGGGCGTATGCTCAACTCATCGTTAGGCGCCCTGGTGCGTACGGACTCGCCCGGGATAACGGTGACATGGATAGGTGCAGCACTGTCGGCTGCCACACTCGCCGCCATAATAATATTGGTGCGCAAAGGGGGACGGCTGTGGTGCAACACGATATGTCCCGTGGGCACTACATTGGGATATATAAGCCGACACTCAGTGATGAGAATGGACATAGACACCGACCTTTGCGTTCACTGCGGCAAATGCGAGGATGTGTGCAAAGGGGAATGTATAGACCTGAAAGTATCGACAGTGGACGGCTCACGGTGTGTGAACTGCTTCAACTGCGTGAGCGTATGCCCCACCGGGGCCATACGCTATACCTACACCCGCAAACAGCTCTCCATACCCCTGATGCAGCGGGTTAAGCCCTCTGCAGCTCCCTCGGCTACGATATCACGCCGCTCGTTCATGATCACAGCCGCAGCGGCAACGGCCGCAGCAGCAACAGCACGCGGAAAGGGGCGCCGCAAGCGCACTTCGGCCACCGGCCCCCTTTCGTCGGGCCCTGTGGCCCCTCCGGGAGCAAGCGACATTAAGGCGTTCTTAGACAAATGCACAGGCTGCGGCCTGTGTGTGGCGTCATGCCAAGGGAATGTACTGAAGCCGTCGGTCAGCGAGTACGGCCTTATCCATATTTTCCATCCGGTGCTTGATTTCAACCGGGGCTACTGCATGGAAGAATGCACACGGTGCAACAACGTATGCCCTACCGGCGCGCTCACTCCGCTCACTCTCGGCGAGAAACAGCTCACGGCAATAGGTAAATCGCGCCTGAATCCTCAACGCTGCATAGGGTGCGGGGCCTGCGCGGGCGCCTGCTCGTATGAAGTGATACGGATGGCTGAGACCGACGGGCACTATTATCCCCGGATAGACCTGTCAAGGTGTGTGGGGTGCGGGGCGTGCGCCAACATATGTCCCAAGCAAGCACTAACAATCGACCCTGTAAATTAACAGCGGCTTTAAAGTCAAGAGCATAAGACACATTATATAATCCATTTATCACGCAAACCAATCATGAAGAAATTTCTACTCCCATTGTTTACCCTATGCCTCACAGGGTTACCGCTCCATGCGGCCACCATACTGACCGATACGTTCGATTATCCGGAAGGATTGCTTTACGGCCAAGGGCGGTGGATACGCTACGGTGCCAAAGAATCGAATCCGATAGAGGTGACGGACAAAGCGCTGTCGCATCCCGGATATGCCGACACCCCAGCAGGCAAGGCCGTGAGCTTAGCCAATATAAACGGAGCGGCAAGCTCGCAGGTGATATTCCGGCAGAAAGGCGAAGAAGCTTTCACCGGCACAATATTCTACTCGGCGCTGATCAATGTGGAGTCGCATCCGACGTCGGCACGCGCGGCGGCCATAATGTGCCTCACAGGAGCTAACGCATACGATGCCACCAAGTTTGGCGACGGCGAGCCGGGAAGCGAAGGCGGAGGCCTCTTTACCAAGCAGGGATCGACCGAGGGCACCTATAATGTAGGCATAGGTCGCGGGGTGGCGATAAACGGCAATATCAAGACTGATATAGAATGGGATTCGCGTGACTTAACCTGCAACACCACGCATCTGATTGTTGTGAGCTACACCCGCACGCCTGAGGACGGCAATGCCGACACTATGCAACTATGGATAGACCCGACTGAAGCCGATATGGAGTCACCTGCGGTGACTTTAGGCGCCACAGCCGGAGGGGAAGCCACTTTGGCCGACATAAGGGGATTCGAACTGTCGCAGCGGTCAAGCCTGAGCGCCAAGATGCCCGACACCATTGTAGACGAGGTGCGTGTGGCCGACTCATGGACCGATATATTCCATCCTGCCGGAACTCCTGACGATGAACCTGAATTCGAGCTGTCGGAGGCAGGGATAGAATTCGGACGCATCTATGCAGGGTTGACATACCGGCGCACCGTGACTGTGACAGGGCGCAACCTCACCGGCGATGTGACGCTCACCACGGGCAAAAGCGGCCTGACGGAGCTGGACCGCACGGTGTTGCCAAAGGATGAGGTAATGTCGGAAGCAGGCGCACAGTTCACAGTGACACTGAATGCCGCCGACAGCCGTTACAGTTCGGAAACGGTGACACTTTCATCGGAAGGAGCCATGCAGCGCTCACTGTCGGTAAGATGGAGCTTAGTGCCCTCGGAGGACGGCACCACCCTGCGCGAACTATATGACGAGGATACACACGACATGAGTTCCATATATGTCTATACCGGCCAGGCCATTGTGACATTCATCGACACTTACTACGATCCCATATTCGAACGCACGGTCAATTCAATTTTCATAGAGGACAGCACGGCAGCCGTCGAGGTGCGCTCGGCCGGAGGATGCGGCTACGATGAAGTGAGCATAGAGGGTGTGAACGAGGGCGATATAATAACGGATCTGGTGGGTTCGATAATCTATTCGGACGGCGGGGTGATATTCGTGCCGCGAACAGCCGACTCCTACACTGTGGCCGGGCACGGCGAGCCGCTTACACCTGAGGCCATGACGCTTGACGAGATTTTCAATGCCGAGCATCAGGATGTGATGTACCGGCTTGTAACCGTGCCTGAGGTGAGTTTCGATGAAAAATATATAGACGGCGGCGATTACTATGGCATATTCAACTCACCGAAGTATCAGATCTATGACGCAACAGGAACATTTGGATGGATGTGGTGTTGCAACGGCGCCGACTACCACAATCAGTCGACCGAGGGTTATTTCGACAGTGTGTGGAACCTTACCGGCATTGTATATGAGATCACTCCGCTTACTATAGCCCCGCGCTCCACGGCTGATTTCGAATTTGTGCGCAAACGCGAAGATTCGTCAATAGGAACAATCGAAACCGACGGGGAACAACAGGTGACGGGACGCTACGACGTATACGGACGTGTTGCCGGGCCTGAAACCCGTGGCGTGATAATAGAAACCTTACAGAACGGAAAAGTGCGGAAAACGGTAAGGTAATTTACCGTCCCATACCATAATAAAACCGCAGCCACCGGATCCTTGTAAAAGGCCGATGGCTGCGGTGATGTTTCAGGCAGAGATAAATCTACTTGGGTTCGAGCGTGATGAGCGGCACGAGCATTTCCTCCATGGATATGCCACCGTGCTGGAATGTGCCGGTGTAATACTGAACGTAATGGTTGTAATTGTTGGGATAGGCGAAAAAGTCGCGGCCCATAGCGAATATGTATGCGCTCGAGAGGTTGGGAGCCGGAAGGCCGAAATGCTCCGGACGCTTTATCTCGTAGACCTGCTTGGGATTGTAGGACAGATTCTTGCCCACTTTGTAGCGGAGATTGGTGTTGGTGGAGCGCTCGCCTACCACCTTGACAGGATTGTCGACACGTATGGTGCCGTGGTCGGTGGTGAGCACCACGGTGCATCCGGCCCGTGCTATAGCCCGGAAAAGCTCTATGGCTCCGGAGTGGCGGAACCACGATTGGGTAAGCGAACGGTAGGCGGCATTGTTGGCCGCGAGCTCGCGGATCATCTTGGACTCGGTGCGGGCATGCGAAAGCATGTCGATGAAGTTGAACACCACCACATTCAGGTCGTTGGAAAGCAGCGACTTGAAATCACGCACAAGGCGCTCGGCTGCGGCATTGTCGTTGATCTTGTTGTAGGAGAAACGGTCGCGGCGGCGGAACCTCTCTATCTGGGTGGCAATGAGGGGAGCCTCGTTGAGGTTCTTGCCTTCGTCCTCATCCTCGTCGACCCACAGATCAGGGAACATGCGCGATATCTGCAACGGCAGCAGTCCCGAAAATATGGAATTGCGGGCATACTGTGTGGCTGTGGGAAGAATGGCGGTGTATATTTCCTCTCGCCAGTTGAACAGATCGGCCAGTGCCGGTTTTATAGCGTCCCACTGGTCGAGACGGAAATTGTCGATGAGGATAAAGAACACCTTACGCCCCTGGTCAAGCGCGGGGAATATACGGCGGCGGAATATGTCGGGGCTCATGAGCGGACGGTCGGAGGGTTCGGCTGTGATCCAGTCCTCATAGTTGCGGCGCACCATTTTGCAGAATTCCTGATTGGCCTCGGATTTCTGCATCTCAAGCATCTCGTCCATGCGGGTGTCGGTGGAGGAGAGCTCCATTTCCCAGAACACAAGCTTACGGTAAAGGCTGATCCAGTCGTCGAGCGATGCGGCCGAATTGATCTGGGCGGAAATATTGGCGAATTCCCTCTGATAGGCCGATGAGGCTTTCTCGCTCACCAGTTCCTCACTATGCAGATTCTTTTTGATGGACAGAAGTATCTGCATTGGGTTGACCGGCTTTATGAGATAATCGGCAATCTTGTTGCCCACGGCCTGGTCCATGATGTTCTCTTCCTCACTTTTGGTAATCATTATCACGGGAATATGGGGATGCTCGCGCTTTATGAGGCTAAGAGTCTCAAGGCCGGTAAGGCCCGGCATATTCTCGTCAAGTATGATAAGGTCAAAAGGACGTTCGGCCACAAGCTCCAACGCATCACGGCCGCTGTTGGCCGTGATTACGTCGTAGCCTTTGGCTTTGAGAAACAGGATATGGGGCTTGAGGAGGTCTATCTCATCGTCAGCCCACAGGATTGTGTTCGCCATGTCCGGTAAAACAGTGTCTAATGGTGGGATCAGTGACAGTGGCCGCAGCCGCAGGAGTCGTGGCCGTGATCGTCGCCACATCCGCACGAGTCATCGCAACCGCACGAGTCATGGCCGCAGCCGCAACCATGGGCCGGCTGCAATTCCTCGGGAGTGGCGTCGCGCACTTCAAGAATCTCTCCGTCGAACCTCACATCCTTTCCGGCAAGAGGATGGTTGAAATCCATACGCACATTCTTGGCAGTGACTTCAAGCACCTTGCCGTTGATGCGGAAACCGTCGGCGGTCATCATGGGCACATATGCGCCGGGCTTGACCATCTCGGAGTCGAATTTGCCTTCCACTTCGAATATCTCGCGGGGAAGTTCGGCAATCTGCTCTATATCGTAAGGGCCGAATGCTTCGTCGGCCTTGACAGTGACATTGAATT
The DNA here is from genome assembly GCA_900547825.1 of uncultured Porphyromonadaceae bacterium. GTDB lineage: Bacteria > Bacteroidota > Bacteroidia > Bacteroidales > Muribaculaceae > Amulumruptor. The sequence continues at coordinate 24,904 of URII01000016.1, forward strand.
TTCCACCTTTCTCAAGGCCCTCGATGGCTTTTTCCAAGGGCTGTATCATGCCTCGGGTGACTCCGAACACCACTTTTTCAGGATCGGATTTATCACTCTGATGCACAAGGGTTTCTTTTCCGTCGGCGTCAATGCAGTAAAGGTCATAACCCATCTCTACATATTTGCCGGGTTCGATTTTTTCCATAATTCTATAATTTATATAATGTATGTCTATTAAACGCGCGCGGGCGCCATATAGTAGGCGCCTTTGCGTTTTTTATGTTTTATTTGGATAAACAGATCCGGATCAGTCGTCCTCCTCAAGCGACATGCCGCTCTCCAGCTCGTCGAGTTCGTCGGGAAGCATGTCGTTGTCAGCTGCTTCGTCGGCTGAGGAAGTCTCGGCTCCATCATCGTCGTTGCCGGATTTCTTCTTTACCGCCGCTTTGCCGCCGTCGGATTTAAGGGCCTCCATAACAAGGGCCTCAAGCTCCTCGGCAAGAGCCGGATTATCCATAAGCACCTGTTTGGCGGCATCGCGCCCCTGCGCTATCTTGGAGCCGTTGTAGCTGAACCACGAACCGCTTTTTTTGATTATGCCATAGTCTACACCGAGGTCGATTATCTCGCCTGTGCGCGATATTCCCTCGCCGAACATAATGTCGAATTCGGCGCGACGGAATGGTGGAGCCACCTTGTTTTTCGTCACTTTCACCTTGGTGCGGCGACCGAAGATCTCTTCATTTTTCTTAATGGCCGAAGAGGAACGTATGTCAATACGCACTGTGGCATAGAATTTCAGGGCGTTGCCGCCGGTGGTGGTTTCCTGCGGGCCGAATGTGATGCCACCGATCTTGTCGCGCAGCTGGTTGATGAAGATACAGCAGGTCTTGGTGCGTGCGATCGTGCCGGTAAGCTTGCGCATGGCCTGCGACATAAGGCGTGCCTGGAGACCTACGTTGCGGTCGCCCATGGTGCCTTCAATCTCGGACTTAGGGGTGAGTGCGGCCACAGAGTCGATCACGAGAATGTCGAGGGCTCCGGAACGTATCAGCTTCTCGGCAATTTCGAGAGCCTGCTCGCCGTTGTCGGGCTGCGATATATACAGATTGTTGACATCCACGCCGAGTTTCTCGGCATAAAAGCGGTCGAAGGCGTGTTCGGCGTCAATGATGGCGGCCATTCCGCCGAGTTTCTGAGCCTCGGCTATGGCATGTATGGCGAGAGTGGTCTTACCTGATGACTCGGGTCCGTAGATCTCAATGATTCGTCCGCGGGGGAAGCCTCCCACTCCGAGGGCGTAGTTAAGCCCTACGGAGCCTGTGGGTATTACCTCCACATCCTCCACTTTATCATCGCCAAGGCGCATTATAGCACCTCGGCCATAGTCTTTCTCTATCTTGGCGAGGGCCTGATTGAGAGCGTTGAGGCGCACATCCTTGGTGGCGCCTGCGGCAGCTCCGTCAGACTTCTTCACAGTTTTTTTCTTTTCCATATGTGTTTATGTTGTCATGTTTGTTTCTGATGCAAAGATAACGCACCACGCGGGCACATAGATTTCACGCCGCAGTTAATATGCGTTAACGTCAGGCGTCGGGAAGTTCAACGGTGAGCAAGCGGGTGCCGTCATCGTGCGGCTCGATGGTGACCCTCATCTCATCGCCGGGAAGGAGTTCCTCTATGCGCTCGGGCCATTCGATAAGACACAGTGCACCGGAGTCGAAATAATCCTCCACTCCGAGGTCGAGAGCCTCGTCGACGGATTCAAGGCGGTAAAGGTCAAAATGGTATATCAGCTCAGCTGTTGTGTCGGAGCGATATTCGTTTATTATGGAGAACGAAGGGCTGGATGTGGCGTCGTTCTCAACACCGAGCACTCGGGCCAGGGCGTTGATGAAAGTGGTTTTGCCCGCACCCATGGGGCCGTAGAATGCGAAAACCGTGGTGTCGCCCATCATGGCGGCAAATTCACGTGCGGCATCGTCAACGGCTTCTATGGAGGGGATGGTAATTGTTTTTTTCATGATCGGAGACTGAATGATTAATCAATGGAACCGGGCTGGATGGCGTCGGGCTGCACCTGAGGCATGACCTTGACACGCACGCCGGCTATGCGGTGATGGCTGACGTCGAGCACAAGGAAACGGCAACGTCCTATAACGATCGACTCCTTCTTGGCCGGGAAGTCGCCTTTGGCGGCAAGCAGCATGCCGGCCACTGTCTCGCAGTCGTCAGTAGCAGTGTCGTACTCGTCGGGGTCAAGGCCTGTGATACGGAAAAAATCGGTAAGGGGGGTCTTGCCGTCGAAGATATATGTGTCGTCGGGAAGGCGCCGATAGGTTTTCTCGTCGTTGTCGTACTCATCGTCGATGTCGCCCACTATCTCCTCAAGCACATCCTCAAGTGTGACGAGGCCACGTGTGCCCCCGAATTCGTCTATCACAACGGCCATGTGGATATGACGGCGCCGGAAATCCTCAAGCAGGTCGTCGATCATACGGCTTTCAGGCACGAAATAGGCCTCTCGCAGAAGTTTCTGCCATTCGAAACCGGCGGGTGTGCAGCCTATATAGGGCAATAGGTCGCGGGCATAGAGAATGCCACGGATATTGTCCTGCGTGTCCTCATATACGGGAAGGCGGGAGTAGCCGCTTGAGATCACGGTTTCCATCACTTCATGGAACGACGATGTGATGTCTATGTCGGTTATATCCACGCGTGGGGTCATTATTTCCGCCGCGGTGGTCTCGCCGAATTTCAATATGCCTTCAAGCATTTCCTTAGCATCGGGAGCGCGGAGATCGGTTATTTCAAGCGCCTGCGAAAGATCATCGGCAGTCAACGATTCGGCCCGTTTGGTAACGATGCGGTTCACTATACCTGTGCTGCTGACAAGCATTGACGACAGAGGGTGGAATATCCTGACCAATGCCGACACACCGCCATAAGCGAACCGGGCCCAGCGCAAGGGGCCGGCGTTGGCGTAAAGCTTGGGAAGTATCTCGCCGAACAACAGAATGAGGAATGTGAGGATCACTGTCTGAAGCACAAAGCTCCAAAGCTCGCTCATTCCGGCGAAAACAGGGCCGAGGGCATAGTTGCACAGAATGACTATGGCCACATTTACAAGGTTGTTGCCTATGAGAACGGTGGCGAGCAAACGCTCGGGCTCGGCAAGCAGGCGCCGTATCCTGGCGCCCCAGTCGGTGTTGTCAAGCTCCTCGTCGTCGATCTGAGGAATGGAAAAAAAGGCTATCTCGCTCCCGGAAATGAATCCCGAAAGGGCGAGGGCTAAAATGGCGATCAATAATGCTATTATCTGGTCGATCCCGAATGAGTCGGGAAGCATCAGGGCTACGCCCTTGATGAAACATGCCGCGCTATCGGCGGCCGGAAGGGGGTCTGCGTCCACTAATCGAGGGTTTGGTTACACATATCGGCCAAGGGCCGCATTTACCCTGCAAATATACGATTTTTCCGGACTGCGGCCAAACCCCGACAGCAAAAGAAATGATCGCTATCCGGATTTAAACAATAACAAAAGAAACGTCCCGCAGCGGATCGGAGCTGCGGGACGCCTGCAGGTTGGCGGCGTGCCTGGCGGGCTTGCCGCGAGAGGGGTCAATCAGGGATTATTTCACCATCACCTTCTTGCCGTCTACGATGTAGATGCCGGCGGGGAGGGTGCCGAGAGCCGATGCGCGGCCCACGCATATGCCCTGAAGGTTATATACCGGTGCGGAGGATGACGAAGCATCGGTGCCTACGGTATCGATAGCGGAGCTGTCCTTCTCGATTGCGATAAGGGTGGAGGGATCGTTTACGATCACCTTGAATGCGCCGTCCTCACCTGCTGCCACGGGTTCGTCATTCACGCTTACGGAGAGGTTGGCTCCATCCTCGGGAGTAACAAGGATCTGGGTGCCGTTAAGGGCGGTAAATGATGAGGTGAAATCGGTCACGGGCACTATCACGTCACGTGTAACGGTGCATGCAGCGTCCTGGGCCACATTGAATGTAACGTTGCATTCAACAGGTTCGACTGAAAGGAAAATCTTAAGCACATCCTGATTGTCAAGACCCACCTGGTAGGAGGATCCACCCTCATAGAGAGGATTCATGAGCAGGTCGTTGACAAACACTTTTCCAACAAGAGGATTCTCGCTGTACCAGCTCAGGCCAAAGGGACTCATGCCGCTGTAGAAGTCGATAATGTTATATCCGTCAGCAATGGATATCTCGTTGCGGTCGGCACTCTGGAATGAGAAGTACTGGGTGGCAGCGGCACGGTTGTCGATCCACACCACAGCTGTCTTGTCCATGGTGATCTTCGACGAATTGAACTGCAGAACGTCACCGTCAGCAAGGTTGGTGCCTGTGGTATAGGAGTCGAGGAGATCACCGTTAAGTGTAACGGAGTTGATGAGACATCCGGCAGCGGCTTCCCATGATACATAAGGATTGTTTTCGGAGAGTTCGACGGTATTTGATCCGGCAACAAGAGTGATAAGGTCGTTCTGGTATGAATAACCGCGATAAAGTTTAACAGTGGTGGGATCCTCCACAATCACAGTGGCCGATACAGTGCCATAGGGATGTGCTGTCACCTCAACGGTCATATCGTCCAGAATAGTAGTATTATAGGAATAGCCACCGGTCCAGCTGATGTGCTGTCCGTCAATCTTAACGGATTCGATATTATACATAGGATTAGAGTTGAATCCTATCGACTTTCCGGATTTGGTGGCTACAGTCAGCCCGTTGAAATCCTCCACAGGGGTGCCGTCTACGGTAACTGAGCTTATGGCACCCTGCCCATCTTCGGAGTAAACAAAAGTGATTGTAACATCCTTTTCGGGAATAATGGCGGTGATGTCGATCTGGCAGTCCTGTGTGAGGGGCACGTTGTAGGCTCCACCTTCTGCGGCCACGGGTTCTCCATTCAGGGTCACGGCATAAAGCGGCATGTTGTAAACGGCCGACGATATTGAAAGCGATGTTTCGGTGGTGGGGTCGAACTTCACTGTGTTGGAGCCGTTAACGAGGGCCACGCGCGATGATGTGCCTGCAAGGACGGCTGACACCCTGTCGGCATCGTCAACATTCACCGTGCAGCTTGCGGTACGTGCCTCGTCAAGATTTTTTGTCACAACGGTGTAGGTTCCGGCGTTGTAGGAGTTGGCATAGAAGTACCATGTGTTGTCATAAAAACCCTGGGGTGAACCGGCGGCGTTTGTGATTGACACCAACGCATAGGGGGGTATGGCCCGCAAGGTTATGGAACCGTATTCCTGCAAGGAGAAGGTGTTGTTGCCTGCCACGAGATCAACATCCTCATAGTTCACCTGGCATATCAGGGCCTCGGGATTATCGATGTTGAGCACTATCGTGACATCATCGGCGTGAGATGCGGAGGCTCCGAACAGAGCCACAAGCATCACAAACATAAGAGTGTAGATTTTTTTCATTGTGTTGTTGGTTTAATTATTAAAAGCAGGGACGCATCATGCAGGTGCGTCCCTGCGGAAATTCAGATTTTACGGATAATTATTTAACAAGCACTTTGCGTCCGCCCACGATATAGATACCGGGAGCAAGGTCACGGAGAGCCTCCGCACGTGCTACATTAGAGCGGATAAGCATACCGCCCATATTGTAGACTGAAACGGTTTCATTATCGGTGTTGTCAACGCTTACATTTTCTATTCCGGATTCATCTACCAGAATCATACCGGTGGTCATGGTGAGTTTAGGGAATACAGAGTTGGTCATGAGGCACATCAGCTTTTCATCAAAAGGATTTGCGAATATAGCTTTGCCGCCATCCATCCAATATTCTTCGCCCGGGATAAGGGTCTCGCCGGTCCATATCTGATTTTCCTCATCATATACAGCCTTGCCAAAATACCAGGTGTATGCTGTTTCCGTGTTACCTACCTTAGCCACAGCCGACAGATCCACAGTGCCATCAATGCATTCGGGCTGCAGAGCGGCCTGGTTGTCGTAATAATAGACATAGAGGCGGGTGTCGGACTGAAGCGGGAGCGTGGCGAACGTGAAGCGGTTCCATGCAAGATCCAGACCGATAAGAGTGGATTTCACGGGAGTTATGTCTATTTCGGATAGCTCGTTATTCCTTAGGAAGATTTGCGAAAGTACAGGGAGTCCCTGGAGGCTGATGTTACTGAGCTGATTGCCTGTTAAGCTGAGATTCCACAGAGCCGGATTGTTGAATGTCACGGATGTGAGCAGGTTGTTGTCCAAAGCTATGCTTTCAACTGTGGGGAACGCCGACCCGTCGAATTCTGTAAGCTTGTTGTTCATCAGCACCAAGGAGCGTAGGTTGGGGTATTTCTCCGCCAAGGCAGATGAAGTAAGTTCATTACCGAGGAGTGAGAGTTCCTGAGTGGTCTGCGACTCGGGCAGGTGCATCTTGTCGGCTGTAAGCTTGGCTCCGTTGATGGAGAGGTTGATAAGCTTGGTGAGTTTGGTGACATCGATCTCGGCCATAGGCATGTCGTTAAGCGAGAACACGGACACATCCTCGGCTGAATCATATGTATAAACCTTGACCTGAGCGCCAGCATAGGTGGGCTGCCCGGGATAGGATATATAGGAGGTCTGGAGAGGATATTCCTTATATTCGGTGCCGTCGCCGCGCCAATCGATATAGAGTGTGGTAGGCTTGTGGCCGGTGAATATCACTTCGCCGTAACCGTTCTCAGTAGTTGTGAAAGAGGCTATGACGTTAGTGGGAGCGCCCATTACGGTAACATCAGTAGTGTTATACACATTCTCACCGGCAAACTGCGGAAGGGCAGGATGCGTCATGGAGCAATATACTGTGCCGAGGTCGGTTTTGAGGAAGCGTGTGCCGCCTTTGTCACATTCAATGTCAACACCGTTTACAAGTGCCGTGCCATCGGTCTTGAACCAGGCGAACTGTGTGCCCTGGCCGTTGATTTCACGATACAGTGAGCTGAGATTTATGGCGGGAGCCTTGACCGAGATTTCGAACTTGGCCTGCGGGGCATAAACATAACCAGCACCATATGTCGCAGGATCGGGCACATTGGCTATGGTCATGCTGTTGTTGCTTATGTCGAAATGCGAAAGGCGGAAGAACTTGTCAATAAGCAATCCTCCGATATTGTTGTGGCTCAGATCAATATACGATGCCTCGGTTACGTAAGCGAGGGAATAGTTATCGTGAGTAATCTCGTTGTGGCTCAGATCGAGATAATCAAGATAGTAGTGATTGGTGAGATTGTAATCGGTAAGCTTGTTATGACTCAGGTCAACGTGACGGAACGGACGAGGATCGGTGTATTCAAAGTCGGCGATATTGTTATGCGAAGCGTCAATATAATTGAGCACGTTTTTCTCATAGTTGCCGTAGACACCTTTGATACTGAGGCTGTAAAGCTCGTTGTTGCTGAGGTCAAGATAGGTAAGGCAACGGTTGTACTGGAGATCGACCGAATAGAGGCCACATCCGCTTAGAACGAGACGACGCAGTTCGGTGGCCTTGCTCACATCGGCGTTATAGAGTTGGAGTCCCGACACTTCGAGAGAGGTCATCACATCGTTTTCGGCCACATATATATTTACCAGACCCTGGAAACCCTGGGGCGCGGGAATATTGACATTGGGCGCAGAAGCTTCATCGGAGAAAGTCGATGTAAATTCAGTCATGTTGCCATTGCCGAAGTCGATATAGAATGTGCGCGGTGCCGATGCCGTGGCGCCATCAATACCGACAGAGAATGTGATATTGGTGCCGGATGCAGGCACAGCCATCGACAACGAGCCTACCAACGACGGTTTACCCATATCCTCGGCTTTTTTCACAAGGAAAGGTGTGGTGGAAAGTGTGTAGTCGGCCAATACATCGTTAGAGAACTGAACGTAGACGGAATCGGCAACAGCTTCATTGAAAGTGACCTTGCCGTCAACATAGGTGTAAAGAGCGGCGTCAAGTTCCACAGGCTCGCCGTTGTAGGGCATACGGAACACTTTGGCAGATGTAACAGTGTTGGCGCGCAGCACACGTGAGCTGAGATCGAGTACCGAACCGACTCCAAGCGAACGGGCCACAGGCATATCGTTCTGCAGATAGAAATATTCTCCCCAGGTGTTGCGGGGCAACGGCAGGGTGGCATAATCCATGTCATTCTTCATCACATTGACGCTGTACAGCTCTGTGTTGGATGTCAGATCAAGCGATGTGAGTTTGTTGCCGCGAAGGATGAGATGAGAGATCAGGGGATTTTTGGACAGATCCACTGACGCGAGGTTGTTTGAGCCGAGGTTGACTACCCACAGGTCGGGGTTGTGGGAAAGGTCGATGTTTTCAAGTTTCACATCGGTGTTGATTGTTCCCGAAGAGTGATCGCCATAGAATTGCTGAAGTTTGGTGTTTTTGCTCAGGTCAATGTTTCGTATACGCGAATCGCCTATGTTAAGAACAAGAAGCTCGGGATTTTTTGAAACATCAAGGGTCTCCACGTCGGTAAGCTCCACATTGAGTCGCTTGAGATTGGGGCATCCTGTGGGATCGGCTGTACGCAACCCGCGGTTGTGATATCCGTCGAACACCTGAAGCGCAGGATAATCGCTGAGATTGAAGCTCTGATCCATATAGTCGATTATCGTGCACTCAAGGATGGTGAGCATGGGTTTGGGCGTTCCGACCTTGAGGGGTGTGGTTGCCGTGAAGGGGTTGTCGTTCAGATAAATGGCATAGGCATTGACAAACGGGGTGAGATCAAGCGACTGAAGAGCGTTGTGCTGAAGGCTTATCACTTCAAGATTAGTGCACTGCGACATTTCTATGTCGGTTACATAGCCCCCGTCAAGCACCAGCACGTCAAGGTTGAGCGGGTCTCCGTAGATTTTAATGGTTCCATTGGCATCGGCGCGCAGAGGCACCCATGTTCCGGTCCATTCACCTGTGGATGGATCCACGTTGGCTGCCTCTATCTCAACTTCGTTGAGTCCGGCACCCATGTCCACATCATAGTAGGCTTTCTGCCGTGTGCCGAGCAGTATCGAGAACTTGTTGGATGGCCCCACTTCCGTGTAGGCGCTGGAATGGATTGTAATGATGGGTGTTTCCGTTTCCTGCGCACCGGCAGTGACGGTCATCGACATGACCGCCGCCAGTGTGAGAAACGCCCTGCTGATAAATCGTTTCATCGGTTGATTATTGATATAAGAGTTAATATTATTATAATGTGTGAATTCAAGATACCTGTGATTACTTCACTGTAACCTTTGCGGAATGGCGTCCGTTGACCGATATAATGTAGATGCCCGGAGCAAAACCGGAAAGATCGACCACTGTTTCATCAGCGTCAACTTTCTCGGCTCGCACTTTAGAGCCGTCAACAGCATAAACAGCCACATCAAGCACAGAGGTCTCGCCAAGGAAGACGTTGAACATATTCCGACCGGCCGGTGTGACGATAAGGCGGTCGTTGCGCCCGTCGGCCTGAATGCCGTCGATACCGGCTCCGGCAAGACGTATGGCTTCCTTGAGTCCGGCAAGAGCATTGAACTTGCCTGCACCCCAGCGTACGGGATCTGCGGCAGCTACATCCTCGTCGACAGTCGATGTGGTGGCTATGATCTCTTTGATTTCGTCAATGGTAAGGCTCGGATTTGCTTCAAGCCACAGGGCTATGGAGCCGGCCACGAAAGGTGTTGACATAGAGGTGCCTACTTCCTGCTTCCAGTAGTTGGTGCGTTTTTCCTCTTCAAGCTTGGCAGAACATATGTAATCGAGCTGTTCGGAATTGAACTGCTTGGCATAAGGCCATGAAACGGAGCTGATTATAGCAGCGCCCGGGGCACACACGGTGGGAAGGTTGCGTCCGTCCGCAAGGGTGCCGAAAGAGGAGAAACCGCTTATACCGCCTACACGGAATCCTTCGCCTTCGTAGCGAGAAGTTCCTCCATCGAGGCATGGCCAGTTGTTACGTGTGTTATACGACCCGACCACAATCATGTTGTGAGCCACGGCCATGTCGGATATGGATCCGTTTTCGGAACCGTCGGTGAAGCCGGCCACTCCGTAGCTGTCAAGCCAGGTGTTCTGTCCGTCGCAATAGCAGTCGATGCGCTTTCCTGCGGCTCCCGTCACTTCGAATCCGAGCACATAGTCGTCGTTGAGGTTGGTTTTTGGGTTGTTGAATACATAGTAATCAACCATGCCGTAATAGCGGCCTGTCTGCTCGTCAAGCTTCATGCCCACTCCTACGTAACCCGAGAATGCCTTGACGAATGTGGGATCACCCACCACATCCTCCTCTGTGATCTGATAGTCAGTCGACGATGTGTAATAGGTACCGATATTCTCACCTGCCACGGGCATTGTATAAGCCGTATGGTAGCCGCGCTTTTTGTTGTATATCACGGCCTTGATCTCAATGGGGGTGTCATCCTCACACCATATCTCCACTGATCCGGCACGTCCGGTAAAGCTGTCGGCCACATCCGGGTCATACTGATAGGCATAAGGATAGATGAATGACTTGAAGGTTTTTTCCTCCTCCGTAAGGGTTTTGTTCAGGGCTATCTTGAGGTCGCCTTCGTTTCCGGCGGATATGCATATTATAGCTTCCTGTCCTACAAGATCCATGAACTGGGCCATCTGCGAATTCGGGTCGTGGGGCCCGGAAGTGCTTCCGAGCGAAAGATTGTAGACCAACGGATATTGCATGAAGTCGGCATAGTTAAGCAGATACTGCATGCCATAGGCCACGAACACATCGGAGAGCTGGCCGCACGACACGGCAAGATCAGCCTGCGGAGCCACACCGTAGTATTTGCAGTCCTCGGTGAGGTATTCCGTGGTTTCAGGCACCTTGGGATCAGCCCAGGGCTTTGCCACGGTGACAGGACCGTTGTAGCTTCCACCAAGAATACCGAGGGTGTGGGTGCCATGATAGCCGTTGGCATCGTCGGTGACAAAGTCGGATATGTTGGTGTAGTTGTAATGGTCCTCCACCATCTGCGACCCCGAAGCATTGGCACGGAGCCATGTGAGGTAGCCTATGCGCGATTCGCCGTTGGCGTAGCGGAAATTGATGTGGTGGGGATCCACTCCCTGGTCAACGATGGCCGCCACCACTCCTTTTCCTGTGTAAGCACGGGGAAGGCCGGCTTCGGGACGGTTGAAGTGAATTGCATCGATTTGCTGTTCTTCGCGGGCTTTGTCCATGTTCATGTTAAGCTCGCGCTGAAGGCTCATGGCTTTGACACAATCAAGCGATGACACACGCTCCGCATCATTCATGGCAACCTCAACAATTGCTATGTTCTCACGACATGTAAGGACTTTTACCCCCTCTTTTTCCAGGTCGGACTGAGTGAATCCGTCAGCAATTGTCACAAAAGCGAGCTGTACGTCCTTTGTGGCGAGAAGAGGCTTTTTGCCTATGGAACGCAAGGGGTTACGGGTTGCGGCCATCTGTTCGAGGCGATGACGGCGCAATGAGCTAAGGCTCTGAAGATCAAGCCGCTGCGCAGCCACATCAGCACCTATGAGCAATACTAAAATCGGTAAGTAGAATCGTTTCATATAGATCTTGTTTAGATACTATGGATTTATTATCAGTTTAGATTATGAATTTAAAGGGCTTCTGAGAAATGTGTTAGATGTTATGACACAATGTGAATTTTGCGCTAATATATGACAATTAATGCAAAAACAAGCACCGCAACTATATTTTTATGATTTATTAACATTAATATGTCGCTTTTTACATGGTATAACCTTTGGTACAAAGATACACAGCTTGCATATTGTTTGTTTTTGTAAGAAAACACACCAAAAACACTTACAGATTTAATCAAGTAATAAATCCATACTCCAGCCTGAATTTGTGTAAAAATATAGAAGCGGGAATCCGGCTTGTATCGGATCCCCGCTTCTGCGATTAAATATAATTCTGTGACGATTATTTCATTACCTTACGGAGAGTAACTGTGCCGTCGGCATGAATGTCACGCACTACAGCTACACCCGACACAGGTTCTGATGCGAGACGGCGTCCGGTGAGATCAAACCACTGACGTTCTACAACGGGGGAGCCATTGGGAGCTGTGATGTCGGATATACCGGAATAGCGTCCTTGCTTCACTGTTATCTTATGGCTTACACCGGGAGCTGTGACAAAGAGTTCGGATGTTTTGGGTTCATTGCCGTCGGATCCTTCGAGGGCTGTTACGGTAACCTTTGTAGCGCCGAAGCTGCCCTCCTTCCCAACAGCTATCCACGAGGGGATTTCGCCAGCGAGATCAGCTACCTTAAGTTCGGATGCGGGATAAGAGCTATCGAAAACAAATGTTTTAGAGGGAGTTTCCTCCGTAGCCTCAAATGAATCTTCCTCGCATTTGAGATAATGGAAATGAGCGTCAAGATACATGGCGAAAGAGTTCTGCTTTCCACCCATATTTACAACAGGCACAAAAGTTTCCTCTGGTGTTACGGAGCCCATAGAGGAGCTGAATACTTCGAGGGCGGCCCAGCCATAGCATAACTCTGCATCCTCATAGCTCTGCAAAGGAGAATAATAGCGTACCTTGTCAGAATCGAAGCCTGAGAAACGGGCTATGAAGTTAACTCCGTCAAGCACCACAGGTTCATCGAATTCAAAACACATCATAACTGAATTCGGGAAGTTGGCCATAGAATCGTCTATACGAACAACCTCGGATCCACGGATTATTTTGGTAGCCACAATGTCGGAAGGCTCGAAATCCTCGCTCAAGGTTATGATCTCCATCTTGAATTCGGCATCATCATCAAACATACCCGCACCTGCCACACGCACACCGTCAATAACAATCGAAGCACCGCAGCTATAGAAGAAGTTCATGTTGGCCACCACTTTGGCGTAATCACCTTCAGCTGCATCATTGCGGAAATAATGGTTGGTCCACCAGTCCTGTGTCATCGCATTATATCCCCATGCCGGAACATCAAAGTCGGCATTATAGATCTGCACATCGTCGGCCTGGTCGAAAGTCGACATACCGAATTTCACCGCACCGCCGTCGCGTGAAGGAAGTTCGGGCGAAACTCCGGCGAAAACGAAGCCTGCGTCTCCGGCATAAGTATAGGTGCCTGTGGTTCCGGCATCATTAGTGGCTTCAAGTGTGGGGAAACTGAACATGGTGTAGGTTGACTCAGGATTGTCGGTATAATCCGGAATATACCGTACTGTAAGATCCCTGTCGGCGGAAGTAACGGCATCACCGCTGCCGGCCAATGCGCTGTATGACCAGTTCCATGAGGCGTCCTCCGGAGTGTTGTTGACAAATGTAAGGTCGGTATAATAAGGCATAAGCGCCCATGAGGGCATAGCCTGAAGATCATTTGTCATGCCATAGAACATTGATCCGGACGGCAGGCTGTAAGAGGCTTTCACAGGAGGAAGAGCCACCTTGACAACATCAAGGAACATTCCGTGCCCCCCCTTTTCGCTGGTATAGGAATGACAGAAACCGAGGCGTACGTTCTTGCCTGCATACTCACCGAGAGGTATCACAAATTCCCGGAACTCAGGTGTGGGATAATCATCAAGTATGGTATAATAACCCAACTTTCCATATTCATCCCAAAGATCTTTGAGCACAATCCATTCGCCGCCGTCAACGGAGACGCAGATCTTCATGTTCTCGGCATTTACGCGGTTGAGGATGAGACCGTCCTCCTCGTCGATATTCTTGTCATCGCCGGTGGTAGTCCATTCATAAAGGGCGCGCACATCAAAATAAAGGGAGAACATGAGCTGCTCGCCTTCATTTACAGTAAACGAGGGTGATGTGAGCCATGAGGCGTCATGAAGGGCAAGGCAAGTGCCCATGGCGGCATAAACGCCGTCGGGAACACCGATGCCCATCATACCGGGAGCATAGATCATCCAGTCGTTATCGTTTTCAAGCTGAGTTTCCCAACCTTCAGGAAAAGTTTTGTCGGGGCGTTCGAACGATTCATCAAGGCGTCCTGATGCAGTGGCAGCAACAGGGTTAATCACACTGTAGGTTTTCAATGGCGAAAGAGGGGCTGTACCAGTCACCTGATGAGCTTTCACTTTCACCGGCGAGGGTGCCGCACCAACTGCGGGTACAGCACAAAGCAACGCCAGAGGCAATAATAATGATTTGTTCATAAGATATAAGTTACAGATTGCTTATTGTGTAGTTTCATGCATTATATTTCCCTGATGACACAAATTATTAGGCATACACAGAAATATGTTTTATGCTAATAGCAAGATCGCAATACAAATGTAGCAATCCAAACCGACACGCCTGATGCAATTAAGCTATATTAACCATTTTGTATAGAATTTACCTATCTTTCCCTTATTCAAATGGATAGAGCGCAAACAAATGCAAATATAAAAATGAGGACACACATTTCTATGCGTCCTCATTTTTATATAGTGTGAGTGTATGCTCAGCGGCGGGGTATGCGTGCGCGCAGCCCTTTCTTGGCGGGCATCTGATTCAACAGATCAGTGGCGTCGATGAGCACTCCGTTATATTCGCCAACCACCTTATGACCATTATCACCGGTAAGGTCAAATGTTACCTTACGTGTAAATGTGGCCTCGTCAATGGTTGTTACGGTGAATGTACCGGAGGTTATACATACGAAGTCGGACGCATAACCTTCATCATCCTGCGACGAAAGGTCACCATACCAGCTATGTATCATATCGCCGGAATATGTCATCCAGCCGGGGAAAGCGGTCATGCTGTCGAATGCTGTAGCCACATTATAAGTGCCGTCGGCAAACTCGGAAGGGCCAAGTATGGAGAGCATCATATAATCGCCGGCCTTGGCTTCGGGATCCTGAATCTGCATGGTCCAGGTGGTGAGGCCCGGCACTATTTCATCGTCCTGATAGAAGAATCCTATGGTAGCGGGAATGAACGAGAGATTGACATCCTTATCGATAGATGACCATGGGCGTTCAGGCTCTGTTTTGTTGTTGTCGCAGTAATTATGGACATTTGGGGTACCGGTAAACCTACACTTTATGCTTACCCCTTGTTCGGTAAGGCCTTCAAGTGTCAATGACCGTCCCTGATCCGATATAGTGACAGTGCCAGAGCTGATATAACCGATCTTTCTGGTGCCGTCGGCGCCGGTGTGAATAAGATAAGTGCCTGAGGGATACTCCTCCCCATAAAATTCAATAAGTGACCCATGGCTGTATGTGAACGGAAGATAAGTGTTGTTGCGGGGCATATCACGGTTCTCTATATTATATACTCCGTCAACAAGCTTCACTGCCGGATCCATGGGATTCTCACATTTAGGCATATAAAGCGAGAGATTCAGCCAGTAACCGTCGATCTGTGCGCCCTCAGCCGTGAATGTTCCATTATAGCACTGGAGGGTGGCGTCATCAGAGAAAGGATAAAACCAATTGCCATAGAAGCGTCCCTGCAAACCGTCCATGGTCACGTCCTGAGCCTCTGTGAAAGGCTGGTATTCCGAACTTCCGAGACTGAATGTGATGGCTCCTTCATAGGATACATTGACAGATGAACCGTCAAGGGTGAGAAGCTCCATGCGGATATCGTACCCTTCGCCAGTGTGGCGCACATCAACAGCGCCACCTATGACGGGAAGCACAGACACTCCCTCGCTTCCTTCGGCTACACGCACCCAGCATGCCGACTGTTCGGGACTGAATGTAAACGCACCTCCGGCACCGGCCTTATACATACCGGCGGGAAGCACGGCACGGATGGCCTCGACACTCTTAGGAGCGGTAAAAGACATAAGTATCTGGATGCCTCCTATGGTGGAAGGATCGCCTGATATGTCGGGTTCATCCGTAGCAAACTGCACTTCATATGTTCCGAGATTGTCGGATGAGGAATATACGGCACTGAGCATGTATGGAGCCGTAATATAGGAGGGCATTTCCTGGAATTCCACTTTAGCCACATTTGCAGCAGGAAATGTGGTTTTGTTGCCCTCAAGATCCTCCACCACAAGATTATGGGTAACCTGAGCCTGTAAGGCTGATGCCAGCGCAAGGGTGATTACAGGCAATATATATTTTTTCATCGTGTAATGACTTATGGTTATTTGATAAATTTGAATGATTTACCCGCTCCGGAAGCTATATATACTCCTGAGGGAAGCTGTGATATGTCCACAGATGCTTCACCTGCCGCGGAAGCCACAGAGGATGCAGCCATACGGCCGTCGATGGTAAATACATCAAGGCGCGTACCTGCTGCCATACCGGAACATTCAAGACGGCCTCCTCCAATAGCAAATGCCACGGAATTTTCAGGGGCTGCCACATTATCGATACCGGATACTTCGGTTTTGCCGAATGTAAGGTGTTCCACGTCGGACATAGGAT
>URII01000017.1 GCA_900547825.1 uncultured Porphyromonadaceae bacterium
GGGTATGGATTCGTTCTTGGGTAGGAGGAGCTCGTTTTTGTCGTCGTCGAGAAGGAGTGTCTCGCGTGACCATGTCTGGTACACTTCGCCGCTTACGAGTTCGCCTTCGAGTTCCTTGAATTTGGAGTATATGGCTTCTTTCTGAAGGTCGAGGATCTTTGACTGGAGGGTCTGGCGGAGGTTGAGGATGGCGCGGCGTCCGAAGTCGGCGAAGAAGATCTCCTTGGTGTGGTCCTCGCCTATCTCGGCGTCAGGATCCTGGTCGGCGCGTGCGTCGGAAAGGCTTATCTGGGTGTTGGGGTCGGTGACTTCACCGTCGGGAACCACTTCAAGGTTCTGGAATATCTGGACGTCGCCCTTGTCGGGGTTCATTATGACGTCAAGATTCTCGTCGGTGCCGAACATTTTTGCGAGCACGTTGCGGAAAGACTCCTCGAGCACGCTTATCATCGTGGCTTTGTCGATGTTCTTGAGTTCTTTAAACTCGGCAAAACGCTCCACCATGTTGGGAGCTTCCTCTTTTCTGGCCATATCGGTATGTTATGAGTAACGGTTACGGTTATTTGAAATTAAGCACGCATGTCACTTTCGTGGCTTCGGCGTATGGTATTGTGACGGGTGTCTCTACTATTTCGGGACGTTTCTTTCCTTCGGGGCGGACTTTCTGCGACACGAGAATGGTGAATGTGTCATCGGTAGCTTCGGTGAGCCGGCCGCGGAGCCGGCGGTTGCCGGTGGCGAACACTTCCACTTCACGGCCTATGTTCTTGAGATACTGGCGGTGAACCTTGAAGGGGGATGTGAGTCCTGCTGACCCTACTTCGAGGTCGTAGTCTTCTATGTCGCGGTCGAGTGCGGCCTCGATGGCGCGTGTTATGGCGGCGCAGGTGTCTATATCGACTCCTGCGGGACTGTCGATCTCCACAGTTATGGAATTGGCGGGTGTGACTGTAACGTCGACGAGGAAGGCGGGTGTGCCTTCTATTGCCTTTTCCACTGTGGCTGTGACTATGGATTTGTCGATCATTGCTGTGTATATAAACAAAAAGAGAAGGCTTCAGCCCCCTCCGGTGACGTTGTTACGAAATAACGGTGCAAATATAGTGAAATCTGCCGGATTTCACAATTTTTGTGAGGTAAATGCAGGGTATAAAGGATGTATTTAAGAATGATTAACCTCGATGCGGGCTGAATTGTGAAAATTTAACCCGCACCGAGGATGTTATGTCATGTTGCCGGATCAGCACACGGGGGTAGGTGTGCAGGGGATTTTGGCCACCCGGCGTTCGTGACGTCCGCCCTCGAACGGGGTGGAGAGGAATGTGTCGACTATGGCCATTGCTGTCTCCACGGGGATGAACCGGCCGGGGAGCACGAGGACATTGGCGTCGTTGTGGCGCCGGGCCAGGGCTGCGAGTTCGGCTGTCCAGCACAGGGCGGCGCGTATTCCCTGATGTTTGTTGAGGGTCATTGCTATTCCGTTGCCTGAGCCGCATATTGCGATACCGGGATAGCACACGCCGCTTTCCACGGCTGCGGCGCACGGGTGGGCGTAGTCGGGATAGTCGCAGCTGTCGGTGCTGTCGGTGCCGAAGTCCATATAGGATATGCCGAGTTCCACGAGATGTTTCTCTATGGCCACTTTCATGTCATAGCCTGCATGGTCGCTGCATAAGCCTATTTTCTTGCCTGATTTCAGAATAGTCATAATGGTGGGTTTTGTAGGGTTATGATGAATAAATTATATGGCGGGTCACGACACGGTGAGTACGAGATGGTCCCACAGGCATGGGGGTATGAGCCGTTCGAGCCGGGCCACCAGTCCCCAGCGGGAGTCGATGTATTCGACGCGGCGTCCCTTGAGCACGGCTTTTTCGATGAGTGGGGCGGCATAGTCCACCGACATGGACATGGGGTAGGATTTGTCCGGGTCAAGCAGCGGTGTGCGGATGAATCCGGGGCGTATGTCGGTTATGCGCACGTTGATGTGGTGCAGGTGGGCGAGCTGCCTCAATGCTTCAAGGTAGCGCTGCTGGAATGCTTTGGCGGCGCTGTAGGCGGGTGCCATGGCGAGTCCGCGCACTCCTGCCACTGATGTTATGGCTGCTATGCGTCCGGGCACGGGGCCGTTGGCTGTGTCGCGGAAGTAGCGCATGGCTTCATTGACGATGCGGGCCCATCCGGTGACGTTGACAGCAAGCGATGAGGAGGTGAGGGTGTTGTCGATGTCGGCGGAATCGTTGTAGACTCCTGCCGCCATGACGAGTATGTCCATTCCGTCGATGTCCTCGATGAGGTTGCAGAAGCGTGCGGGGGCATCAGGATCGGTTATGTCGATGGTGCGGTATGCCACTGATGCGGGATAGAGGGATTTGATTTCCCTGAGGGGCTCTTCGCGGCGCGCCGCGAGGCCCACGCGGCAACCGACCCGGGCGAAGTCGAGTGCCATCCGGCGTCCGAGACCGGAGGAGGCGCCTATGATTACGATTTTTTTCATGAGATAATACTATAGCGATATATTATTCAATAACCGCCGGAGGTGCCTTGCGGTTCAGGGGCAGGGTGTACATAAGCGATATGGAGCCGGTGAATGAGGATCCCCGTTTGCCGAATCCGGGCACTGTCATGGCGGCGCCGTAGGGGGCCCGTGAGGAGTGGATTATGTTGTGCCATTTGATGCCCCATCCCATGGCGAAGTTCTTTATGAGTGTCACTTTGAGCTGCAGGAGCACTTCCACGTAGCCTGTGGTGACGGTTTGTGACGGTATGGAGAAGTGTGACGGATCGTCCCAGTAACCTTCGTCAAGGGTTATGTCGGTGACTTTGTAGGAGAAGCGGGTGAGGCCGTAGCGTGCGCCGGCAAGTATCTGGTAGGCCGGGTTGGAGTTGTAGAGGAAATTGTAGTTTGCTCCGATCTTGAAGTATGGCGCGAGGGGGGAGGTGAACCGGAAATTGGATCCGGAGGGCTGGTCGGAAGCTGATGACAGGCCGAATTCCACGACGGGGTTGTAGCGGTTGTGGAGGCTCAGTTCGGCCCACAGCGAGGCGCCGCCGTAATGCTGGCCGAAGATGCGCATCACGGGGTCCCATATGTCGGCGCCTATGGTTACGGCATGGAAAAGCGGATAGATCATTTTGGGCACGCGGTGGGTGGCGGAGTCGAGCGCGGCGCTGTCGGAGGGTGCGGGCAGTGCGTCGGGCCGGGTGGAGAGGGTGTCGCGCACGGCCACAGGCACCTGCGGCGCTCCTACGGGTGTGATGCGGCGCTGTGCTCCGGCGCAGATGGTTACGAGGGCTGCGAGGAGGGCCGCAAGAATGGTTATGCGTGCTGACTGCTTCATCGGAAATAGATTTTCAGGCGTTGGCGGTCAGTGTTGGTTATGATGGAGTCGGTCACTTCCACGGAGGAGATGAGATGTGATGTATGGGTGAGCCCGGTGATGGTGTAGCGGTACATGGCCCCGCACTCTTCGGATGCGAAGTAGGGTGTGGAGGTGTAGGTGAGGGTTATGGTGTCGTTGAAGGCCGGATCGCTGAGGAGCTTCATTGTGTAATGGAAGCAGAAGGATGTGGACGCGGCGGTGGAACGCAGGGGCAGGTAGATCTGCGACAGGGGGTCGCCCGGACTGTAGAGCGCTGAGTCGCCGGGAGCGCCCACGCCCCATACTTCCAGCGAGTCCACGGCCACGGCCTCGCCTGTGGATGCGAGATAGAATCCGGCCAGGGGGATGGAGTTCTGATTGTCGGTGCATCCGGCTGTGTTGCAGCTGTGGGTCATTGCAGCTGCTGCGAGGAGTGCGGCGCACGTGATAATGTAGTTGCGGTTCATCGCTGCAAAGTTACTCACACTTTAGCGGATATTCAAATTTATCACATCAGGGCGAGTCCGCCGCGCGATGTTTCCTTGTAGAGGCTGGGTATGTCGTGGCCGGTGCGTTTCATGACGTCGACAACGCGGTCGAACGACACGGAGTGGCGTCCGTCGGAGAACGAGGCGTAGAGGTTGGAGTCGAGGGCTCGTGCGGCGGCATAGGCGTTGCGTTCGATGCAGGGGATCTGGACGAGGCCGCACACGGGGTCGCATGTGAGGCCGAGGTGATGCTCGAGTCCCATCTCGGCTGAGTATTCTATCTGTGCCGGGGTGCCTCCGAAGAGCTGCGATGCGGCAGCGGCGGCCATGGCGCATGCCACTCCCACCTCGCCCTGGCACCCTACTTCGGCGCCGGATATGGAGGCATTGGTCTTGACCACGTTGCCGAACAGTCCGGCTGTGGCGAGTGCGTGGAGTATGCGGGTCTCGCTGAAGCCCTTTGAGGTGTGGAGGTGGTAGAGCACGGCGGGCACTATGCCGCATGATCCGCATGTGGGGGCTGTGACAATCTCGCCGCCGGCGGCGTTTTCCTCCGACACCGCGAGGGCATAGGCATAGACGAGTCCGCGGCTTTTGAGCGATGTGTTGTGTCCGGCGGCATTGACATAGTAGCTCACTGCCTTGCGGCGCACCCCGAGTCCGCCGGGCAGCACGCCTTCGGCTTCTATGCCCCGCTCCACGGCGGCTTTCATCACTTGCCACACGCGGCGGAGATAGTCCCATACGCCGGAACCTTCCCAGCGGTCGACGAACTCCCAGAACGAGCCTCCGGTCTCGTCGGTCCATTTCTGTATCTCGGCTATGGTTGACATGGGGTAGATGTTGCGTGCCGGGCCGCGCTGCTCGCCTTCAGCAATTATGTCGCCTCCGCCCACGGAGTACCATGTCTGCGAAAGGATCCCGCTGCCGTCGGGCGCGAGGGCACGGAAGCGCATGCCGTTGGGATGGGCGGGCAGGAATGTGTCGGGGCGCCAAATTATGGATGTCTTGCCGCGTGGCGATAGTTCTTCGATGATGGCGGTATCGGTCATGTGGCCGCGGCCTGTGGCGGCGAGGGAGCCGTAGAGGGTGACTTCGAAGCTGAGGGGGCCTTCGGGAAGTGCCTCCATGAAACGCAGGGCTGCCGCGCGCGGGCCCATTGTGTGGGAACTTGACGGTCCGCGGCCTATCTTGAATATTTTGGTGATTGAATCCATATAGAGTGTTGTGTTGCAATATGCAAAGATATGGATAAATTAGGAATTAGGAATTATCCGATGGGGGATAAAAAAGGTCCCGGAGTGCGGGACTCCGGGACCGGGAGGGGTTTTGGCCCCCGCTTATGAAACAAGGTTTATTTAACGGCTATCTTGAATGCCTTGCGGCCTGCCTTGACGGCATAGACGGCACCTGAGGCCACTTCCACGCGGCAGCTGCCGGCGCCGGAGTGCAGGATGCGTCCGGCCATGTCGGCTACTGTGACGGCTGTACCGTCGGGAGCTGTTACGAGAATGGCTCCATGGTCGGCGCGTACGTCGATGGCCGAGGCCATTACGTTGTCAAGGGCCGAGAGGTCGACGGTGACGGGGGCAGTGGGAGCCGATTCGCCCTGGGCGGTGTAGACGGCTGTCACTCGGTAGGTGTGCGGGCCCTCGGTCGGGTCGGCATGGAGGTAGGCAGTGGATGTGACGGGTGTGCCGTTGAGCTTGACTCCGTCGCAGTACACATTGTAGCCCTCGAGGGTGTAGCCGGAGAAGTCGCCGCCTGCTACGGTGAATGTGATGTCATCGACCATGAGCATAAACGAATCAGTTGCTATGAAGCGTATGGCGAAACGCTTGGCTCCTTCGGGGAGATCGTAGCTGTACTCTGTCCATGCTCCGGGTACGGCGTTGACAGTGCCGAGTGAATTGAAGTCGGCGGGATCCATGGATCCGGTGGAGTAAAGCACTTCGAACGCATCGGGATATTGATCGTTGTAGGAGCGGGCGAAGAACGATATTGTCTGGGCTGTGCCGGTAAGTTCGGGTGAGATGGCCCAGTCGTCGTTCTGTTCGCCGGCATAGTTGAACAGTGCCGCAAGGTACTTGTTGCCTGAATGAGCGGCGAAATATTGATTGAATGTGTTGGTGTCGGAGTTGTCGAACACGAAGAACGACGCTGTTTCCTCGGTGGGTACATTGGGTATGTCAATGCCCTGGAAGCCGCCTACTCCGGCTCCGTCAAGGTCAATGAATGTCCATCCGGCGGCCGAGCCTATGGCGAATGACTCGCATGACTCGAAGTCCTCGGTGACGCGGGTAGGTGCTCCGGGTGTGAGGTCGGGTGCCGTCCATGTCAGATTCACGCCGCTTTCGCTTACGTTGGCTTCAAGTGCGGTGGGTGTGGGATGGTTGGGTTTGGTGACCTTTACGGTTACGGATTCGGAGGTGTTGTCGGCCATGTTTCCATCGGCGGAATAGTTGACGATGGCATGGAATTCAAGTGTCTCCGGTGTGGCTATGTTAGTGGGGTATTCAGCCTTTACAACCGCTGAAGCGCCTGTGGCGAGTGCCGGGCCGGTGACTGTTGCGAATTTGTCGGCGCCGCAGAAGAAGTCGACGGTGTAGCTGTCGGCGGCGTTGGCGCCGAAGTTGCTGACTTTGAGACTTACCTCAACGGGGTCGCCGGCCTTGACGTTTGCCGGGGCGGTGATGGTGCCGGCGGCGAGGTTGTGGTCGATAGGCTGGTCGATGGTGAAGCAGTCGAGGAGCACGCCCGCATAGTTGTTGAACACAATGTGCAGTTGGAAGCGGATAGCTTTGCCTTTGAATGCGGCGAGCGGCACTGTGATGCGGTTCCACTGATCCTCTACGCCGTTGGACAGGGCGAATACCGATTCCGCGCGTACGAAGCCTTCGCCGGCGTCGATGAGCACTTCAAGGGTGTTCTGATCCTCGGAGCCGAGTCCAAAGTAGTAGAACGAGAGTTCGGGGGCGGTGGCCTGTCCGAGGTCAATGCGTGAGGATAGCAGGTCGAATGTCTGGCCGGCTGCCGTGGCTCTGGCTTCGAAGAATCCGTTGTCACCATCGGATGACTTGACATCGCTGTAGTGGGTGTCATCTATAACGGAGGGTGTGGCCATGCCGCCTATGGCGAAGTCGTGGGATAGCCCGGCATCGGCGAATGATTCGAAGAATGGCAGGGTGTAGGGTGCGCCTACGGGCACTACTCCCGAGCCAATGCCCTTGCCAAAGCCTGCGGTGGTGGCGGGGAACAGGGCATATTGCACGAGCTTCTGCTCTGCATCGGCCGCGCATTCGCGGTGGGTGAAGGTGTTGGCGGTGATATCCTCGGCAATGGTAGTCTGCGAGTTGTCATCCTCTATCCGGACTATGGTGTAGGTTACGGCTCCTGCGGGGAGGGGGAGTCCGTTGACATCGGCAGTGACGGGATCCCAGGTGAACACAACTTCGCCGAAGTCGGCTCCTGAAGCGGCTTTAAAAGAGGCGGGGGTGGCCGGTACGTCGAAGCCTATGTAGGCTGTGGCTGTGGCGGAAAGGCCGGCTCCGGAAGCGTTTGACGGAATCACGGTGTAGGTCACGGTGCCGGCGGGAGCGTTTTCATCGGTCCACGATGCTGCCGCGCCTATGGCAGGATTGAGGGTTGCTACAGGCTGTTCGGAGCCCTCGCGGTAGATCTCGACTTTGTCAAGCGAGGTGAGGGTGCCGCCTCCCATGTTCTTAGAGGGTGCGGTAAAGCTTACTGTAGCTTTGGCGGCACCTGCCGGGTCGGGGGTGACGGTGAGTCCGGTAACGGCTGCGGGAGCGGCGTTGTCGAGGGGTGCGGAGAGCGAGAAGTTGTCGACATAAAGGTAGAATGCGTCAGCATCGGAGCATGCCTTTATGCCGATGTAGTATGTGCCGTCGGTCTCGGGCGAGAACGCTACTGAGATATGCTCGGGCGAATCGATGTCGTTGGCGATATCCGTGGGGGTCACGAGGCATGTAGTCATGGCTGCGGCTGTGGGGGCTGTGCCGAGATAGGCTGCCACACGTTCGGGGAAGTTCTTGCTGTAGCCGTAGGTGTCGAACGACAGGATGTAGTTTTTGCCGGCCTGAAGCCTGATGGCGGGGGTGATTAGGTAGTCGTCGGCATTGTTGGCTCCCGAATAGATGTAGCGGGCCTGTGAGTTGGCGAACTCCCATGTGCGTCCGTCGCCGTTGTTGTCAACCACGCTGAACATGGCGAAATCGTCCTTGGTGTCGAATCCTGTTGCAAACGGCGGTGTTGCTGTGCCGAGTACCACGCTGTTGGAGCGTACGGCGTCGGAGGTCTGGCCTTTGTAGAGCGTTTCCACGGTGTAGGAGAGGGCTTCCAGGCCCTGTTCAGGTTCGGGATACGCTTCGGTGAAGGTGGTGGAGGTGTGGGAAGCCGCCACAACCACATCGCCGGGATGGCGTGTGATGCGGTAGGCGAGCGATGCGGGGTCGAGTGTGGCTCCGTTTTCGCCTTCGGTGGGGGCAGTCCATGTCAGGGTGGCTGTGCCGCCGGTGTAGACGAGGCCCACGCCGGTAGCGGCCATGGGTGTGTCGGTGCCCACATAGAGTGTGGTTTTGGTTTTCGGCCCGGTGCCGGTGGCGTTGGAGGCCGTGACGGTGAATGTGTAGGTGCCGCTTTCGGTCAGGGTGACGGGGGCGGATACGGCTGTTCCGGCCTGTGCGGAGCCTGTGGCTACCTGTGAGTCGTTGGCGGTCACGGTCCATGTCATTTCACCTGTGGCGGCTGTGCCGTCGTAGAGGGTGGAGGGGAGGGGGAATGCCACTGTGCCTGAAAGGGCGTCGCTGGGGAATGTGACGGTGAGGTCGTCTACGGCAGCGGGAGCCTTGTCGGCTGCAGCGGGCGCGGGCATGAACATGCCGTTGAGCTGCTCTTCGTCGGGCATGTCATATACCTTAGTGGCGTTGCCGGCGGTGTCTATGGCATAGAAGGCGGAGCCTTGATCCAGTGAGGAGGCATAGTAGAAACGGCCTGTGCGGTTGTCGAATGTGCCGGTGGTGATGTACTGTGTGACAATACCGGTGGCTTTTACGAGTGTAAGGTCGCCGGTGGCTTTGTTTACGGTGTAGAAGTTGCCTGCGGCGTCCATTGCATACATTGTGCCGTCGGCAGCGATACCGGTGCCGGTGAGAGTGGTGCCGTCGGTATAGGTCTTGACAGGTGTTACCTGAAGGTTTTCAGGATCCATGGTGCCGAAGAATGTGGCTCCGGTCTCGAGGTTGCCGAATGCTCCGTAGGCGCGACCTGTTGTCTCATCGTAGGTGAGGTCGAAGGCTGACCATGTGGGATTGTCGATCATTCCGCTGTCGATGGTCTCGCCGGTGGAGAGATCGATGATGGACAGGTAGGTGATGGTCATTCCGAACATTTCATACTGATAGAGGCTGAGCATCTTGCCGTCGAATGGCACTACTCCGAGATTGCCGGAGAAGTCCTCGTTGATGAAGATGGGAGTGAATGCGGCTACTGATCCGGATGTGGGGATGGAATAGAGTCCGATGGGCGAGTTTTCCTGTGTCCAGGTGTCGGAGTAGGAAATTACAGCGTTGGCGGGCAGTGTGGAAGCTGCTCGGTAAGGGCCGGGAGCTGTGCGCTGCGGGCGGTAGGTCACTGTGTTCCTTGATTTGAGGAACGGGTTGGCGTTTTTGTTGACGCGCCGGGCTTTGGGCCATGCCGCTGTGCCTTTGGGGGCTTTGGCGGCAGGTGTCAGGACCGTTGTGGCGGTCTTGACGGAGGGTTGCTGATCCGTGCCGGCCTGAAGCTTCTTGGCCGGGGTGGCTGCACCGGCCGATATTACGGCTGCTGCAAGCATGGGAAGTAGAATCCTGTTTTTCATACTGTGAAATTTGGTTTATACAAAAGTTTCTTGCAGCCAAAGATAAAGTGTTAGAATCATAAATGCAAACAAATGAACATAAAAATATAATTTTATTAAATTATGGGTGCTTGGAGGGTGGGGTTGATTGCATAATGACAGGAAAAGTGTGGGGAGTGGTGGGGAATTAGAAATTGGGAGGGAGGAATTGGGAATTATTACTGTGATCGGACTGGCTGGGATGTTCGATGTAGATATTGTTGGTTTGGAGAAATAATCCGGAAAAATGTTTATGTTTGTTTGGAAAAATTGATTCTTTGTGTTATCTTTGGGGTGAGTGTTATCTTATTGTTTCACCTTAAATTTAATGTCATAGATATGGAATTGATGGAAATACCTGAAGGGATACCCCGGCGTAAGCTGTTGGTATGGTTGACGAATATGGCTCTTATTGTTTACGGTGTGGGAGTTCTGTTTTTCTTTGACGGGATTGAATTCTGGCTGTGGTTTGTGCCGACAATAACTGTGTTGGTGGTTTGTTCGGTCTACATATATGTGTGGTCCAGAAGGCTGGGATATACTGAATATCTGAGGCGGTGGAATGTGCGACTGATTGTCGGGACAGTGGTGCTTGCCGCACTGACTGCACTGAGATTCTGGCTTTTCTGACAGTATTAATAAATGGAATGAGGGCGCTCCGGATTGTGCGGGGCGCCCTCGTGGTGTTATGCGGGTAACGGGAGGGATTACATGTAGCGGGCCCAGTCGACGTTTTTCATGTCGCCTGTTTCCACAAGGGCCTCGTGCATGGCAAATGCGGCTTTGAGGTTGTGGGGTGTGTGGCCTTTGCGTCCGAGGCGCAGATAGTCGCGGAGCATTTCCTTGTAGAGGGGGTTGACGCAGTTCTCGATGATGGCTTCGGCGCGCTGTACGGGATCTTTGCCGCGGAGGTCGGCCACGCCCTGGTCGGTGATGAATACGTCGACGGAGTGCTCGGAGTGGTCGACGTGCGACACCATGGGCACGATGTTGCTTATCAGGCCGCCTTTGGTGATGGACGGGCATGAGAAGATGGAGAGGTAGGCGTTGCGGGTGAAGTCGCCTGAGCCGCCTATGCCGTTCATCATCTTTGTGCCGGCCACGTGTGTGGAGTTGATGTTGCCGAATATGTCGGCCTCAAGGGCGGTGTTCATGGTTATGAGTCCGAGTCGGCGCACGATTTCGGGGGAGTTGGAGATTTCGCCGGGGCGCAGGAGTATCTTGTCGTGGAAGAAGTCCATGTCGGCATAGACGCCGTGCATGGTCTCGTCGGAGAACGACATGGCGCATGTGCTGGCGAATTTGCATTTGCCTTGACGCATGAGTTCGACTACGGCGTCCTGGATTACTTCGGTGTACATCTCGAACTGGGGTATTTCCTTGCTCTCGCCGAGGCCGAACAGCACTGCGTTGGCCACGTTGCCTACGCCTGACTGCATGGGGAGGAATGAGGAGGGGATGCGTCCGGCGCGGAGCTCGCCTATGAGGAAGCCGCACACGTTGGCTCCTATGCGCGAGGTGACTTCGTCGGGGGCGGTGAAGGCGTGTACGCCGTCGTATTCGGATGTGCGCACTATGCCCACCACTTTGGCTGGATCGACCTGAAGGAGGGTCTCGCCTATGCGGTCGCTGGCGCGGTAGATGGGTATCTCGCGGCGGTAGGGGGGATCGGCGGGCTGATATATGTCGTGGAGGCCCTTGAGGGTGGTGGGTATGCGGTCGTTAAGCTCAATGATGATCTTTTTGGCCATCTGCGCCACTGTGGGGGTCATTCCCATGCCTGTGCCGAGGAGTATCTTGCCGTCGGGTGTGATGTCGGCGGCCTCGATCACGGCCACGTCGATGGGGCCGTAGAAGCCGTAGCGGAGGCGCTGTGCGAGGACTGACAGGTGTACGTCAAAGTAGCTTGTGTCATGATCGTTGACGCGCTTGCGCATGTCGGGGCAGCTCTGGTAGGGGGTGCGGCGGTATATGGCGTTGGCGCGGGCAAGCTCGCCGTCGACGTGGTCGCTGGTGGATGCGCCTGTGTAGAGGTTGATCTTGAAGGGGCGTCCGGCCTCATGCTCGCGTATGGCTTTGTCGGCTATGGCTTTGGGCACTACTTTGGGTGTGCCGCAGGCTGTGAAGCCCGAAAGTCCTAATGTCTCACCGTTGTGGATGTGCTCCGCAGCTTCCTGTGCGGAGATAAAGGAGTATGCCATGGGTTCAATTAAGGATTTGGATGGATTGAATTAAATAGTTGTGTCGATTCTCGGTATTATGGAAATTTTGTAATTTTGCGCAAATATAATCAAAACGAGCAATATCACCAAAATTTTCCTTTGCTAAAAAATATGATGGATTCCGTTTCGCAGAAGAAACTTTTCATAGAGACTTACGGCTGCCAGATGAATGTGGCCGACAGTGAGGTTGTGGCCGCCGTTATGGAGATGGCGGGCTACAGTATGGCTGATTCGGCCGAGGAGGCTGACGCCATTCTGCTCAACACGTGTTCGATACGTGACAATGCGGAGCAGAAGATCGTGGCGCGGCTCCAGGCGCTGGCTGCCATGAGGCGCAAGCGCCACGGACGGCTGATTCTCGGCGTGATAGGCTGTATGGCCGAGCGTGTGCGCGAGGAGCTTGTGACGCGCCACGGGGTGGATATTGTGGCCGGTCCGGATGCGTATCTGGATCTTCCGGCGCTGTTCGCTTCGGCTGAGCGCGGGGAGCCGGCTGTGAATGTGGAGCTGTCCACTACGGAGACTTACCGCGATGTGATTCCGTCGCGCATAGCTTCCACCAAGGTGGGGGGCTTCATCTCGATTATGCGCGGATGCAACAATTTCTGTTCCTATTGCATTGTGCCGTATACCCGGGGCCGCGAGCGTTCGCGTGAGCCGCAGAGCATCCTGAACGAGCTTGCCGACCTGCGGGCCAAGGGCTACCGGGAGGTGACTCTTCTGGGGCAGAATGTCAACAGCTACCGCGCGGCCCGCGCGGACGGCTCGCCGCTCGGCTTCGACGGGCTGCTGGCCATGGTGGCCGACGCGGCGCCGGATATGCGGGTGAGATTCACCACGTCGCACCCCAAGGATATGACGGACAGTATATTGGAGGTGATAGCTTCGCGGGCAAATGTGGCCCGGCACATTCATCTGCCTGTGCAGTCGGGTAGCAATGCGGTGCTGAAGGCCATGAACCGCAAGTATACGCGCGAGTGGTATATGGACCGCGTGGAGGCCATTCGCCGCATTATTCCGGACTGCTCGGTGACCACAGACCTGTTTACGGGTTTCCACGGCGAGACGGAGGAGGATTTTCAGCTTACGTTAGATCTGATGCGCGAGGCTCGGTTTGATTCGGCGTTTATGTTCAAGTATTCGGAGCGCCCGGGTACATTGGCGTCGCGCGTTATGCCCGACAATGTGCCTGAGGCTGTGAAGATAGATCGGCTTAACCGTATGATTGCTTTGCAGAACGAGCTGTCGGCGGCGTCGAACGCGGCCGATGTGGGGCGCCGTGTAGAAGTGCTCGTGGAGGGGGTGTCGAAGCGTTCCACGCAGCAATGGGTGGGGCGTGACTCGCGCAACAAGACTGTGGTGATTCCCCGTGGCGGTTTCCGGCCGGGGGATTTTGTCAGGGCCGAGATAAAGGCTTCTACATCGGCTACTCTGATAGGGGAGCTGATTGATAGTTAGGCTTTGGCGGAGGCTTTGGCTGACGTTATCGGACAATTCGGACTGAATCGGACTATTCTGACGGCGGGAATTGGCGGGCACTTTGGCTGATTCGGGCGCGGGCGGTTAGGTGGCGCAGCCGGCGGCTTGAGGGCTAATGCCCGATCTCGAATCCCTAATTTCCGGTTGGTGATAAACAAAAAGAGGGGCCTCATGTGGCTCCTCTTTTTTTTGTGGTATGTGGCTCGAAATTATTTTACGAGAACTTTGGTGGCTTTGTTGCCCTGACGGCGGATGTAGATGCCGTTGGAGGGATCGGCCACTTTCACGCCCTGAAGGTTGAAGTATTCAACGGGAGCGTTTTCGTCGTTGTCAACAGCTATGTTCTCGATGCCGGTGGAGATTTTTTTTGCTTCGATGGTCACGCCTGCTATCTGGCTGGTGCCATTGGGAGAGGTGACAGCGATTGATGAGAAAGAGGTGTTGCCGTTGGCGGGTTTTTCCCATGTCATGGTCTTGTCGGTTTCGTTTGCAGTGAACGATCCGGCATTCTCGGTGGCTACTGTGAGGCCATTGTAGTTCTTTTTGTTGGTGGCGTTGGAGGTGATCACAACTTTGGCAAGTTCCATGTCGGCAGGTGCGGTTATTGTCATTGTGCCTACTTTGGATATGCGGAGGTTGTAGAGCTCGCTTGATGATGCGTAATAGAAGCGGGGCTGCTGATTTTCCTGGGCTGATACGGGAACGGTAATGGTCATGGTTATTCCGTTTTTGGTGAACTCATGGCCACCGACATTGAAGCATTTGTTGGTGTTGTCTTTTGACCAAGCGTCAATAGCAGGGAGTCCGGGGAATTCGGCTGCCATTTCATCGAATGTGGAGAATTTGAATGTTGCGGAAGCCTGATCGGGAACGGGTGTGGGATCGTCAACAGCGGTTACTGTGAGGGTCTTGTCGACGAGGCTTACTTCAAGTTTGTATTTGCCGTCGGCTACTTTCCATGAGTAGTCGTTGGAGGTCAGGCTGACGGTGGTGCCGGTGGGGTCGAGGTCGCTTTCTTCAGCGCCGTAGCGTGTGCCGAGGCCGGCCCAGTCGGAGTCTGTGGCGCCCATTGAGGTGCAGAACTGGAAGTAGCTTGAACCGGTGCCGAGTGTTCCGGTGAATGTCACTTCACCTTCATAGAGGCCTTCGCCCACGGTGGTGAGGGCTTCGAGGTTGTTGGGTAGGAAGTCGAGGTTGTTGATGTTGCCGATTACATAGAGTGTTTCGGGATAGGTCACGACTTCTTTACCGGTGACGGTGAGTGTGCCGCTTTCGCCGTTGTAGGGGAGTACATATGTGAAGGTGTATTCGCCTGAGGGGAGGGTGAATGATTTGCTGGAACCTTGTACGGCGGTATAGGCTGTGTTGAGTTCAACGGCTAAATCTGCCCATCCTTCGGGGCCGTATTCATTGGCTCCGGCGAGGAATTTGAAGTAGGATGTGGCGGCGGTGAAGTTGAAAGTTCCTGTCCATGTGTCCTCGGTGCCTTCTTTGAGTGTGAGGGGATAGTCGGTGCGGGTGCCGTTCCATCCGCCGCCCATATCGCCTACGAGGTAGACGGTGGTGTATTCATTTTCGTGGGATTCGCCTGCAATGAGGAGTGTCCCGGCATTGGTGTCGATTGTGATGGTGGCGTTTTCCACTGAACCGTCCATCTGGAAGTTGTCGCCGCCATTAGTGTATTTGTAGGCTACGCCTTCCTGGACTTTGGAGCCGTTGGAGCCGATTTTGTTATCCCAGTCGGGGGTGCCTACTGTACCCGATACAATGAGGAATTCGCCGGAGATTGCGGAAGGAGCGCCTGCCTTTACAGGGAGCTGCAATGTATATACTCCGGTAGATGTTTCGGTGAATTTGTAATCTGCACTGGCGTGGTTCCAGCCTTGGAAGTTGCCGGAGATGAACCAGTCGGTTGCAGAGGCTGACAGGCACATCATAAGAGATACTAAAGCAAAGTAAATTTTTTTCATGATAATGAAATTGAATGATTGAAAGATGTGAATGGTAAGGCCAGTCTGTGTGTTGTTTCAGATCGGTGTGCAAAGGTAGGCAAGTAATTATTAAAGTATGGGATGCGAATGGTGTTATGCAACAGGTTTCCGTGGTTTTAAGGAAGTTTAACGGGACGGGGTGATCGGACGGGATCAGACAGGATCGGACTTAATCGGACGGTGGGAATTTGCGGGCACTTTGGCCAATTCGGGTGCCGGCGGTGGGGTGTGGCGCGGGCGGACGCAATCGGACTTTTCGGACTGAATCGGACTATTCTGACAGTGGGAATTGGCGGGCACTTTGGCTAATTCGGGCGCGGGCGGCGGGTGTGGGGGTGATGAAAAAAGCCTCCCGGGGGTGTGGGAGGCTTTTTTTCATTTATGGTTTCGGATTGGGATTTATTCTTCTTCGTCGTCCTCGAGCATGTTGTGGAACACGTTCTGTACGTCCTCGTCCTCCTCGAGTTTTTCAAGGAGTTTGTCGAGCGACACGCGTTGTTCGGGTGTGACGGGCTTGAGTTCGTGGGGGATGCGTTCGAATTCGGAGCTTACGATTTCGAAGCCGTTGTCCTCAAGGTATTTCTGGATGTTGGCGTTTTCCTCGAATGCGCCGTAGAGCACTATTTCGTCGCCGTCGTTTTCGAGTTCGTCCACGCCATAGTCGATCAGTTCGAGTTCGAGGTCTTCAAGCGATACGCCTTCCTTGGGTTTGATTTTGAACACGGATTTGTGGTCGAAGAGGAAGGTCAGCGAGCCCTGAGTGCCGAGCGAGCCGCCGTGTTTGTTGAAGTAGGATCGCACGTTGGCCACGGTGCGGGTGTTGTTGTCGGTGGCGGCTTCCACGAATATGGCTATGCCGAAGGGGCCGTAGCCTTCGTAGGTGATTTCCTTGTAGTCGCCGGCGTCCTTGTCGGTGGCTTTTTTGATGGCGCGCTCAACGGTGTCCTTGGGCATGTTGGCGGCTTTGGCGTTCTGCATCAGTGCGCGCAGACGCGGATTGGTGGCGGGATCGGATCCGCCGGCTTTGGCTGCTATGGTGATTTCCTTTCCTATGCGGGTAAAGGTGCGGGACATGTTGCCCCAGCGTTTCAGTTTGCGAGCCTTGCGGTATTCAAACGCTCTTCCCATATCGGATGTGTGGTTATGGTTATTGTTTATTAATATTATTAATGTACGGGTTTATCGGAGTGTGGCGCCGAGCTCCTTTGTGACGGCAGCTATGACACGATTCATGACGGAGTCGATCTGTTTGTCGTTGAGGGTCTTCTCGGTGTCCTGGAGTGTGAGCGACACTGCATAGGATTTCTTTCCGGCGGGAAGGTTGGAGCCTTCGTAGACGTCGAAAAGGGTTATGTCGGTGATCAGTCGCCGGTCGGCCTTATAAACAATGTCGGTGATTTGCTGCATTGTGACGGCGGCATCGACGAGCAGGGCGAGGTCGCGCTTCACGGGATGGGTCTTGGGCAGCGGGGTGTAGGATATCTGCTTGCGCAGGGCTGTGCGCAGGAGCGCGTCGCGGTCGAGCTCGGCAAAATAGACAGGCTGCTTGATCTCAAACGGTTTGAGCACCGGGCGTGACAGAATACCCACGGTGCCGAGCAGCTTGCCGGAGCGGGTGGAGAGTGTGAGGGCCGAGCTGAACAACGGCGATTCGGTGTGGCTCCATTTAAGCTCGGATGAGGGTATGCCTGCGGTGTCCATAAGCCGGTTTACGACTGATATTAGGTCGTAGACGGTTGATTCGGGTGCCGGACGCAGCCAGTTGGATTCGCCGATGGTGCCGGTGATCCAGAGGGCTATGCGCGAGCCTTCGGAGTATGGGGCGAGTGGCGTTTCGGCTGTTGACTGGGCCGAGGGGTTGAATGTATAGACATTGCCGGTCTCGGCAAACATGAGGTTGGGGAGACGGCGGTTGATGTTGTGGGCTATGGATTCGAGGCCGCCGTAGAGGAGGGTGCGGCGCATCACGCTCAGGTCGCCGCTCAGGGGGTTGAGCAGTCGTACGCATGTATCGGCCGGATATACGGGATTGCCCTCGTAATAGGATGCTGCGGTGAGGGAGTTGTTCATTATTTCGTTGAATCCCATTGCCGCGAGGGTGTCGAACAGCAGCGAGGAGAGTGCGAGGCCGCGGTCGACGGGGGTGCGGTGCTGGAGCGAGGAGTGCACGGTGGTGGATATCTCGACATTGTTGTAGCCGTAGATGCGGAGTATGTCCTCCACTACATCGCACGGACGGGTTACGTCGACGCGATATGTGGGTATGAGCAGCGACAGCCCCTCCGGGGTCTCGGCCGCTGTCTCCATTTCGAGCGAACGCGCTATGGCTTTTACGGTGTCGGCGGGTATCTCCTTTCCCACGAGGGAGTTGAGATAGCTGTAGGTAAGCTCGACACGGGCCGGCTTCACGGGTGCGGGATATATGTCGACGGGTTCGCCGCATATTTCGCCTCCGGCAAGTTCCTTGACCATCAGGGCTGCCACACGCAGGGCATACATGGTGGCGTTGGGGTCGGTGCCGCGTTCGAATCGGAACGACGAGTCGGTGGACAGGCCGTGGCGGCGTGCTGTGCGGCGCACGGATGTGGGGTTGAAGCAGGCGCTTTCGATGAAGATGTCGACGGTTGAGTCGGTGACTCCAGAATCAAGCCCTCCGAACACGCCGGCCATGCACATGGGGCGACGGGAGTCGCATATCATGAGGTCGGCGGCATCGAGTGTGCGCTCCACGCCGTCGAGGGTGGTGAATTTTGTGCCTGCGGGGCATGTGCGGATCACTACCTGCTCCCCTTCCATCTTTGCCACGTCGAAGCAGTGGAGGGGCTGGCCGAGGCCGTGGAGGATGTAGTTGGTGATGTCGACAATATTGTTGATGGGGCGCTGGCCAATGGCTGTGAGGCGTGTTTTGAGCCATTCGGGGCTTTCGGCCACCCGGATGCCGCGCACTGTGACGCCTGAATAGCGTGTGCATGCCTGCGGAGCGTCGAGGCTGACGCTTACTGCGCCGTCGGGGCGGTCGACACGGAAGCTGTCGACCGACGGGCGGTTGAGCGCCACCGGCTCCGTGTGGGCTCCGCTCCATGCGGCGAGGTCGCGGGCCACGCCGAAATGCGAGGCTGCGTCGATGCGGTTGGGTGTGAGGTCGACTTCAAGCACGAAGTCGGAGGTGAGGCGGTAATATTCGGCGGCCGGTGTGCCGGGTTTCACATCGTCGGCGATGACGATTATGCCGTCGTGTGAGGTGCCTATGCCTATCTCGTCCTCGGCGCAGATCATTCCGAATGACTCAACGCCGCGGATCTTGGATTTCTTGATCTTGAATTCCTTGTCGCCGTCGTAGAGGGTGGTGCCGACGGTGGCCACCACCACGGTCTGGCCGGCGGCCACATTGGGCGCGCCGCACACTATCTGCACGGGTTCGGGGAGCCCGAGATCCACGGTGGTGATGTGCAGGTGGTCGCTGTCGGGATGGTCGGTGCATGTGAGTACCCTGCCTATCACGAGCCCGCGGAGGCCTCCGCGCACTGATTCCACCTCTTCGACGGTGCCTGTCTCAAGCCCTATGGATGTGAGGGCCTCGGCCGTTTCGGCGGGCGACAGCGGGGTGTCGATGTATTCTCTGAGCCAGTTGTAGGATATGTTCATAGGGAATGGGTTCAGTCGATGATTGAGAATCCGGTGTATTTCTGGAGCACCTCGGGTATGCGTATGCCTTCGGGTGTCTGGTTGTTTTCAAGCAGTGCGGCCATGATGCGGGGCAGCGCGAGCGCGGAGCCGTTGAGGGTGTGCACGAGGGCCGTTTTCTTGTCGGGGGTGCGGTAGCGGCAGCGGAGGCGGTTGGCCTGATAGGTCTCGAAGTTCGACACTGACGATACTTCAAGCCAGCGCTGCTGGGCTGCGGAATACACCTCAAAGTCGAATGTGATGGCGGAGGTGAAGCTCATGTCGCCGCCGCAGAGGCGCAGAATATGCCAGGGGAGGCCGAGCTTGTCAAGTAGCGACTGCACGTGGTCCTTCATCTGCTCGAGGGCGGCATAGGAGTTTTCGGGTTTCTCGATGCGTACTATCTCCACTTTGTCGAACTGGTGCAGGCGGTTGAGGCCGCGCACATCCTTGCCGTAGCTTCCGGCTTCGCGGCGGAAGCAGGCCGAGTAGGCGCAGTTCATCACCGGAAGCTCGGCTTCGGTGAGGATGACGTCGCGGTAGAGGTTGGTCACAGGCACCTCGGCGGTGGGGATGAGATAGAGGTTGTCCTCGTTGATGTAGTACATCTGGCCCTCCTTGTCGGGTAGCTGTCCGGTGCCGTAGCCCGACGCCTCGTTGACCACGTAGGGGGGCTGGATCTCAAGATAGCCTGCTGCCGCGGCCTCGTCGAGGAAGAATTGGATCAGGGCACGCTGCAACCGGGCTCCGCGGCCTGTATAGACGGCTCCGGAGATCTTCACGCCGAGGTCGAAGTTGATCAGGCAGTATTTCTTGGCGAGTTCCCAGTGTGGGAGCGCACCGGCGGGCAGGTCGGGCATGTTGCCGCCTGTTTTCTCAACCACATTGTCGGCTGCGGATGTGCCCGGGGGCACTGCAGCACAGGGGAGGTTGGGTATGGTGAGGAGTATGTCGCGGATCTGTTTCTCGGTGTCGGAGAGCTGGCTGGCACAGTCGGCCTGCTGCGCTTTGAGTGCGGCCACCTGCTGCTTGGCTTGGTCGGCCTCATCGGTGCGGCCCTGCTTCATGAGGGCGCCTATGGAGGCGGCGAGTTTCTTGAGCTCTGCGGCCTGGGTGTCGTTGGAGAGCTGGAGGGCCCGGCGGCGGTCGTCGAGGGCTATCACTTTGTCAATGGCCTCTTTGCCGTCGAAACCTTTCACGGCGAGGCGTTCCACCACGAGGGCGGGGTTTTCCTTGATCTGTTGCAGTGTAAGCATAGTGGGTGAACGGAGAGAGGTGTCAGTTGAGAAGTTCTTTGACTTTGGCGGAGATGGCTTTGCCGTCGGCGCGGCCTGCGAGCTGCCTGGAGGCTATGCCCATCACCTTGCCCATGTCGCGGGCCGAGGTGGCGCCGGTGTCGGCTATTATCTTGCGAAGTTCGGCTTCAAGCTCTTCGGCTGAAAGCTGCTTGGGAAGGTATTCCTCGATCACGGCAGCTTCGGCAAGCTCGTTGTCGCGCAGTTCGGGGCGGTTCTGCTGGTCGTATATGGCGGCCGTCTCCTTGCGCTGCTTGGCCATTTTGGCGAGGATTTTCATAGCGGCGTCATCGGAGAGGGTTCCGTCGCCACCTTTTGCTGTTTTGGCCTCGAGAAACTCTTTTTTTATGCCGCGCAGGGTCTCGAGGCGCACTTTCTCGCGGGCAAGCATGGCCGATTTGATATCGGCGCTGATGGTTTCGAATATGTCCATTGCTGGTGTATTGTGACTACAGATTTTTCTAAAGTGCAAATTTACCTAATTTTTCCGTTACGGATACAATGTTTTATGATAAATCGTACCTTTGCAGCCGAAACGAGAATCAGAGACGAGAAAACCTGTATGAGGATAGATATACTGACGGTGCTGCCCGAGATGTTTGACGGGCCATTGAGCTGTTCGATCCTGAAGCGCGCGCAGGACAAGGGGCTTGCCGAGCTTCATGTGCATAACCTGCGTGATTACACGCTCAACCGCCATCGCAAGGTCGACGATTATCCGTTTGGCGGCGAGGCGGGCATGGTGATGCAGATAGAGCCTATAGACCGCGCCATAACGGCGCTGAAGGCCGAGCGGGAGTATGACGAGGTGATATTCACGTCGCCCGACGGCGAGCAGCTCACGCAGCCTATGGCCAACGCTATGTCGCTGATGGACAATATTATAATTCTCTGCGGCCACTACAAGGGGATTGACTACCGGGTGCGCGAGCACTTGGTGACACGCGAGATCTCCATAGGCGATTATGTGCTCACGGGGGGAGAGATTCCGGCCATAGTTATAGCCGACTCGATAGTGAGGCTTATACCCGGTGCGATAGGGGATGAGCAAAGCGCGCTCACCGACTCGTTTCAGGACAATCTGCTGGCTCCGCCCATCTACAGCCGTCCGGCGGAATACAAAGGGTGGCGTGTGCCCGACATACTGCTGTCGGGCCATCAGGCCAAGATCGACGAGTGGCGCCACGAGCAGGCGTTGGAGCGCACCCGCCGCCTGCGCCCCGGACTGCTCGAATAATCAGAAATCAGAAGGGAGGAATTAGGAATTGCAAAGGTGGCATTTTGCTGCTGTTTTGAGGGAATTTAAGCAATTACTTAATTTATACTGAATTTTATTTGGAGATATGAATTTGGTTGGTTATATTTGCGGATTGCTAACCAAAAAATCTCATACCATGGATAAAATTCGGACGTTGCTTTGGATAATCGCATTAAGTTTAATATTTCCATCAACCGTATACTCAAAAAGCTTTAACTTGTTAAAGCAGACATACTCTGACGACCCGGCATCTCTTGCGGAGCGGACAATCAAAACCAATCCGATGTCAATCACAGTTTCATATACTATTAAGGAGTGTGATTTTTTGTATGATATTACTGATCCAAACTCTTATATTTGCCATATTCCCGGATTTGGAGAGAGTTTTGATCCGCAATATCCGGCAATACCAGTTAAAATTGATGCAATACACATTCCATGGAAAGCCAAATGTGAAATCGAGGTTGCAGATATGTCATTTGTAGATATTCCATGCCGAATTTCTAAATGCAAACCATCGGAACCAATGGGAAATACGGACAAAATCCTCAACTCACAGGATATTACGGATAAACAATGGAATGGCCCGGCCGATATTGTTGGAGAACAGTTTTTACGCGGTAACAGGATTCTACATATCAGGGTTTGTCCTGCGGAATATTTCTCAGAGACAGAAACTGTAAGGGTATATACAAAATTAACATACCGTATCAAAATGGGCTCTTTATCATCGTATGATACACCTCAACGGGCGATGAATTTAGAGACACTCCCATTTATTGAAAGAGATATGTTGCAAAATATTACAATGAGCACATCTTTTGAAATAGCGACTGACACTATAATACAACGTCCGGAGCCTCAGAGCTGGAGTAAACAGGATCCACAATCATATCTTATAGTATCACATCCTAAATTTTCAAAAGAAGTTTCAGCATTTGCCGATTGGAAACGTACTCATGGGATAAAAACTTATGTTGCACTTAGTGAAAATTGGACAGCATCCCAGATCAAGGATCTGGTGAAAAATACACATGAAGAAGATAATAATCTGTTATATATGCTCATAATCGGAGATTATGAAGATGTGCCATCAAATCATTTTAAAAATAAAAAAGCTGCCCCGAACTCTCCAGTATATTCTGACAACATATACGGATTTCTTGACGGTGAATCAGATTATACATCGGATGTATTTATTGGCCGTCTTCCTGTATCGACACCTCAAGAAGCCAGCAGATGTATCGACAGGCTTATTAAGTATGAAACGGAACCTATAACAGATCTGAAATTTTATCAGTCAATGATGGCTATCTCAGGGTTTGATCCGGATGATAACGTTCCGGATATGGAAGCTAATTGTTTTGTATTGTCCAGTGAAATATTGCGAAGACATATTAACCAACAATCGTTCTACTTAAATACATCCTCACAATTGCCATTGCCAATCAAATACAATATGAAAAGAGTTTATTGGGCTTTCACACCGCAATATCCTAAATATTGGTTTACTGGGGAGGAAATGCCTAAAAGTCTTCAAAAACCCCAATATGACTGGAAGGGGAATAAGGACGTAATTAACGAAATGATAAATAACGGATGTGTTCTGGCAACAATAAATACCCATGGGGGTGACACATTGGTAGATCCGCCATTTTATACAGTCCATAATATAAAACAGCTCACAAACGGCAGAAAACTTCCATTTTTAGTTGCAACATCATGTTGGATAGGGAATTTTATAAACGACTGTTTTGTAGAAGCATTTCTGCGTAACCCATCGGGAGGTGCAATCGGAATTATTGCAAACACAAATTGGGGATATAACCGTATCGGAGATGCAATGCTTCTGAGTCTTATAAATACTCTGTGGACCAATCCTAAAATATCAGAGCCTAACCGCAACCATATCTATATGGCAGACATGGATCCGGTCAAGAATCCTATATATAACGTCGGACCACTACTTGCCACAGCCCTTGAACGCATGCGCATTACATGTCCTTCCTATGTCAGTTATGATGGTTATATCCATAAAGTGGCCCATATATTTGGTGATCCCGCCATGGATCTCACGCTTGCTCCTCCAGTTGATTCAGATAAAATATCTATCAGTATAACGAATTCAGGCGATTTCGTTGTAAAATCACAGTATCCCTATGAATTCTTTTACACCGGATTTTTTGATAAAGCCTCTGGTGAGGTTAAAAGGTTTAGAGGAACAGAGGCCAATTATCATTCCAATAACCCAGAAGAAACAATAGTGTGTATAAGCGGACATAACCGAAAAACAAAAATATATTCTTACAAGGATATAAAATCGTCGACCGTTAAAAAGGAAGTTAAAATAGCTTTAAAGTCTATTTATCCATCTCCGGCAAACAGTAATCTTGAAGTAGTTTTGACGGATGAGAGTTGTAATCAATTGAATGTAATGCTTGCAAACAGTACGAATGCAATGAGTTACAGTTATATAATTCCATCAGGTGTATTGCAGGAAAGCATTAATATATCATCAATTCCCAATGGGACATATATTGTCAACATTATGGACGGGGATAATATTATCGGGTCAAGAAAAATAATCATTAACCATTAAAATCGACTATAACTATGAGGTTGCTTAACATTTTTGCGGTTTTACTGCTTACAAGCGTATCGGGAGCTGCCGCCAGTATATTCCCCATTATAAAAGATTCGGAATTTCAGTCCGGTAATTTCAAATTTACAATTATCAACACGTCCGAACCTATTGTAGAAATAACCGGAAATACATTTTCCAATGAAGAGACAGTGGCGGAGGTGCGCATACCATCATTGGTGGAAGGTCCCGATGGAACATTGTATAAAGTAGTAAGTATAGCCGAAAAGGGCCTTTCCGGATTGACGGCCGACAAAATCATATTTCCCTCCTCCATCCCGGACTACGGGCCTTATTCATTGACGTTTGCCGAGGCGCGCAACATAGAGTTCGAACCAGGTATGAGAGTGTTATCACCCAATGCTTTTTACCGTTCTTTCGGTCGCCCTCTCGGTACTGTTACGTTGCCCGAAGGACTTATCTGTATTTCCAACGGCGGTCTATATGGGTCGTTCAGCTATTTCGACAAATTGATTCTGCCCTCCACTCTCCGCTATATAGGAATATTCGGGATGGGCGGAGTGACAGTGCGATATAGGCTTGTGGTAAAGGCTGTTGAACCTCCGGAATTAGCAGATGCGGCTTTCGGAGAGGGCATTTTGACGCATAATCCGGAAGAGGTGCCAATTGATTTTGATGAGTGTGTGCTTGCTGTTCCGGCAGAGAGCATAACACTGTACCGCAACCATTCCGGATGGGGCCGGTTCACCCATATTGAGGCAATGACCGAAGAAGAATCGGCCGGTATATACATTCCTGCGACAAAGACGCACAGGCTGGGTGTAGCAGGAGGACATGGATCCATAGAGGTGGACGGTGCAGCCGGAACTGCCATACGTATTGCTGACTCAGCCGGACGCATTGTCTCAGCTTTCACACTTGACGGGCCACGCACTATACGTCTCGCTGCCGGGATTTACATTGTCGGTTCTGATATGACATCGGTTAAAGTGATTGTCAGATAACAAGTTTATAATTGATAATAACTATAAACCGGCGGCGGGGGATGGCCCTGCTGCCGGTTTTTGTGTGGGTGTGTGGCGGTATCAGTCCTCGAGGTAGTAGACGATGGTGGAGACCACGCGCACTTTTTTGATGTAGGGAGTGGAGGGGGAGGAGTCGTCGATGGAGAACTGGCCCTGTGAGGCGGTTTTCATCTTGCCTACTTTGGAGCCGGAGTCATCGGCGAAGCGTGCTGCGGCCTCGCGGGCGTTTTTGGTGGCCTGGGCTATCATTTCGGGCTTTATGTCGTTGAGGGCGGTGTACTCGTAGTTGATGTAGGAGTTGGAGTAGGGTATGCCCTCGCGGAGCAGTTCGGACTGGCGGTTGAGCAGCTCACGCACTTTGGCCACTTTGGAGGTAGTGACGGTGACGTTGCAGGTTAGCGAGTAGTTGTAGCGGAAGTTGCCCGAGGAGTACTGGTTGGTGGTGGCGTTGTAGGTGTCGGGGGGGTTGATGGATATTTCGTCGCGTGCTATGCCGTTGTCGGTAAGGAATTTGACGATTATTGCGTTGTTGCGCGTAACCTGGTCGTAGAGGGCCATGAGGTCGTCGCCGGCCACGCTGTACTGTATGGGCCAGTTGACGCGGTTGGCCTGGACTTCGCGTTCGGCGAGGCCGCGCACGGTGACCTGACGGTCGCGGTAGGCGAGGTTGTCAATACCGCTCTTGATGAACAGGCCGAGGAAGAATATCCCTGCTGCTATGAGGGCACCTCCGATGAGGGGAGAATAGTTGCGTTTGTTTTCCATAACTTGCGGTTTATAATTAAACAAATAGTGTTACGTAAGGGGTCAGCGCACAATGAAGCGCACGGGGCGCGGATGGAGCGATGTCACCACCATATAACAGCCGGGGGCAAGATTAAGTTGATCGCCGTCGGCAATGGAGGGGAGCGCGAGGATGAGGCGTCCGGTGATGTCGAATATCTGTGCGCCGCGGTGTGTTATGCCGGAGGTGACGAAGGTCACGGAGCATCCCTCTACCCTGACGGCGAGTCCGGCGGTGTCAGCTTCAACGCCCGATATGCCGGCATGGCTTACGGCGATGACGTTACTCCACGGTGAGTATTCGCCGAGGCGGCAGGAGCGCACGGCATATGTTTCGGAGTCGGATCCGGCGAAGTCGTCGATCTCGAGGCTGTTTTCCTCGGCAAGGAGTATTTCGGACGAGGCTGAGCCACCGATGTAGCGGGTACGGTTGACTTCGTAGTAGTCGACTGTCTCACCTGCGGGGGGAAGGTTCCAGTTGGCAGTGTAGGATGTGGATGTTATGTCGGACGGCGCGGTGGCCACGGGGGCTGTCAGCACCGGTTTTTCAAGGCATTCGCCGCGGAGCACTACGCCTATGGTGCCGGTGATGCCGCCTCCGGATATCACCATCCGGGCGCTGTGGGTGCCGAGGGCTGTGGGCCGGTAGGTTACGGTGAGCCAGTAGCCGCCTTCGGCATTGACAAGGGTGGCGGCTATGGACTCGGAAGCTATGGCGAACATGCCGGTATCGCCGTCGTAGACGCGCAGGCGCAGGGGGGCGGTGAGGTTTTCGCCGCGAAACAGCATCTTGCCTGTCACGGAGTTGCCTATGGCCACCTGTCCGAGGTCAAGGGCGGTGTCCTGCACGGGGGTGATGAGCGACGGGTCGCCCACGGGAGCCCCTGTGCCGGGGTAGGGGCGCGATTTGTTGTCGCCCCATATGTATTCCACGAGTTCGGGATGGTCGATGAACGGGTTGCGGTTGTTCTGGATTTTGTAGACTGCCTCGTTGCGGTTGGTTTCCTTGTCGCTCACGGGATCCTCGCGGTGCCATTTGAGCAGCAGGTTCACGGCCCATGAGGTGAGGGTGGGATAGTCGTTCTGCTGGAGCATCCACATGTAGCGGGAGTTCCATGTGAGGTTGCTGTAGCAGGTGAC
The DNA here is from genome assembly GCA_900547825.1 of uncultured Porphyromonadaceae bacterium. Classification (GTDB taxonomy): domain Bacteria; phylum Bacteroidota; class Bacteroidia; order Bacteroidales; family Muribaculaceae; genus Amulumruptor. The sequence continues at coordinate 27,202 of URII01000017.1, forward strand.
CATATAGAAGTATGTGCGGGCAAAGTCGCCTTTGTATTCGTCGTCGGGCTCGAACACCTGCGAGGCGCCGCCCCCCTGACCGTTGACGGGGTAGCCTACTTTGGACACTCCGTTGTCGAATTTGGCCGTGCCCACAGTGCCGAGCGGGTAGTTGCTTTTTTTCTGGTTTGCGTCGGCTTCGGCCGGATAGAGGTGGTAGAGGTCGACGTAGGCCGGAACATCCGTTGAACCTCCCCACCAGCTTTTGGGGAAGGAGTGCTCGCGGTTGAGGCCGGAGAACGAGGGGGAATAGAGGGGGATGTCGGAATACATATCCCACCACCGTCGGCTTTCGGGGTATACATCGGTTTTCTCGAAATATTTAGGCAGTGATGAATAGCTCGACACCTGGTTGTGGTTATAGATCACGTTGTGAAGCGCTTTTTTGAGTTCAGCGCCTGATTTGCCGGTAAGTGTGGCATAGTAGCCTGCCGGAGCCTGTGCTGCCGCCGTGACAATGGCTGCCGCTGCACATAGCAGGGTTATGAATCTGTATCGGATAGTCATGGATGTATATCTTTAATGTAAGGATGGCAAATATACGATAATTCTTTTGCAAAAAACGGTGCATAGTCATGAGGTTTTGGCGTGGAGGATATAAATTTAACTTAAATAAAGAGAAGATGAGTCTAAAATGTGGGCAAAAGTGAAAAATAATATGAAACTATGATGTAAAATCAAATATGAATGTTTAAATTTGCGGACTTGCATAATAATAACCCTAAACAATAAACCAAAACAGAATTTCGTATGAAAAAAATTACCCCAATCATTGCCTCCATGCTTGTGGCGGCATCAGCTACGGCGAGTGCGGCGGCATTTCCTGCGGGATGGCAGAAGAAAATGCACGCGGAGCCGTTCAGGTATTCGAAAAAATCGTCGTGTAAACCTGCGTTTGCCCTTACTCCGATGGCTGACAAAGCGTTGCAGCGCAACGTGACTCCGTCGGGGCAGCTTGAAGGATCGGATGAGTATGGATATCTGGATATGCCCGACGGCTCGACATGGTATTTTACGGCCGAATATGCCCTCAATATAGTGGAGCATGAATATTGGACTGAGCGTATTGTGACAGGCTTCAAGTATAATATATACAATAGTGCCTGTGAGCTTCAGGGATCTATAAGTGACAGTTTTCTCCCCTTGGACGAAGGCCGTTTGGGTGTGGCCGGCATTTCGCTTTCATCTGTGGTCACTAAGAAGTTCTTTAACTCCGATAATAATTATGAACTCATAGTGCAGGTGGCATATAATAAGCCTAATAATGAGATAGAAACAGCTTCGAGGGTGTATTCGCTCGGAGGGCAGACGGATGCGGATGGACATAACCAGCTTCTGAATGAGATGCCCGGTTATGTGACTGATGCGGTAAACATGGCTAAAGATGCGTGGAGCGAGGACTACTATCTTTCGTTTTTCCGTGAAGTGAATCCGAATATTGATGATTATGAGGATTTCACAGAATTTGCCGCTGCATACAAAAGTGAGGTCAAAACCTACAAAAAAGGTGGCTGGAGTGGTGCTCCTTCAGTGATCCATACTTATGAAGTGCCAAATGCCAATTTGCCGGGTGACCGTATGTCAACGCCTTTCTGTTTTCTGCTGAATCATGGAGGCCAGTTGTGGATCCTCACTCAGGAGTATGAAAAATGGTTCTACGACAATGTTATAGGCCCGGGTGACGGCAGCGACGGAGGAGACCCTACTCCTGACAACAAGCTTATAGTAAAGTTGCATTCATATAGCGGTTACGGAGAGCCTCAGCTCGTGCAGGAAACCAAGGTGGCCTGCACTACGGAAGATACGAATCCCAATGCGCTTTACCGCTATTACAGCATAGGTAATCTGGATTATCAGGATGACGTTATTTTCAACGGTAACGAAGCTTCATTCAATCTCACTGTGGAGAAGTATATGAAGAATGATGATGACAATTACCTCAAGTCATATTATAAATTAGATAAGGAGGGCAATATCACCGCCACTATTTTCGACGAGGCAAGCTATCTTATCGGCCTTAATGATGTGCCCGGCCAGGAACGTCAGTATTTCTTTGTAAAGCCTGATGCGAATAATGAATGGGTATTCTATGCTGTGGATATAGAGTCTGTTACTCCCCGCGCCACATTCCCGGCTATCAACGGCCCTGTGTCGCTTAAGGCAAATGTTGACCGTGTGGCAGTGGCCGGCGGTTATGAGTATGCTTTCGCCACATCGGAGCCTGAGCTTGACGATGAGGGCAATATCATAGAGCATGTTGCCTATGTGGATATGAACGGAGAGGTAGCCCGCGTGGAGAATGTCAATCTTGGCAAGGATGTTGCGATAGCTCAGGTTTATATAGAGCAGGCAGCATTGAATCCGTATCTGTTCAATACCGATGGTGCCCGTGAATATATGTGGCTCGTGAAGCGTTATACTGGCAATTCCTCCGAGACCCGTGAAGAGTTCCTGGTTGTGTCGCCGGTTACAGGAACTGTAATGCAGCAGCTTCCCGATGCGGAGAAAGGTGCCATCACCACTGTGTCGTTGCTTTCTGGCAATGAAGGATCGGCTCTCTCGATAGTATTCTACAATATGGATTCACGCAAATATTATCAGGACTTCTACAATCTTCCGGTTGTGAAATTCGCCGGCGGTGGTGACGGCACGGAAGCCAATCCTTACAAGATAGCCACAATAGGTGACCTTCAGGCTGTGCGTGAGGCTCCGGCAGCATGTTATGAACTTACGGCCGATATTGATGCCATGGGCTATACATTCAGCAGCATTGAGTCATTTACCGGTACACTTGATGGTAAAGGGCATACAGTCAGCAATCTTGTGCTTTCGGCTAAAGGTGGCCTGTTCCAGGATATTTCCAGCAAAGAGGATGCAGCTGCCGGACGTGTGGCTGTGAAGAATCTCACATTTGTAGGGGTGAATGCCAACAATGTTTCCACCACTGCATTCGGGGTATTGGCCAATGATATACGCAATGCCTGTGTGGAGAATGTGCATGTATACGGATTTGATTACACCAATGCCACAGCTGACGCCACTATCGGTGTGCTTGTGGGACGTACGGCGCTTCACAGCGGCATTACAAAGTGCTCGGTTAGCAGTGCCAATGTGAATGCTCCTGAAAGTTCGTCGGTGGGCGGTATTGTAGCCGCAGTGCGTACAGGCTCGTCTGTGACTGAATGTTCGTTCCTCGGCACAATAAACGCCAGCACAGAAGTGGGCGGTATAGCAGGCACAATTGCTAATGACGCTAAGGTGGCTGATTGCCATGTGGATGCCGACCTTACAGCCAAGAATACTGTTGGTGGTATTGTGGGCTCTTCGTCACGTGGCGAGATAACCCGCTGCTATGTGGAAGGCCGAATAGAAGCGACCACTCCTTTGAGCGTATATGTGGACCGCGGCCCGATTGCCGGCGGTATAGTGGGTGAGCTTGCAGGCGATTACAGCTCGGAGGAAGCTGTGGCAAGCGAGGAGGATAATAAGGCGGTGGTGAGCAACTGTTTTGTGGCTCTCACAGAGCTTTCGGGCTTCACCTCCACGGTGGCTCCTTCGTATGGAGAGCAGCAGTCGACTATCCACCGCATAGTGGGCAAGACAAGTTTCAACGACGAGCCTGAAGCCATAGGCTATGACGATGATTATGAGCCTATTTTTGCTGAGGGTGCCACCGGCAAGGTTGAGGCCGGACTTTCGAATAACTATGCTGTGGCTGACCTGCCGAGAGGTGCTGAGGCAATGGAAGCCGGTGCGGCTACCACCGAGGGTGCCGATGTGGCAGCTGATGCGCTTGACCGTGACTGGTTCGCCGGTACGCTCGGATTCGGCTACGGCGCTGACAAGGCCTGGAATGAGGCGACAACATGGGATCCGGCCCTCAATCATGAGACAACCAATTTCCTTAATCCTTCACAGATCGTGACCCGTGTCGGTGACAAGTTCTTTGTCAATGTGGTTTATGTAACCCGTCAGCCCATGACCGAGGAGGATGCTCTCGGTTCGCTGATAGTGGAGGCTGATGAAACATATATGGAGATGACAGGACGTTACACTTTCGCCAACAATACGCTTTCAATCGAATTTACCGCCTTGAAAGAGGGCGCGGTGGATATCTCCGTTGCAGGTGCCTCAGGTAAGGTTACAATAGATAAGGCCAGCTCGATCGACAATGTTACGGTGGGTGGCGAATCTGTGGCTATCTCGTTTGACGGCTCGTATGTAAAGGCTCAGGGTACGTCCATAGAGGTTTACAATCTCCACGGTGTGAAAGTGGCCGATGGCCGTGACGCCGTGAATGTGACCTCGCTCAGCCGCGGTGTCTATGTGGCTGTGGCCACGGATGCTTCGGGTAGCCGTTCCACCATCAAAATTTCAGTAAAGTAAGCGAGTGATACGCACTGCGGCCTGTGTGCCGCAGTTACTCAAAAGCCCTGAAAGTTCATGAGCTTTCAGGGCTTTTCTGTTCTTGTATCGGAAAATAGGGTTCCGCTCGTGGCGGTGAGATATTCAATGTGGGTTTATGCTGAGCTTCCGGGCGTTGGGACGATGGTGATAACTGGATGCGCTGAACGTCCGGTTGATGATCAAGGTAATGATATAAAAACCGGCGCCTCGGTGTTTTGACTGAGGCGCCGGTGTGTGGCTGAGATTATATCTGAAACGGCTTATTCGCCGGCTTGAGCTTTGGCACGCTCAAGGTATTTTTTCATGTCGACGTTGATTGAGGGGCCGTAATTGGGGTAATTGTCGATGATTGACTGGTAAACGGCTGCTTCCTCGGCATATTTTTTCTGCTCGCGGTACACATTGGCCTCTTTCATGAGGAAATAGGGGGTGTAGGCGGGGTTGTCATCCGATATCTTGACAGCCTTCTCAAAGCATGACAGGGCTTCGTCGTAGTTCTTGAGATTCACATAGCAGTCGCCTTTGAGGGCCATGCTTGAAGCGCCGATCACGGATTCGGAAGCATCATAGCCGTTGAGGTAGTCGATGGCTTCCTGCCACTGTTTTTTCTGATACAGGAGGATGGCGGCATTGAGTTTGGCACGGTTTCCGGCATCATGGCCGTATTCGTCGGCCACTTGCTTGTACTGTACGAGAGCAAGTGAGTCGTTGCCCTGGGCAAGAGTCATGTCGGCCTGTCCGATAGCATTGTCGGCGGCTGTTACACCAGGTTTGTGGATGAAGAAGATGTAGGCGAGGACTAAGCACACCACCGCTGCCGCTCCGATGCAGCACCATGCGATGAACTTCTGGTTCTTCTCGACTTTCTGCTCTATCGCGGTGAGGTTCTCATTGAGGGCTTCGATGCCTGTGGGGGTCTCTTTGGTTTCTTTTGCCATGATTTTATGTGGTTGTGTGGTTTATAAACAGATTTATTTCCAAGCTGCAAAATTAGCCTATATTTGCAACTTATGAAAATTTTCGGGTTGTTTTTTTGCGTAGCGGATGATAATTGAACTGGCTGCGGGTGCGGAATAAAAGGATTATAGTTGGTCAAAAGGTAGAATTTTTACACACGTTAGTCTTATTTTAACTGATAGTCAGGCATAAAGGTGGAGGAGATATGAAAGATTTTAGTAACTTTGCATGTTAGTAAGTGGCCTTGTTTGCAACGGATTGTCTTACTGACGGGGGATATCCTTGTTGATTTGTCACATTATCGTGAGATTATGAGAAAATAATAACAGTGTAAAATTATAAAAAAGATCAAGATGAAATTTAGCGCAATGAAGAAATCAGCGACAGCGCTGTCAGCGATAGCTTTGGCAGCCGGCGTTTTAACGTCATGCGGCGGTGGGCAGCAGGCTCCGCAGCAGCAGGCTCCGCAGGTAGCTGTTATGTCCGTGTCGGAAAGTTCGGCCGACTTGGATGAGACTTTCCCCGCCACGCTTAAGGGTAAGACTGATATAGATATACGTCCGCAGGTTACGGGCTTTATTACTAAAGTACATGTGGATGAGGGTCAGCGTGTCCATAAGGGACAGGTGCTTTTCACTCTTGACCAGGTACAGTACCGTGCTGCCGTGGAGCAGGCTGAGGCCGCTGTGAATGTGGCTCGCACAGCAGTGTCGAACGCACAGCTTACGGCTGATAACAAACGTGCTCTGTTAGATAAAAACATCATAAGCGAATATGAATGGCAGATGGCCGACAACCAGTTGCAGAGCGCCAAGGCTCAGCTCGCCCAGGCTCAGGCAGGACTGGTGACAGCCCGTAAGAATCTGGCCTATACCGTGGTGACGGCTCCGAGCAACGGTGTGGTAGGTTCGATACCTAACCGCGAAGGTTCGCTGGCGTCGCCATCGAGCCAGCAGCCCCTTACCACGATAAGCGACAATTCGGAGATGTTTGCGTATTTCTCGCTTACGGAGAAAGATATTCTCGCCCTGACGGGCAACGGTGCCAAAAGCCTTGACGAAGCTATCAAGGAAATGCCTCAGGTGCATCTGATGCTGGCCGACGGATCGCTTTACGGCCAGAGCGGCAAGGTGTCCACCATATCGGGTGTGATAAACAGCTCCACAGGTGCGGCTTCGGTGCGCGCGAGCTTCGACAATCCTTCGGGAATGCTGCGCAGCGGTGCCACCGGTCAGGTTGTGATCCCGCGTCATTTCGAGAATGTGATTCTCATACCCCAGAAGGCTACCAATGAATTGCAGGACCGTAGGTTTGCTTATGTAGTGAACGACAGCAACAAGGTTGTGGCCACTCCGGTAACTGTTGCCGCAATAAACGACGGCAAGAATTTTGTGGTTACTTCCGGACTGAAGAGCGGTGACAAGATTGCTGTGGAAGGTGTGGGCATAGTTGTGCGCGACGGCGTGACCATAACCCCTGTGGATGCTGCCGCAGCACAGGCCTCACAGGCTGGTGCCGGAGCTCAGGCCGCTGCACCTGCAAAGGAGTCCAAATAAAAATCTGTCCGTACAGGACTGTCCTAAACCACTCGCATAGACTCTAATTTATTATCAAAGCGAAATGAAACTTGACACATTTATAAACCGCCCGGTGCTGTCCACGGTGATATCGATTTTCATCGTGTTGCTCGGTTTGCTGGGCTTGTTCTCTCTCCCGATCACGCAATATCCCGATATCGCACCTCCTACAATCCAGGTGTCAACCACCTACACCGGCGCTAACGCTCAGGCGGTGCTTAATTCGGTGATAGCTCCCCTTGAGGAGTCGATCAACGGCGCCGAGGGCATGACCTATATGGAGTCCACGGCAACTAATACCGGCTCAGCCAACATCAATGTGTATTTTGAGCAGGGTTTTGATCCTGACATGGCTGCAGTGGATGTGCAGAACCGTGTTGCCAAGGCCCAGAACCTGCTTCCGTCCGAAGTACTTCAGGTGGGTGTCCTGACGCAGAAACGACAGACCTCCATGCTCTGCTCCATAGCTCTTTACGACGAGAGCGGGACTTACAGCGAAGAGTTCCTCGACAACTATGCCAAGATCAATATGATCCCCGAGCTCCAGCGTATCCAGGGCGTGGGCGATGTGATGGCGTTCGGTGCCGACTATTCGATGCGTATATGGCTCAAGCCCGAGGTGCTCGCGCAGTATAACCTTATGCCTACCGATGTAGCTCAGGCCCTTGCCGAGCAGAACATCGAGGCTGCCCCCGGTTCGTTCGGCGAGCAGGGCAACCAGAGCTTCCAGTACACGATGCGTTACCGCGGACGTCTTTCAACGCCCGAGGAGTTCGACAACATTGTGGTGCGTGCCCTCCCCAACGGCGAGACTCTTTATCTTAAAGATGTGGCTGAGGTGGAGCTTGGTAAGGTACAATACGGCTTCCACAACCGCCTGAACGGTTATCCGGCCACTACCTGTATCGTGTTCCAGACCCCGGGATCCAACGCTACGGCTATTATCAACAATTGTGTGGCGTATGCCGAAAACCTTGCGAAAAAACTCCCTGCGGGTTTGAAGATCGCCATACCGATGAACAACAACGACTTCCTTTATGCTTCGATCCATGAGGTGATCAAGACTCTTATCGAGGCATTCATACTTGTGTTCTTCGTGACATATGTGTTCCTTCAGGATTTCCGCTCCACGTTGATCCCCGCTATTGCCATACCGGTGGCGCTTATCGGTACGTTCTTCGGAATGACGCTTATCGGATTCTCTCTCAACCTTATCACATTGTCGGCCCTTGTGCTCGCTATCGCCATTGTGGTGGACGACGCCATTGTGGTGGTGGAGGCGGTGCATGCCAAGCTCGATGTAGGCTATAAGAACCCGCGGAGGGCTTCGATCGACGCCATGAGCGAGATCGGCGGCGCCATCATATCCATCACACTTGTCATGATGCTTGTGTTTATCCCTGTGTCGTTCATGCCCGGCACATCGGGTGTGTTCTATCGCCAGTTCGGTCTTACAATGGCTATGGCCATCGCCTTCTCGGCTTTGAACGCGCTTACCCTTTCGCCGGCGCTCTGCGCGGTGCTGCTGAAGGCCCACGATCCGGAAGCTTCGCTTAAGGACCGCATGGCCACGGCCTATGGCGAGGCAGCCCAGGCCATGAAACGGCAGTATTCGCCGCTTATGAAGATCATTGTCAATCCGTGGGTGGTGCTGGCCACGCTTGCAGCCACAATCACGTTCATGGTGATGGGCTGGTATCAGATTGAAGTGATATGGAAACTTGTTGTGGCTTCCATCTGTGCCGTGCTCACGATTATAGGTATATTCAGCCGCCGGTTCAAGGAGGCTTTCGAAACTGGATTTGCCCGGTTGCTCCGTTGGTACAAGAGTGTTGTGGGATTCTTTGTGGCTCACAAGATAACAAGTTTCGGAATTGTTGCCGCGTCGGTGGCTGTGCTGGTGTGGCTTATGTCGGTTACGCCTACGGCGCTCGTGCCTAACGAGGATACAGGTATGCTGTTCGTGATGGTGGATATGCCTCCGGGCACATCGCAGGAACGCACCAGCGAGACCATGAATCAGGTGGATGCTGCCTTAGGGCAGATACCGGCCGTGGAGTATCGTCTTATGATCAACGGCTACAGCTTCCTTGCCGGTCAGGGCGCGACATACGGAACTTTTATCGTCAAGCTCAAAAACTGGGAGGAGCGCTCTAAAGAGGAGGCCTCCGACAAAGTGCTTCTCCAGATCTACGGCATGTTGGGCCAGATGATCAAGGATGGCCGTGTGGTGGCTTTCGCTCCGCCTATGATTACCGGTTATTCGCTTACCAACGGTTTCGAGATCAAGATGCAGGACAAGACCGGCGGCAGCGTGGATGATTTCTTCGGCATTGTGCAGGGTTTCCTGGGTGTGCTGAACCAGCAGCCCGAGATACAGATGGCCTACACGACGTTTAACCCCACTTTCCCCCAGTATATGATCGACATAGACGCGGCCAAGGCCAAACAGGCCGGTCTTAGCCCGCAAACCATCCTGTCGACCCTTCAGGGCTATTACGGTGGTATGTATGTGTCGAACTTCAACCGTTTCGGCAAGATTTACCGTGTGATGATGCAGGCCACTCCGGAAAGCCGCGTGTCGCCTGAAACGCTTAATCTCATAAAAGTGCGCAACGGCAATGAGATGTCGTCCATATCGAATTACGTGACCCTTACGCGTGTGTATGGCTCCGATGTGCTCAACCGCTTCAATATGTTTACCTCCATATCCGTTACCGGTAGCCCGGCTCCGGGATATTCTTCGGGCGACGCCCTTGCTGCGATAGAACGTGTGGCTGCACAGATGCTTCCGCAGGGCTACGGTTACGAGTATGCCGGTATGACCCGAGAGGAAGCATCCTCCGGTTCAAGTGCCACGGCCATCATATTCGGACTCTGTCTGCTGTTTGTATATCTGTTGCTCTCGGCGCAGTATGAAAGCTATGCGTTGCCGTTTGCCGTTATATTCTCGATCCCGTTCGGACTTATGGGCACATTTATATTTGCCCAGATAATGGGAGTGGCCAACAGTATTTATTTGCAGATCGCCCTGATCATGCTTATCGGTCTTCTTGCCAAGAATGCCATTCTTATAGTGGAATTCGCGTTGGAGCGCCGCCGCACGGGCATGTCGATAGTCAATGCCGCCATTTCCGGTGCTGAAGCGCGTCTGCGTCCTATCCTCATGACTTCGCTGGCGCTTATCATAGGTCTTCTGCCGATGATGTTTGCTTCCGGCGCGGGTGCCAACGGCAATATAGCGCTGGGTGCCGGATCAATAGGCGGTATGCTTATAGGTATGATACTCCAGGTGTTCATTGTTCCGGCGCTGTTTGTGGTGTTCCAGATCATTCAGGAGAAGATCACTCCGCTGAAATGGGAGGATACCAACAATGAAGCGCTTGAAAGCGAGATCGAGCAGTATTCGCGCGACTAACCATCCACACATTATTAAATATATATTTCACGACAAGAAATGAAATTCAATCATATTTCAATGGCAGTCATCGTGGCTGTGGGCGCTTCGGCGCTCACAGGATGCGGTGTCTACAACAAATTCGATGTGGCCGATCAGTCACCATTGGCAGCAGAGTATGCCAAGGCTGATTCGATCACTCCCGACTCCACCGCCTACGGTAATCTCTATTGGCAGGAAGTTTTCACGGATCCTATTCTCAAGGATCTGATAGAGCGTGCTCTCGAAGCCAATACGAATCTTGAGAATGCGCGTCTTAATGTGGAGATCGCGCAGGCCCAGCTAAAGGGTGCCAAGCTCGCTTATCTTCCCTCTGTGGGGATCGGAGCTACGGGCCAGGGTGCTAAATTCGGCGGCAACCGGTTGCCCATGAGTGATATGCAGTGGACATATAACATTCCCCTGAGTGTGTCGTGGGAGATCGATGTGTTCGGAAAGCTTCTCACGGCCAAGCGTGGAGCCAAGGCCGCATTGCTTCAGAGCGAGGCGTATCAGCGGGCTGTACGTTCGCAGATAATATCATCTGTAGCCGCATGCTATTATGCCATATCATCACTGGAGGCCCAGCTTGAGCTGTCGCGTAAAACAGCCGAGAACTGGAAAGAGAGTGTCGAGGTGATGAAAAACCTTAAACTTGCCGGACGTGTCACTGAGGCCGCCGTGGTGCAGAGTAATGCCCAATACTATGGCATACTGGCCAACATCACCGATCTGGAAGTGAGCCTTGATGAGACATATAACACTATGTCGCTCCTGCTCAACACTATGCCTCAGAAATGGAATATCCCCGCATCGGCTTCGGAGCTGAATCCCAACATAGTGCGTGAGCGTGTGCTCATGGCCGAACTGGCAGCGCGTCCTGACGTCAAAGCTGCCGAGCAGTCGCTTGCCTCGGCGTTCTATGCTACTGCCAATGCCCGTGCGGCATTCTATCCGTCTCTGGCAATCACACTTTCGGGCGGTCTTACCAATGCTATGGGTACAGCAGTGGTCAATCCTGCCGAATTCTTTATTAACCTTGCCGGATCGTTGACCGTGCCTCTGTTCTCGCGCGGACAGAACATTGCCCGTCTTGAAGCGGCCAAGGCTCAGCAGAAGCAGGAGCTCAATAATTTCGAATATACTCTGATGTCAGCCGCCGCCGAGGTGTCCGACGCCATGACCATATTCACCAAGAGCCGTGAAAAGATGACTTATCTTGAGGTGCAGGCCGATAATTATGCCAAGGCGGTGGAATATAACACGGACCTTCTTAATTACGGTTCCAACACCACTTATCTCGAAGTGCTCACCGCGCAGCAGGCTTTGTTGCAGGCCCAGATAGGTGTGATCTCATGCCGCCTGGCCCAGCAGCGTTCGCTGATCAATCTCTATCAGTCGCTCGGTGGAGGACGCTAAACAAGTTCTATCATTAACCTATAATACTTCACACCATGAACATCAGTAATTTAGCTCATGTAGATCCATCGGCCCGGCTTGGCAAGGATGTTATAGTCCATCCGTTCGCGTTTATTGACCGCGATGTGGAAATAGGCGACGGATGCGAGATAATGCCTTATGCCAGCGTGATCCGTAACACACGTATAGGCTCTAACTCCAAAATCTACCAGTACGCCATAATCGGTGCGGATCCGCAGGACTTCCGTTGGAAAGGCGAAGATACGTATTGCGAGATAGGATCGCGTTGTGTGATCCGCGAGGGAGTGATCATAAACCGTAGTATCCGTGAGGGTAAGGCTACTAAAGTAGGCGATGAGACCTATATACTTGCCAAGAGCCATATCGGACACGATTCGGTGATAAAAGGCAGGGTGGTGCTTGGCAACGGAGTCACCATAGCCGGTGATGCCGAAGTGGGCGAATGCACCATAATGTCGTCCAACTCGATGCTCCATGAGTGGGGTAAGATCGGTTCATGGGTGCTTGTAAAGGGTGGTTGCCGTATCGGTTCCAACGTGCCGCCATACACCATCATGGCTCACAACCCTGTGGAGTATTCCGGGGTTAATGCCGTAATACTTCGTCGCCAGGGATTCACGGAGGCGCAGATTGATGATATAGCCAAAGCTTACCGACTCCTTTATCAGAGCGGCACCTCTGTATTCAATGCTCTTCAGCGTATCGAGGCAGAGCTTGAGCCTGGAACCATACGTGACAATATTCTCGGATTCATCAAGCGGGTAAACAACCGCCTTGCGGCATTGCCCGTTGATCTTGAATAATGAAGCAATAGCTTGTGGCTTCAAGCCGGAAAGAGCCTTCTCAATAGCTGAGGAGGCTCTTTTGCTTAGGGTGCCTGGAATAGATATTGAAAAGCCTCCACATATTTTTTAATGAGGTTCTAAAATTCAGAGATTGTCGGATTCAGTCCGAAAAGTCCGATATTGTCCGATTATGTCTGATCCTGTCCGATTTTGGGCTGGGGAAAGTTGTTTAGCTAATTGTGTGGTAATCAGGGCAGAACTGATTGCCGCTGAAATTTTCTTGAAAAAATATGGCAAAATATTTGGCAGGTATGGGAGGAATGTCTACCTTTGCACTCGCTTTCGGGAACGAAGCCGACTGGTGGAGGCCCGGTAAGTTAAACAAGGTTAAAGATTTCGGTGGTGATGAACTTTTCCGTAACTTTGCCGAGCTGTTTGAGGAAAGGCTTCCGCGAGAGGGGGCGAGGAAATCCGAGAACGATGAGCACATTGAAAGGATTACAATAGACAAGAAAGAACAGTACAAGAGTCATTAGAAACAATGATACTCGGTCAATTCTTTTAAAACTTATAAGTCAAGTGACGGATCGTCCTGATGCGGAGTCGAGTTCTTCGGTCGCGGTATATCCCAGTGATATGGGCGCGGGATTGTTTTAGCAACAATTTATATAAAAGTAGATTGTCTTGCTTTTTGGATTTTGAAAAAAAGAGAAAAAGAAAAGATAACAACAACGGAGAGTTTGATCCTGGCTCAGGATGAACGCTAGCGACAGGCTTAACACATGCAAGTCGAGGGGCAGCGGGGGAAAGAGCAATCTTTCCTGCCGGCGACCGGCGCACGGGTGAGTAACACGTATGCAACCTGCCCGTGTCAGCGGGATAATCGGGAGAAATTCCGTCTAATACCGCATGACACATCGGAAGGACATCCTTCCGATGTCAAAGGGTAACACCGGACACGGATGGGCATGCGGCGCATTAGCTAGTCGGCGGGGTAACGGCCCACCGAGGCGACGATGCGTAGGGGTTCTGAGAGGAAGGTCCCCCACACTGGTACTGAGACACGGACCAGACTCCTACGGGAGGCAGCAGTGAGGAATATTGGTCAATGGGCGAGAGCCTGAACC
>URII01000018.1 GCA_900547825.1 uncultured Porphyromonadaceae bacterium
CGAAGCTGGTCTCTTCGAGTATCTCCCGGGTGGTATATATCGGCGATTTTGTGCGCAGGGCTATAGCCACGGCATCGGAGGTGCGGGCATCCAATTTCACTTCACGCGAACCGTCGGTAAAGGTCAGTTCGCTTGAAAATATCCCGTCCTCAAACTTATATATGAAAACCTCTTTGAGAGTCACCCCGAACGCATGCGCGAAACTCACGAAAAGATCATGGGTCATGGGCCGCTGGGGAGTAATGTTCTCCATTCTCACAGCTATTGACTGGGCGTCGGGGGCGCCTATTATTATAGGTATCTTCACGGGCCCGTCAACCTGAGCCAGCACCAGTGCGTATGCGCCTGACTGCAACTGATTGTAGGACAAGCCCATGATCCGCAGCCTTACACGCCCGTCATTGTCGTCTTCATTCATGGTCATTGCATTACGATATTACGTCCCGTGATTATGCCGCTGCCATAACACAGCCTGCTGCCACGGTCATATATTACGGCAAACTGTCCCGGGGCTATCCCCTGCACCTTGCCCTCACTCTCAATAACATACTCGCCGTCGCCGAGCGCTGTAAGGCGCGCGGGCATAAACTCCGGCGTGTGACGGTTCTTGAACGTTATTTCCACACTGCCCTCCTCTGAGGCCCACGGGTCAAGGGTGATCCAGTGCATCTCTGCAATATGAAGTGTGCGGCCATATTGCCGCTCGGTGTCATAACCGCCCGACACATACACCACATTGTCGTGTACATTCTTCTTGACCACATACCATGGTCCGCCGCTGAGGCCAAGCCCTTTGCGCTGGCCTATGGTGTGGAACCAGTAGCCGCGGTGCTCGCCGAGCTTGCGGCCTGTCTCTATCTCCACAATGGGGCCGCGGCGCTCACCGAGATGTCGTCGTATGAAATCGTTGTAGTTTATCTTGCCGAGAAAACATATACCCTGCGAGTCGCGGCGCTTGGCATTCGGCAGTTTAATGTCAAGGGCTATCTCACGCACCCGGCTCTTGGGCAGATCGCCTATGGGAAACATGGCATGCTCCACCTGTGCACGGGTAATGCGTGCCAGAAAATCTGTCTGGTCCTTGACCGGATCCACCCCCGTGGCAAGGAATGTATTTCCGTCAATCAGAGCCGTACGCGCATAATGACCGGTGGCGGTCTTGTCGAAATCTTTGCCCCAGCGCTCCTCAAAGTAACCGAACTTGATCATGCGGTTACACATTATATCCGGATTCGGGGTAAGCCCTTCACGGACGGTGCGCAGCGCATATTCCATGACATTGTCCCAATACTCCTCATGGAGCGAGACCACATCAAACGGTAGTCCGTAACGTGCGGCTATGAAGCGGCACATCTCTATATCCTCCTCGGCCGAACAGTCGCCCTCTCCGTCATCCAGCCCTATGCGTATATAGAACAGATGGAGATCGTGCCCCTGCTCCACAAGGCGGTGCACTGCCACAGCGCTGTCAACGCCTCCCGATATAAGCATCGCTATCCTCATCACTGCAACACTTTGAGGTTACGCAAACGGTACAGTATGGCCATCACATCATCCACGGTGATGTTCTTGTCAACGATAAATCCCTCCCTGTTCAACACATACCAGGCCGGGGTCGAACGGACATCATATACCATATCGGCATCAGGCGATGCGCCCACAGTCCACTCGGCGGGGTAACGTTCCACGCCACGGCGCCATTCGTCATCAGCCTCACCCGGATACACACACACTATGTTGACAAGGCCGTTCTTTATCATCCGGCTCACAAGATAATCCACATGCAGCCGCATACGTGCCGTGTTGCAGTCAGTGCAATCCGGATCGTTGAAAAACAGCACCGTGAATACAAGGGCCGAATCAGGCTGCGCCACGATGTTGCGCACAGAGCCGTCGCGCAACGTGATTTTCAGATCAGGAGCCGGAGAGCCTATCCGTGTGTTTTCAAGAAGTTTAAGCCGCTGTGAAGCACGCATACGCTCAGCTTTGTCAACCTTTTTATTGTCCGCAAGCGCCTTTAGAAACGGGATATACAGATCATCGCTCCAAAATGAGGCGGAAGGGCCGTAAAGGGCATTCTCTGCCACACGCGATATGGCAACAAGACGTTTCGGATCCTTCGACGCCTCCCCTATCAGTCGCCCTATCGATGCTGCCGCAACATCTTCCGAGGCATGCGGCATAAGCGATATATAGTCGCTGAACGTGCCGGCCAGATCAGCCTGCGGGGCTGAAAACACCCGGTTCATATCGGCCATGTCCCAGAAATGTGTGACATAATAATCGGCCCGGGCACCGAAAGTGGATATGGTATCGGGCACCGAAGGATATTTGAACATAGTCTCCGAGGCTTTCCGTTCCTGGGCGCTCAGAGCCGCAACACATCCGGCCAGCAAAGCCACCGGAAGGATATATCGAGTGATTATTTTCATCATGAGAGGTATTCTTGATAAAGATACCCACAAAGGTAACAAAATTGCACGAAACAGGAAGCTGTTTAAAAAAGTTTCTCTATCTTTGTTCCGACAACACAATCCACTAACATAGCCCATAAACGCGGCAATTTTCATCCCATTATCCCCTGTTACTTTCTCTATGTGCAATTCTATCTTTAAAGCGCTGGCAACATTAGCCTGCGCAGCAGTCCTGTCACCCGCGGTCATAGCCCAGCCGCCAGGAAGTTCCTTTAATCCTCCAAGTTCAAAACGTCAGGCATATAACGCCGGCACCAAACGGGGATTCACACCTCTGCCGGCAAACCGGCAGCAGCCCCAAGGTCCGTTGAAAGCCGCACCGGCACCCGGATCGGCGTATGCCTCCATCACCTACTGTTCAGCCTGGGACTACTCCGACAACCCCTCCTACGGCGTGTTCCGTTTCCCCCTGTCAGGCACACCTACCACCTTCAGGGCGCTGGCCCGCAACGAGAACCTTGTAGGTAATGCAGGGGCCGTATTCGCCGACGGAAAATATTTCGCGGCAAAATCATGGGAAGTGCTCGGGCAGGTAATGAGCATGGACTACTATGTGTATGACTCCTCCACATGGCAGCAGATATCGCATATGACGGGCGATCCGGGATTCAAAGCCATGGACCTCACATGCGATCCTGTTACAGGACGCGTTTATGGTTCATTCGTGAACCGCAGTGAAGGCTACTACTATTTCGGAACGCTCGACATAAACACAGGTGCCGTGACCGAGATAGCCAGGTACGGACAAGAAATGGCGTTTACCGGCATAGCCGCCGACAACGACGGCACATTGTTTGCCATCACCAATGAAGGCACCCTGTATACCATCGACCGGACAACCGGCGCCTACACTACAGTAGGTGAGACAGGGCTTGCCACCACCTACACCACATCCGCAACCATCGACCCGTCGGACGGACATATGTACTATGCCGTAGCCGTTGACGGACAGGAGGCCCTTTGGCGCATCGACACCTCCACAGCCTCAGCCCAGAAGGTATATGACATGCCCGACGCCGAACTCATCGCCGGACTTTATATTCCCGGTGCCGCCATATCGGCCGCAGCACCGGCGGCAGCCACAAATTTCACCCCGGAGTTTCCGGAAGGCAATCTCAGCGGATCGCTAAGCTTCACCGTTCCTTCCGTAACCTACAGCGGCGCAGCGGCCTCAGGCAATGTAACCTATACAATAACCATTGACGGTTCGCAATATACAACCGGATCTGCGACATGCGGCACCTCTGTCACCGAGCAGATTTCAGTACCTGAATCGGGCGAATACACCTTAGGGGTGACTCTTACCAACGCATCAGGCACCAGCCCGTTGACCCGCAGCACATTGTTTATAGGTCATGACACACCTGAGCCGGTGAAAGATGTTAGAATAAGCTATGCCGACGGAGCGTTTACCGTGACATGGAAGCCATCCGCTGCCAGTCACGGAGGATATCTGAATCCCGCGGAACTTACCTATACTGTAATCCGCCATCCCGACGGCACAACTGTAGCAACAGGTATAACAGGCACCTCATTTACCGATCCGGTGACGGAGGAAGGCAACCGTATAGGCTACACTTATTCCGTATATCCGGTATACCGCGGATTTTCCGCAGATGCAGTCACATCAAACATCTGGTATATCGGCCATATCACCCCTCCGTTTACCGAGGATTTCACAAATACGGAGACTCTGGAGGATTTCACCATAATCAATGCCAACGGCGATGACCGCACCTGGCAGTGGGACAAAGGCCAGATGCGGACAAACATATCCACAAGCCTGGTAACTGACGACTATCTGGTGCTGCCGCCCGTAATGCTTGAACAAGGTAAAAGCTATAATTTCTCATTCGATGTACGTTGCCAGATGGCCAAATATCCCGAACGCTTTGCCGCATACGTGGGTACGGCTCCCACAGTAGAAGCACTGACAACCGAACTGATTCCGGCCACCGAAACATCATCGGAAACTTACGAACGGCAATCGGCCGGCTTCACTCCTCCGGCCACCGGACTGTACTATTTCGCGGTGAAAGGATGCTCCGAGCCCGACCGCTATTATCTGTGGATCGACAACGTGGCCATCACGGCTCCCGTCGAGGCATCGCTTCCCTCCGCACCCACGGCATTTACCGTCACACCTGCTCCGGAAGGCGCCCTGTCAGCCACCCTGAAAGCAAAGGCTCCGGAAACCGACCTTGCAGGCAACAGGCTCACAGCCATAGCACATATGAAACTTCTGCGCGGGGAAACCGTAATAGCCACTCTCAACCCTGCACCCGGTGAGGAAATAACGTTTACCGACAACTCTCCGTCCAACGGCCTCAACACTTATACCGCAGTAGCCTACAACAGCGCAGGAAAAGGCGTCGAAGCCACCGCCGAAGCATATATCGGAGTATACCTGCCTCGTGATGTGGAAAATGTAATTGTGAAACGCACCGAAACCACAGGACAGATACAGCTGACATGGGACCGTGTCACCGCCGACACAGAGGGTAATCCGCTTTCCGGCGAGGCCGTAACTTACACCGCAGTACGCTACGACGGCTACGGCAATGAGACAGTGATAGCCGACCGGACAACCGACACCTCGCTTACGGACATGCCTCTGCCCCCAGGCACTGCACAGGACTTTGTTCAATATTATGTAACAGCCACAGATGCGGCAGGCACGTCATCCGAATCATGGTCACATGCCATAGCTGTAGGCACACCTTACACCTCTCCCTGGCACGAATCATGGGCCGAGGGCCTGTCCTCGAATCTCTACGGCATTGACCGTCCGGACGAAAGCACCGCCACATGGCGCCTTGTAACCGACCATACACAACCCGGGGTCACCTCACACGACGGCGACAACGGCTATCTTATGTTCGAAGGCAACTCCATTGGCGAGGAAGCCACCATATTCTCCGGCCTGATAGACCTTACAGGACTCAACCATCCGGCAATACAGCTATATTACAATGCTTTCGGAGCGTCGAACACACTCGAGATAATGGTGAACGACGGCCAAGGCGACGGATTTGTCACCGTACGGAAAGTTGAGATGGCAGGCGAATCCGACGGCTGGACGCGCATTCTCGCAAGCCTTGAGGAGTATAAAGGCAAGCAGATCCAATGGGCTGTGAAAGGAACACTTGACACCCATCGCACCAACGTCATAGACAATATATCCATACTCTCCGTGCCTGAGATAAACGCAGCCATGTCAGACATAACGGCTCCGATAAGGGCTAAAGTGGGAGAAAAAGCCATAATCGAAACCAAAGTGGAAAATGCAGGAGTAAACCCGATTACGGACTATACACTCATCCTGCGGTGCAACGGCAAGGAATATTCCACACTTCCCGGCGTACCGTTGGAATCGGGCATGTCGGCTGTCATACCGTTTGAAGTAGAGATCGGCGCCATCTCCCCGCGCGATCTGACTTTCTCCGCCACAGTGGAAATGCCGGGTGACGAGATTGCTGACGACAACACATCGGATGAGGTATCCGTAAGGGTGCTCCAGCATCCGTGGCCGTCACCGTCAGGAATTACAGCCGAAGCCACAGGCGAGGGAGCCACTATCAAATGGAATGCCCCTGACCTCAACTTCCCCACCCCTGTTGAAGCGACCGACGGAGCCGAGGATTATGTATCTTTCTCCATCGGTCTGTCCAACACCACATTGATTGACGACAACATAGGCGAATGGACAATGGTTGACCGCGACGGACTCTACACCATAGGCATAGGCACCGGCAACACCCTTATGCCTAATGCCACACTTCCCATGGCATTTCAGGTGTTCTGTGCTGCCGACGGAGGCCTGCAAGGCGAAGCCTGGACTCCGCATTCGGGACGCAAGATGTTTGTGGCTTTCTCAGCCATAGCCATGTCGGGCGAAAACGAACGCAACGACGACTGGATGATCTCCCCGCAACTCACAGGCCACGCGCAGAGGATAAGTTTCTACGGACGTTCAGCTACCGATCTCTACGGTTACGAGTCCATGGAAATTCTTTACTCAACAACCACTGCCGACCCATCCGAATTCGTATCAATAGCAACGATTGATGAAGTTCCCGTAGAATGGACCTCTTACTCCTACAATCTGCCCGAAGGTGCAAAATACTTTGCAATCCGATGCACGTCCGACAACAAATTTGCCCTGTGCATCGACGACGTGACCTTCACCCCCGGAGGGTTTGGTGTAAAAGGCCTTGAACTGATCGGCTACAATGTGTACCGCGACTCGGCTCCTGTCAACAGCCAGCCTCTGGCCCTGCCGGTGTTCCACGACCCTGACGCCATGACGGCGCCACACACCTATCAGGTCACTGCGCTTTACAATTTAGGCGAGAGTTCGCCAAGCGAACTTTATGTTCTTGATCCGTCGAACCTGTCGGATATTCTGACAGGACAGATTTCAGTGCACGGAATCCGTGGAGCCATCACAGTGGAAGCACCCGGACGTCACCGCGTGACAGTGAGCAACACCGATGGAACCGTAACGACCTCGATGGATTGTCATGATCGCCTGCGGATTCCAATGAGTGCCGGAATCTACATTGTGAATGTCGACAGAATGGTGTTCAAAGTTCTCGTAAGATAATTTTCCTTCCCGAATATAGATTAAGCCGGAGGGCACAGCTGACGGAATCACCCGTCAATGTGCCCTCCGGCCTGTATAATTGTCTGAACCTTATCTGATTCGACCCTTGCTGTCTATATCGTATTTCTTATCTCGCCCTCCGGCATTCACTTTGACCCGGTGTACGTCATAGTCCTTTGTCTCCACACTTTCCACAAGTGCCTGCACACCCTGCTTTTCAAGTGCTTTATATATTTTACGCGGAAGCACATGCTTCATAAGCTCGGCCGAGAAAGTGGTGCCGTCAGGAGCATCCATCTCAGTCCAATGTCCGCTGAGGTCAAACTCAAGGTCTATACCGTCGGAAAATTCCACCTCATATCTGCTGTCGGCCGCATCGAGTTCGGCCTTGACCACACGGGCATCCTTGAAATTACGGTCGATAAACTTGCGGGCATCCTTAGGAAGCTGGCTCATGGCCACTGTACCTTCCATCATCGGGCCTACACCGCGATTAAGCCTCGGAACATTCTGTGCTACCGAGGGAACAGCAGCCATAATGGCTACAAACACCGCCAATGTTGTCAAAATCTTTTTCATAACGCTATAATTTTTATAAGTAACTCTTAAATAATCTTATACCAATATAACTCGGACGGATGCAGTTTTGTTTGTGCACCAACACGAAAATATAAAAAAGAATGGTGTCCGTAATCGTCGGACACCATTCTGATATAGGGAATAAGAATTATTATTATCAGCGTTTGATCACCTTGACAGTGGCTACAGCTCCGGTCACTGAATCCTTGGCGCGTACGAGATAGAATCCCGGAGCCAGGGATGTTTCTATGCCCGGATGCAGCGACGAAGCTTCAACCGATGCTACCGTACGGCCTGACAGGGCTACAATGTCCACAGTATACTCACGGTCAGCAGCCGGGAAGCGGCAGATAAGCATATCGCCTGTGAAATAGGCATGCAGCGGCATTTCGTCAGCCTCACCTACCGATTCAATTCCAGAGGTGGATATCACTATCTTATAATCCTGACCTCCGTTGTTGTCCCAGTCACTTCCGGTATTTGTAACGAAGCTGATATATTTCACTTCCTGCTCGGGATTGTTGAAGGGACCGATCTTCACCTCAAGCTTTCCTTCCGCATTGCGTACAAACGGACTGCGGGCAGCCTTTCCGTCGCTATGGTAGACAGAGCCTTCGGGGAGATATGCTTCAATGGGCTTGGTCCATTTGTCTACACCCCAGTGAAGAATAATTCCGTCACGGCCATTAGGAGCGGTAATGGTTATCTCGTCATTGGCAGTAGGATTGGCGGGGCTCACCGTGTAGCTGCCGAGCACCGACACATTGTCATCGTCACCTCCGCCACCTCCTACGGAATTCTCGCCTACCCATACATGATGGATGGGTGAACGCGACACATTGCCCTTGGAGTCCGTGGCCTCCACATAATAATCCACAAGCACATCTTTCAGCCCCTTGATCTCAGCCGAATATTCAGCTGCCTTATAGAGCGGTTTGGGATTGGTTATGGACTCAATGCTCTTAGGTGTCATTTCAATTTCTTTCCAGGCAGTGACCTCAGAACCTCCGGCATACGTCTCGTTATGATTGGAGGTCGGGGAATTCACTCCGTCGAGGTCCGTACGGTATTTGAGCTTCACATTGCCAAGGCCGTTAAAGTCAAACACGTAGCTCCATACAGTGAAGTCGGAAGACTTGGCTACACCCCATTCTGTGGCACCCGGATTGTAAGGCTCGCGCTGGAGATGATAAATCGAAGGACCTGTGAGGTCATTTCCGGCGGAAACCATATCCTTGACCAGATTTACAGCGAGATTGGATGCAACAGCGGGCTTTGAATCCCATTCCTCGGTACCATCCCAGTACCAATAGCAGCTTGTCTCACCGGTCATCAGGTAATCCCATGCCTTTTTCACATCAGAGTTCTCGGGCTGCATCTGGGCTGCTGTCTTCACAATGTTGCTTGCGGCAGTGATTATACCCCATGAATTGTGGTCAGGGCTGTAAGCCTCCGTAGCACCGGGATATTCACCTTTGTCGCCATTCCATTTCTGGAACTCCGGATCGGCTCCGGCACCCCACCAGCTGCCTGCCTCCACATGGATCACATCATCAGCCTCGGGAGGGAAGCGGTCAAGGTAATCATCTATGGTTATACATTCAAAACGTGTGGGATTAGCCTTGAGCCATTCTACGAAATTCTGGAAATTGGATCCGTAGTAAGATGCGGCACCACCGCCGTGATTGTCACCGTCATGGTGCATCACCACAAGAATAGGATGCTCGGGGTCCGTGTTGAACGGCTCAAGCTGCGAGAGGCACTTCTCATACTGGAGAGCGCCGAAACCGCCGCGGCCATCCTCATTTCCGAACACAAGCGAAGTGGGCACTGCAATCATCTTGTACTCCTGACCGGAGGCCGGGTCAACATACTTGATATAGTGCGGACGATGACCGAATCCCGCCGAAATCTGTCCGGGGCAATATAGATCGCGCACTTGCGTCCAGTCACCGGGGTTGGGATTCTGCACATCGGCTTTGTTGGTCTCTACGAGCGAGAAATTCTTTATCCAGGGATGCCCCTCACATGTGCGGTCAAAATGCGAGTTGTCTACCATTACCCATTCGAGACCCTCTTTCACAAGAGCAGGTATCATGTGCTCCTCAAAGGCATTCTCCGGCGGGAAAATACCCTTGGAATACGACATTCCGGGGAAATTTTCGGCAAAACAATCGCGGTGTTTCTGTATCTGTTTGCGTGTATCCTCCTCGTCGATAAGGGCCATGAGGGGATGGTAGTAGCCGAAGCCCACCATGTCGAGGCGCTGGTTGCCAAGTTCCGTCTTCTTGTCTATCATGTTGGTCCAGTTGCTCTTCCAGTTGGAGAAATGTGAGGTTTTGGACTGAATGACGTTGAGGTTCTCCACCAACGAACCCGAGAAGCTGACCTGAGCACCACCGGGAAGTCCGGCAGCGATAAGTTTGTTGACAGCCTGTGCGGGCCAGTTGGTGTAAGGGCCTGTACGTGAGGTGAACACATCGAGGAGATCGTAGGACATCACACCGGCCTCGTGGGTTTCCATCACAGTTTGGCCCGGATTGTAGATAGGCTGGTGCATGTGCCACTGAAACGCTATATAGATTTTGGGCGTCTCGGCATGCACGGCAGCCCCGCACAGGAGCAGGGCGCCGGCAATTAATGTTTTCTTCATGATTTTTAAGTAAATGATAATGTGTAAGTAAGTTTATTTTGAAAATCAGGTATCATCGGATAAGTATCTTGACTGCCTTTGTACCGGCTTTCACCACATATATGCCCGGCAACGCATTTACCGATACCGATGCGGGAGCAGCCGCGGATGAATAGAGCACCTGACCCGAGACAGAGGTTATCACAACAGGAAGACCGTCGGCTCCGGCCACGTTTATCGCTCCGGCAAGGGCGGTAACGCTGACCGCAGTTCCATCAGCCGTAACACCGTCAATTCCGGCGCTCTCATACACACCCTGGTCACCAAGCTTGTTATAGATATGTCCTACGGCAAATTTAAAGTCCTTGGTCTTCACAGCATCGCTGCCTGAGCCGTCGTGGAACAATATGCCGGTAGTGCCTTTGGCACAATCGTAATACCATACATCATCTTCAAGATGGATCATGGCCACTCCGGGCCATTTCGACTGACTCGTACCACCCCAGTAATGAATATAAGGAGTGGCCCATGCCGTGGCGGAATTGTCGAAATAGACTACATTTTCACCGAGAGTAGCGGCTACTTTTGTATATGTTTCCGAACCGGAAGCCTCTTTTCCTGAGGAACCTTTGGCAGTCCATGAAAGCACCACCGATGAACCTTCGGCCATACCGGCGCCAAGAGTTACGGTAACCGGTCCGGTGATGGATACTGCCGCGCCTCCGTCAATGGAATATGTGGCCGACGTAGCATCAATGAGATTGAGCTTCACATCAATAGTAGCCGTGGAGAACGAGCAGCCGGCCGGATCCGCCACCACAGCGGGCTGACCTTCGGCGGCATTATATATCACGGCAATTCCGGTAGATCCGATATTGCCGGTTATGGTCGAGGCCGTAACTGTGAAAGTGTTTCCACTCACACGGTCAACATAATTTCCAGCGGGTACATATCCGTCAGTATTGGCCACGCTTATCTGGCGTGCGCCTCCGGCAGCATTTACAAGCACTGCACCGCCACCCTGACGGCTTATTGCCACCACACCGTCGGTGTTCAGCAGTTTGTCAGCCTTACCGGTCATTGCATTGCGGAAACGGTTCACCTCCGCCACCTGACGCGATATGAAATGAGTGCTTCCTTTCACGCCCATCTTTATACGCTCATATTCTGTTTCAATCGGGCGAGAAAGATAGAGGGCCGTCTCCGCGTTACGTGAAGCCACAATGGCATACGCGCGGTCAATCTGATCCTCCGACATGAATTTGGTCTCACCCGTCTTATTGGCATAGGTGTCATGGCTTTCGGCCCACAACACTATTCTATCCGCCTTAACACCGTTGCGCGACCATACACCGGTAGAAGCAGTGCCTTTACCGTTGTTGATGGCGTTACGGATATTCCTGGAATATTCTGTATCGGTAACGGCTATATAATCGGTATATTCCTTAAGCAGCGTATATTTGTCACCACCGGGGGTGTCAAGCATCTCGCCATAGAACCACAGGCCTTCCACCGTGGCCATCTCCGACCAGAAAGCGCATTCTTCCGAAGGCAGGCCGATATGTTTGGCCGCATCCCAGCGTATGCCGTCAACGCCCTCATTCTTCAGCTCGGTTATAAACTTCTTGCAACGCTCCTGAACTTCGGCGTCCTCGGATATGACATCGTAATAGTCGCCAAGATTGTTCTGGTGGATAGATTTACGGATACTGTAGTTGATCTTTCCGTTGTTGCGCTGATGGCCGTTTTCCCAACGCCAGAAAGTAGCATGGTTGTTATCGTTCTTATTCACATGGTTGGCCACAACATCCACAATCACCTTGACCCCGTATTCATGGGCTTTGGCACAAAGGCTGCGCAGATTCTTGCGGTTGTTGTCGCCATTACCGCGCAACGAGAAATCATAGGGCTGATAGGCATAGAACCATTCGGCATTATTGCCGCAGTTGCCCTGCACCGGGCTGACCTGCACGGCCCCGAAGCCGGCAGCGGCGATATTGGGAAGTTCAGCCTCTATATCGGTAAACTTCCAGTTGAAACAATGCAATATGTTGCCGTCCTGTATTTTTTCAGGAATACCATACTGGTTGGCGGCAGTCATGCTGAGTGTTCCTACGGCGAGGAGAGCGCCCGCAAAAAGACGCATGAGTTTTAACTTCATGATAATAAACCGGTTTATAGTTATTTGTAAGTAAGAAATCGGTAAGACACGGCGCTTTGCGCCAATTTCAGCTGTCAAAGTTAAGCAAAACTTTTCATTCCCCCAAAAACATTTTCACCCACTCCTCTCAATATTTATAAATAAGAATTTCTGTCAATATCGGACCAATCACATCATAATTATATTTTTGTAGGATAAGAAATTCTCACTAAATTTGCCAATAGGAAAACAAACGGGTCACCGTTAACAATTTACAATCCAGCAATCACTGTAATTATGATCGGCATATTAGATTCCACAACCAATCATTTCGGCTCCCTTATCAGAGGAGGGGATAAATTCATTATCCCTAAATTCCAACGCGATTATTCATGGAATACGGAGCAATGGGATGATCTATGGCAGGATATTGAGAATATGATTACAGATAAAGGAGACCCCTATCACTACATGGGTTACCTTGTGCTACAAACCTCCGGCAACAACAGATCCATAATTATTGACGGACAACAACGGTTCACCACAATAACCATGATTATTCTTGCCGCCATAAAGAGTATTCAGAGGTTTATGGATATGGGTATGGAAACGGACGACAACAGAAAACGCATAGAGACCCTTAAAAGAACCTATATAGGCAACATGGATCCTGTTTCTTTAGAGTATGACAACATACTGATACTCAACAGAAACAACAATCCATATTACAAAGATTATATCGTAAAATTAGACAACCTTAAGATTCGAAACCTATCCCATACGGAAAAATTGATGCGACAGTGTTTTGAATGGTATGAAAAACGCCTGGAAAACAAATATAAGTCAGGTAAGGAGTATGCCCAATTCATAACCACTTTGGTTGACAATCTGTATTTTACAATTATTAAAGTCAACGATGACATGAATGCATTCCGCGTATTCGAAACCTTGAATGCACGTGGAGTACAGCTGTCTTCCTCCGACTTATTAAAGAACTATTTGTTTTCGCTGGTTGACAACACCTCGGAACACCCCGGAAGAATAAACGCCTTGGAAGAGAAATGGTCTTATCTCACAAATAATGTCAAAGCTGAGCGGCTTCCCGACTTCATCCGGTACTATTGGAATTCCAAAAACAAAACTGTGCGATCAAATGAATTATTTAAACGAATAAGAGAATCCGTAAAATCCGACAGTTCCGTTTTTGCGATAATCAATGACCTGATCAAATACAGCGATATATACATGGCATTGAAAAATCCGTCAGATGAGCTATGGTACGGATCCACGGAGATTCAGGAGAATATAAATCTTCTAAATATATTCAATCTGAAACAGCCAATATCGATGTTGATGGCAGCATATAACAGTATGCCAGAGGATCAGTTTGCACGGATACTTAAAGACGCCATAATTACAAGTTTCAGATATAGCGTGATATGTGGAAAAAATCCCAATGAAGTGGAACGGGTTTACAATGATATAGCCATGGAAATATCAAAATCCCGTACCTATACAAAAAATGCGCTGAAGAAGATTTATGTGGAAGATGATGAATTCAACGCAGCGTTTGAAACTAAAACATTTACCGAGAACTCAAGAAACAATAAGATAATAAAATATATCCTCGGAAAAATCGAACGGTTCAAAGGTGGTCTGAGAGAAGTCAGCATGGACAGCGACTTAGACACCATTGAACACATATATCCGCAGAATCCGGGCGATGATTGGAACAATGATGACTTGGATGCCTTTACTTACCGTCTGGGTAACCTTTGTTTATTGGAGAAAAGCTTAAACAAAGATATAAAGAACACTTCTTACGACAAGAAAGCACAGGCTTACATGCAATCATCTTTCAAAACCACAAGACGCATACCGGAAGAATACAGCGAATGGACTCAGAATAGCATTTCCAGCCGACAAAAACAAATGAGCATTTGTGCCAAAAGCATCTGGAAAATAGACTTTTAAAATACGAATACTGTTATGACGGAAAAGGAGAAGATGCTTTGCGGCATGATTTATGATGCAAATTATGATACCACACTGATTGCCGAACGGATGCGGTGCAAGGAGATGTGCCGCGACTACAACGATCTGAGGCCATCCATGATGCAGGAGCGCACAGATCTGCTCCGGCGGCTGTTTGGAACCGTGAAAGGCGAACTGCTTATAGAACAACCCTTTCATTGCGATTATGGCTATAATATAGAGGTGGGCGAAAATTTCTATGCCAATTTCAACCTTGTGATTCTCGACGGAGCCAAAGTAAAATTCGGCGACAATGTGTTTATAGCGCCCAACTGCGGATTCTATACCGCCGGTCATCCGCTTGATGCTGCCCAGCGGAACAAAGGACTGGAATACGCGCGCCCCATAACGGTAGGCGACAATGTATGGATCGGAGCAGGCGTAAGCGTTTTGCCAGGCGTCACCATCGGCGACAATTGTGTTATCGGTGCCGGTAGTGTAGTAAACCGGGATATTCCGGCCAATACTCTTGCAGCAGGCAATCCGTGCCGGCCCATCCGTAAAATATGACCGTCTCGCCCGATGAGGTTTCATCCGGGATATTTTCGCATATATAGTGCCTGATGGAGCAATAACTTTGCGGCACACAACCCCCAACCCCGTGAAGTTATGCGAAAGATCGACAAAATCGTGGTGCACTGCACCGCAAGCTCCCCCACCGCAAAAGCCAGGGACATAGTGGCATGGCAACGGCGCCCGCGCGAGAAAGGCGGACGCGGATGGCGTCGTCCCGGCTACCATTACATGATAGAAGCCGACGGGCGCGTGGTAAAGACCTGGCCTGTTGACGATGTGAGCAACGGAGTGGCAGGCCACAACCGCGGAGCCGTCCATGTGTGTTACATAGGCGGTGTTGACACCACCCGCCCATCCCTCCCGCCTATGGATACACGCACGGCAGCCCAGCGCCAGTCACTGATAACACTCCTGCGCGACCTGCGGCGCCGCTTTCCGGAGGCCGAGATCATGGGCCACCGCGACCTTGCCCCAAAGGCGTGCCCCTCGTTCAACGCCCGCAAGGAATATTCGTGGATATGAAACGGATAGCTGCGATAATGACAGCCGGCGCATTGTGTGCATGCGGATGCACACGCCGCGTCTATGTGCCGGTGGAGAATGTGACCCGCGACACTATCCGTCAGGTCCATAATCTAACCGAACTGATCGCGGTGACTGATTCCGTACACGTGGACCGCACCCGCGACACTGTGGTCAAAGAACGGTTCCGCACCATCTGGCGCGAGCACAGGCTTACCGACACCCTCCGGCAAGTCCGTACCGACACTGTGACATGGACCGTAACTCTGCCTCCGGCCCACAATGTGCAGAGTCAGAAATGGGGAAAATGGCTATGGCGAATCCTCGTTATATGTGCCGCCGCATATTTTATGGCATGGCGCCGATGCTGATTGGATTTTTTTTGTTATGTTTGCACGCGGATAAGTTATGTTTTCCACACTGTTCACTTAAACTTGACAAACAATGAAGGAAGATGACCTCAAAAGGCTGGCCAAGGATCCCGACGGATTGCGGACATATGAATATATCGCCAACCACATAAGCGATGACGACCTTGACATGGATGCTTTGGTCAGCAATATGATCCGGGTCGACGCCACAGGCCAGTTCGTGGTGTCGGCAGCCCGCTATCTGGCGGCTATCGACAGCGCCGATTTCGCAGGATCCATTACCCGGCTCGTATCGGCAGCCATCGACAAGGACCGCGAGCACCGTTATCTCCCCGACCTGATAAGCGGACTGTGGGGCAAGGATTATGAGGCCAATGCAGAACGGCTGTCGGCCGAGGACGACAATTTCCGCCGCATCTATAAACGCCTCCATTCCCCTGCCGCCATGTAATACGACATGCTGATTATGAAACGTTTTTTTACCCTGATCACCGCTATGTTGACGGCAATAATGTCCGGTCACCTTTACGCGGAACCGCAAACAACAATGACAACAACCGACCACCCTGCATCCGCAGCTACTCCAGATGGAGCGCTTGTGGAGATGAAAACAACCTTAGGCGACATTACGCTGCTGCTTTACAACGACACTCCGGCCCACCGCGCCAACTTCCTCAAACTTGTAAAGGAGGGATATTACGACGGTGTGCTGTTTCATCGTGTAATCCGTGAGTTCATGATCCAGACCGGCGATCCTGACTCCAAAACCGCCCGTCCCGGCCAACAGCTCGGCACCGGCGATCCCGGCTACACGATCGAAGCCGAAATACGCTGCCCGCAATTCTTCCACAAACGCGGAGCACTCGCGGCAGCCCGCACAGCCGACCAAGTGAATCCCGAACGCCGCTCGTCAGGCTCACAATTCTATATCGTGACGGGCCGCAAGTTCAATCCCGCCCATCTTGACCAAATGGAAAAACAGATGGACAACGAGCGTAAACGCGAAGTATTCAACCGCCTCCAGATGGAGAACCGCGATTCGATAATGGCCCTGCGCAAAGCCCGCGACAACGAGGGCCTTGAGGCGTTGCGCATCAAGCTCATAGAGCAGACCGAAAAGGAAACCGCAGGAACCGCAGCCGGGTTCACTCCGCAACAGCGCGAAGCCTATAGCACCGTGGGCGGCGCCCCGCATCTCGACGGCACTTATACTGTGTTCGGCGAGGTTGTGAAAGGAATGGATGTAGTGGACAAAATCGAACAGGCAGCCACCGACAGCGGCGACCGCCCTGTGGAGGATGTGAAAGTAATCAGCATGAAAGTGTTGAAAGAATGATCGGCTACACGACATTCACACTTTCCAACGGACTGAAAGTCATAAGCCACCATGATCCGCACACGGCCATGGTGGCATTGGATATCATTTATGGTGTAGGAGGACGCGACGAGCACCCCGATCTCACCGGCATAGCGCATCTTTTCGAGCATCTTATGTTCGGAGGCTCTGTCAATATCCCGTCGTTCGACGCCGAGGTTGACCGGGCTTCCGGCACAAGCAATGCCTGGACCTCAAATGACTTCACCAACTTCTATGAGGTGGTGCCGGCCGTAAACGCCGAAACCGCATTCCGGCTCGAAAGCGACCGAATGCTACAGCCGTTGCTGTCAGGGCGTTCGCTCGAAGTCCAGAAAGGTGTGGTGACAGAGGAATTCAAGCAGATGTGCCTGAACCGTCCTTACGGCGACCTCATGCACCACCTCCGGGCAATGGCCTACCACACGCACCCCTACCGCTATCCCGTGATAGGCAAAGAGCCCGCGCACATAGAGCGTGTCACCGAAGAGGACGCACACAATTGGTTTTTCAGCCATTACGGCCCTCAGAATGCCGTTCTCGCCGTGTGCGGCAACATCACACCCGAACGTGTCCGGGAGCTTGCCGAAAAATGGTTCGGCGATATACCCCGGCGCCACACGGCCCCGAGGCTTTACGGCCCCGAAGCACCGGTAACCTCTCCGCGCAATGTCACAGTGACAGGGCGTGTCACCCAGCCGTCGATTACGGTAGCTTTCGCCATGGGAGGATACAAGGATTCCGATTATCTCAGTTGCGACATGATCACCGATCTGCTCGGTGCCGGCCGCTCGGCACGGCTTCTCCGCAATCTTGTCATGACCAATCCACTTTTTACGGCTGCCGACGCCTCGATAACAGGAAGTGAGGAACCGGGACTGCTGATGCTCAACGCACGGCTCACCTCCACGCGTGCAGCCGACATAGAGAAAGCACGCCATCTGCTAATTGACGAAGCACTAAAATTAGCCTCAGCTCCCGTAAACGAGCGCGAAATGGCGACGGCCCGCAACCGTTACGAAGCGAACCACGAATTCGGTTTGGTTGGCTTTCTGGCTAAAGCTCAGGCTCTTGCATTGGCCGGAATCCACAATGAGGACATCAACGACGCGCCCCGCCGCTACAGCGAAATCACTCCGCAACACATAATGGAATCGGCCATGCGCACCATTGACCCCGACAAAGCCATGACATTGATCTATCTTCCCCAGTAAACACGCCATGCGCACACTTAAAATCTACCCTACCTCCATCAACACACGGTTCATTGACGAAGCCGTAAGCGAACTCCGCAACGGCAACATAATCATATATCCCACCGACACAGTATATGCTTTGGGATGCAACGCCCTTGATCCCAAGGCCATCGAACATCTGTGCCGGCTCAAAAACATAGACCCCCGGCGCAACACTTTGTCGATAGTATGCGCCGACATGAGTCAAGCCGCCGAATATGCGCGCATCGACAACAAGGCATACCGCGAGATAAAAGACCACACGCCTGGGCCCTTCACGTTCATTCTCCCTCCCGCACCCACACTGCCCAAAGCCATGAAAGGCAGAAAAGAAGTCGGGATCCGCATCCCCGACAATCCTATAGCACGTGAGCTCGCCTCACAGCTCGGCAACCCGCTCATGACCACATCCGCGGAAGCCCCCAATCTCGACCCGGAGGAACTGATGGATGCTGAATCCGTTGCCCGGCACTATGCCCACGAAGCCTCTCTGGCTATCGACGGAGGCAGCTGCGCCCTCACACCATCCGCCATAATCAGCCTTATGGACAATTCAGAGCCTGAGATATTGCGCGAAGGCCCGGCTGAATATTGAATGTCAGAGCGCATCTCTGTGAAATATTGTTAAGGCTCACGCAACATCATTGGCCGAAGAAATAAAAAACCTTACCTTTGTACGCTAAATTTTAACCGCAACGGGCTTTATATATAAGCGGTGTCAGGTTTCGGCCATGTCCCCGCCCGCCGGAAAAACCTTTAAAAGTTCATATATCAACAATGTACGTAATTGTAGAAATTCAAGGACAACAGTTCAAAGCTGAAAAAGACAAGTTCTTGTATGTTCACTATCTCGGCGAAGCTACTCAAGAAGGCGCCACAGTGGAATTTGACCGTGTGCTCCTCGCTGACGTCGACGGACAAGTGAAGGTTGGCGCTCCCACAGTGGAAGGCGCAAAGGTAGTGTGCCAGGTGCTCACTCCCCTCGTGAAAGGTGACAAAGTGATCGTTTTCAAGAAAAAACGTCGCAAAGGCTATCGCCGTAAAAACGGACACCGCCAGTATTTCACCAAAGTGTTAATTAAAGAAGTAGTCGCTTAATCCCGCAAAAACTAACAGGAAATGGCACATAAAAAAGGTGTCGGCAGTTCAAAGAACGGCCGCGAATCAGAAAGCAAACGCCTTGGCGTGAAAATATTCGGCGGACAGTTTGCCAAAGCCGGAAACATCATCAAGCGTCAGCGCGGAACGGTTCACCACCCGGGCCTCAATGTGGGCATGGGCAAGGACCACACAATTTATGCACTTATTGACGGCACCGTAGTGTTCAGCGAAGGACGCAACGGACGTCGGTTTATCAACGTAAAACCTCTCGAAGCCTGATCAACCGGGACTGAGACAGGACAAAATCAAAAAAACTGCGGATACCGGACTGACAGTTCCGTATCCGCAGTTTCATTTTATCACACATCCTCCCAACACCCTTCCATACCATGTCACGCAACCTCCTCACCCGCTACATCTGGCTCATTGACACCCTGAAACGTTACGGCTCCCTCACACGCGAGGAGCTTTCAGCCAAATGGAAGGAATCGCCCCTGTTCGGAGGCGAGGAACTGTCACGACGCACATTCTACAACTACCGTCAGGCAATAGGCGAACTTTTCAACATCGACATCGAGGTAAATCCCCGCACCTACGAGTATTATCTCCACGAGCACGACAGCCATTCGGCAAGCATGACCGACTGGTTGCTCAACTCAATGACCCTCAACAATGTGGTGTCAGGATCGCGCGACGTAGCCCCGCAGATATTCCTTGAGGACATACCTTCGGCCCGCGAGCATCTCGCCACAGTGATCGACAGCATGCGAGCCCGCAATCCCATTCGGTTCGACTATCACCCCTACACCCGCTCCACCCCATCGCGCGACATATTGCTCGAACCCTACTTTCTGAAAATATTCCGCCAGCGGTGGTATGTGACAGGGCGTAACCGTCTTGACAAGAAAATAAAAACATATGCCCTCGACAGAATGAGCGGCGTCACCACCCTTAACGAGAAATTCGATATTCCGGCCGATTTCGACGCCGAGACTTATTCGCGCGACTCTTTCGGCATAATATTCTCGCAGGGCGAGCCCAAAGATGTGAAAATACGCACCGACGCCCGGCAGGCCAAATATTTCCGCGCCCTCCCTCTGCATGCCTCCCAGCAGGAATGGATCCACGACGACTTCTCAATATTCACCTACCGGCTCAGGCTGACACCCGATTTCGTGTCGGAACTCCTGTCATACGGACCGCGTGTAACAGTGATCTCCCCGCCTGAGTTGCGGGCCATGATGGTGAACGAACTTCAGGCCACATTGGATTCATATGATATGCAGAGCGGCAAGCAAAAATAAAGGACGCCATCAGGCGTCCTTTACCCAAACTGCGATATTCCGTCCTTTAACATGAAATGTCGCATGTCCGGCCTCGTCCAATGTAACGACATCGGTAATGCTTCCGGTCATATCCCGCCATTTCTCTCCGGCATGCCCTTCACCGAGAGTCACCTCCTTGGTGCCGTCGGCGTCATTGATCATAAGCATCACCAGTCCGGAGTCAGGGAGCTCGGTATCGCCATGGCGCACAAGCCCCACCACACTGGGATGATCAAACAAAAGCGTCTGATCTCCGTAGGCATAGCGCTTACGCGCATCAAGCAGAATGTCAAGAATCAGCCTGTGGGATGAACCCTCGCGTACTTTGCCCGACTGCACCTCGGTATCACCGCTTTCCTCATGCTCCGAAGCATCGTGGGCTATGGAATAATAATCACCATAGAACACTGCCGGATAACCCTCACGCATAAGTAATATCAGCGCATATGCCAACGGCTTGAACCAGTCCTGAACAGCAGAACTGAGGCTGCTCCCAGGCTGCGAGTCATGATTGTCGACAAACGTCACGGCAAGACGGCTGTCGTGACCGGTCAGCGAACCGTCAAAAAGAGTGCGCATATCAAAATCGGCTCCTTGCTCCGAAGCAGCATGGAAATTGAAGTGCAGCGGCACATCGAACAGATCGGTGGAGCCGTCAGTAGCATCGATAAAGGAGGTCATCGCGCCAAGGTCATTGCTCCAGTATTCGCTGACAGCATAGAATTCCTTGCCTGCCACCTCTCTGACAGCATCCAGAAAACCGCGCGTGAAATTATAATCGATATGTTTCACCGCATCCATTCTGAAGCCGTCGAAACCGAATTCCTTGACCACCCAACGGCCCCAGGAGTTAAGCTCCGCTACAACTTCGGGATTGTCGACATCGACATCATTGGCAAGCAGATAGTCATATTACATGTTATAACCATAATACACAGCAAAAGGTTCTTACAACAAATAATTTCGCACCCGCTATCCGTTACGGATCAAATGAAATAGGTAACTTTGCAAGACATCACACAACAACTTACAACAATAAAATGCAGATACTAAAATCCAAGACAGAACTCAGCAAGTCATCCATAGGCATAACTCTGGGCCTCATAATCCTGTTAGTGATTCTTATTTTCTTCCATGATTCATCCAAGGCGGACCATATCATGACTATTGCCATGCGCTGCATGCTGATAATACTGGTCATAGCCGGAGGCTGGTATTGCCCTGTGGCTGTGGAACTCGACAACGACTCGCTTAAGATACACCGCGCATGCTCCCCTGCCAAAACCATACCGTTGGACGCTATCCGCTCGGTAGAACTGCACCGGCACTCAATAACCGACGTGCGCACCCGGACTCTTGCCTCGGGAGGTTTTCTCGGCTACTGGGGCTGGTTCCGCAGTCCGGCCATAGGCCGTTATTTCGCCTATGTGGGCAAATGGAGCGACACATTCCTTGTGGAACTGAACTCAGGGCGGAATTATGTGATCAGCTGCAAGGATCCCGACAAAATGGCCGCCGCTATCAACGAACAGCTCAAAACCGTCAGAGACCCGCATAACGCTATTAGCGCCTGACAGTACGCCCCATTCGATTTTTTTCGCTAAATTTGTGACGTGGAAAATAAACCGGCATATCCTTTCGAATCCCCTTACCGCATCGGAGCCAGCCACGGCCTATGGATGGGCCTTGGCCTGAGCGTCCTGTTCCTGACATCGGCTTTCGCAGCCGTATCGCAGATTGCGGGACTATTGTCACTTCTCATCATGGCGGCTGTGCCTGCGGGGCTGTTCATCAGCCTGAGATCCACCTATGTAAAGCAGCAGGGCATGTCGACCTTCTCTGCGCTGTGGATGCAAGGTATCATGGTGATGGGATGCGGCACACTGATAGCAAGCGCCGTGGCCGTGGTGTATCTGAAATGGATAGACCCCGGATGGCTTATGCGGCAGGTAGAGGCCATGATAGCTACATACAGCGCCATAGAGGGCGGCGAATGGGTGGTAAACGCCCTCAATGAGATGGTGGAATACCACCTGTTGCCCACAGTGGGCCAGATGGTGGCGCAGATGCTTTGGCTGATGCTCTTCACCGGCTCGATATTGTCACTGATCCTGACTGCGATAGTGCGTATGCGCAAAATAAATCAAAATCCGAAATGAACAACGACACCGTACACACGCAACCGGACATATCCGTAATAGTCCCGCTCTACAACGAAGCCGAATCCCTCCCCGAACTGGAGAGCTGGATAGCACGCGTGATGAAAGATAACGGATTCACCTACGAGATAATCTTCGTGAACGACGGCAGTACCGACGGTTCATGGGAGGTGATAGAACGTCTCGCAGCCGCAAATCCGTCGGTAAAAGGTGTGTCATTCCGCCGCAACTACGGCAAGTCCCCGGCTCTCAACACCGGTTTCGCACGTGCCCGGGGCCGAGTGGTGATAACCATGGACGCCGACCTTCAGGATTCGCCCGACGAAATTCCCGAACTTTACCGTATGATAACCGAGGAGGGCTATGACCTTGTGTCGGGATGGAAACAGAAACGCTACGACCCGCTGTCGAAAACCATACCCACCAAGCTTTTCAATGCCACGGCCCGCAAAGTAAGCGGCATACACAACCTCCACGACTTCAACTGCGGACTGAAAGCCTACCGGCTCAAGGTAGTGAAGCATATAGAGGTGTATGGCGACATGCACCGCTACATTCCATACATAGCAAAAAACGCCGGCTTCACCCGCATAGGCGAGAAGGTGGTGCAGCATCAAGCCCGCAAATACGGTGTGACGAAATTCGGACTTGACCGGTTCGTCAACGGATATCTGGATCTGGCCACTTTATGGTTCACCGGAAAGTTCGGCGTCAAGCCAATGCACTTTTTCGGATTGCTCGGCAGCCTGATGTTCATTCTCGGATTCATAGCTGTGGCTCTGGTAGGGGGCATGAAGCTCTACAACATGACCCACGGGAACCATTACACACTCGTCACATCGTCGCCTTATTTCTATCTGTCGCTGGTAATGATGATACTCGGCACCCAGCTGTTCCTGACCGGATTTCTCGGCGAACTGATAGTGCGCAACTCCACACGGCGCAATGAATACGAAATAGAAACCGAACTCAACACCGGGACATCGGCCGGATGATCCCTTTAATATAAAATCTCAAAAAGAGCTATATAATGAAACTTGCCGAAAAATGTAACCGCATATTCGATGACAGCGTAAACCGCTACCATATCGACGATAATGTGGACGCGCCCTCACGCAATCCCCACGAAAAAGGCACAATCGAACATACCCTTTTCGAAAAAAATTTCGTGGACGCCGTGCAATGGCACTTAGAGGACATAATACGCGATCCTGAAATAGATCCAGTTGCCGCACTTGCCCTCAAACGGCGCATTGACCGGTCAAACCAGGTGCGCACCGACATGGTGGAGGAGATAGACACCTATTTCCGCAATCTTTATGCGGATGTAGAGGTGGCGCCGGATGCGGCCATCAACACCGAAAGCCCGGCATGGGCGCTTGACCGCCTGTCGATCCTCGCCCTGAAAATATATCACATGCAGGCGGAAGTGAACCGTACGGACGCCTCGGAGGAGCATATTTCCAGATGCCGTGGCAAGCTCAATGTGCTGCTCGAGCAGCGTGAGGACCTCACATCGGCCATCGACACATTGCTTGACGACATAGCCGCAGGGCGCAAGTACATGAAAGTGTACCGCCAGATGAAGATGTACAACGACACGGACACCAATCCGGTGCTTTACGCCAAGAAATAACCGGAATGAACGTCACGTTGGCTCGTTTTTCGGCCCTCGGCGACGTGGCCATGACCATACCCGCCCTCTACGACGCATGTCTCAGCCATCCGTCGTGGCATTTCACCATGCTCACAAAGCCGGGTATGAAAGGCATTTTCCTTAACGCACCCTCCAATCTCAGAGTGGTGGGGGTGGAACTCGACGGACAGCACAAAGGCGCACCGGGAATGTGGAGGCTTCTCTCCACCCTCAGGCAAGAAGGGGCGATAGACTGCTTTGTGGATCTGCACAATGTGTTGCGCACCCGCATATTGGGAATCTTCTGCCACCTCCGTGGGATACCGGTGTTCCGCATCGACAAAGGCCGGCGCGACAAACGCAAACTCATCCGGGCCAAGGATAAAGTCATGCGCCAGCTCCCCTCATCCATAGAACGTTACCTCAATGCCATAACCGCCGCAGGTATAACGGTAAAGCCCCGTTTCCGCTCCCTTTTCAACGGACGTGCGGCCGATCCGGCAATGTTCGCCTCAGTGACATCGCCGAAACGTTCCGGCGAACGGTGGATAGGCATAGCCCCGTTTGCCCGCCACGACGGCAAGATCTACCCGCCCGACCTCATGGCCAAGGTGATCGACACGCTCGCATGGCAAGGAGGCACACGTCTATTTCTGTTCGGCGCCGGCGAAAAAGAACGCGATCAGATAGAACAATGGCGTGCAGGGCTCGGAAACATAATCAACATGGCTGCAGTAAAAGCCGGATTCACCGCCGAACTCGCCCTGATGAGCCATCTGGACCTGATGCTTTCAATGGATTCGGCCAATATGCATCTCGCCGCCATAGCCGGGGCGCCCACCCTCAGTATATGGGGCGCCACACATCCGTTTGCCGGATTCACCGCATGGCGGCAGCCCCGCGAATCAATGCTCGGTGCCGACATGGAGTGCCGCCCATGCTCGGTGTTCGGTGACCGGCCATGCCGCTACGGCGATTACCGCTGCCTCCGGGCCATCACTCCCGACGAGGTTGTAAGGCGAATAAACCTCGCCATAGCCCCGAAAAAATAATATGGAAGAGAATTTCGATATACGCGACGCACGGCGCTCCGCAGCAGCCGACAAGGACTTCGAAAAAGCCCTCCGCCCCTCCTCGTTCGATGCGTTCACCGGACAGGACAAAGTGGTGGAGAACCTTAAAGTGTTTGTGGCGGCAGCCAAGATGCGCGGAGAAGCACTTGACCATATCCTGCTCCATGGCCCTCCAGGCTTGGGCAAGACCACATTGTCGGCCATCGTGGCCAATGAGTTGGGCGTAGGATTCAAAGTCACCTCAGGCCCCGTGCTTGACAAGCCGGGCGACCTTGCCGGACTGCTGACCTCATTGGAGGAGAACGACGTGCTGTTCATTGACGAGATACACCGCCTCAGCCCTGTAGTGGAGGAATATCTTTATTCCGCCATGGAGGACTACCGGATCGATATAATGATCGACAAAGGCCCGGGAGCGAGATCGGTGCAGCTCACCCTGTCACCGTTCACCCTTGTAGGCGCCACAACTCGCAGCGGACTGCTCACATCGCCGCTTCGCGCGCGGTTCGGTATCAACTGCCATCTCGAATACTACGACCACGAACTGCTCGAACGCATAATCCTGCGGTCATCCGCGCTGCTCGGAGTGAACTGCACGCCGGTAGCCGCCCATGAGATAGCCATGCGCAGCCGTGGCACCCCACGCATAGCCAACGCCCTGCTGAGGCGTGTGCGCGATTTCGCCCAGGTGAAAGGGGACGGCAACATAAATCCGGAAATAGCCCGCTACGCCCTTGAAGCGCTCAACATAGACCGATTCGGGCTTGACGAGATAGACAACAAACTGCTTACCACCATAATAACCAAATTCAAAGGGGGCCCGGTAGGATTGTCGACCATAGCCACAGCCCTTGGAGAAGATGCGGGCACAATAGAGGAGGTGTATGAGCCGTTCCTAATCAAGGAGGGTTTCATAAAACGTACACCCCGCGGACGTGAGGTAACCGATCTGGCCTACACGCATCTTAAAATGTCGCGTCCCGATTCATTCGCCGGGCCGGGACTGTTTGACTGACAGGGAACATCCCCCTCCGGATCACATAACAGATACAACAAAATGGCAGGTATAAAATCATTGGCAAAGGACACAGCCATCTACGGCCTGAGCAGCATAGTAGGAAGGTTTCTAAACTGGTGCCTCGTGCCGCTCTACACCATCATGTTCCCGGCGCAGGAGTATGGTGTAGTGACATTTCTGTATTCAGTGGTGGCTCTGGCGCTTATCATTCTCACCTACGGAATGGAAACCGGCTTTTTCCGCTTCGCCAATCACGAGCGTTACTCCGATCCGATGGAGGTGTACAGCACCTCGCTGATATCGTTGGGCGTTAGCTCCTCGCTGTTCGTCGTGCTTCTCATGGCATTCATCGGCCCGGTTTCGGAGGCTTTGGACTGCGGGAAACATCCCTCATACGTATGGATGATGGGAATAGCCGTGGCCATCGACGCCTTTACGGCCATTCCGTTCAGCTACCTGCGTTTCAGGCGGCGTCCGTTGAGGTTTGCCACCCTCAGAATAGTCAATATAGCGCTGAACATAGGGCTGAATATCTGGTTCATACTCATATGCCCGTGGCTGGCGGCACAATGGCCCGGACTCATGGACAGCATCTATGATCCTGATTTCGGGATAGGATATATATTCGCATCAAACCTTGTGGCGTCGGCTGTGACCCTGCTGCTTGTGATACCTGAGCTCCGCGGGTTCCGCTGGAGTTTCAATGCCTCGCTGTGGCGCGAGATGCTCATTTACAGCGCTCCGCTCCTTGTGCTCGGCATAGCCGGAATAATGAACCAGACATTGGACAAGATATTATATCCGTGGTTGGCCTCCGACCGCCCCGACGCCATGTATGAGCTGGGCATATACGGAGCCAACTACAAGATAGCCATAG
Organism: uncultured Porphyromonadaceae bacterium; assembly: GCA_900547825.1. Lineage (GTDB taxonomy): Bacteria > Bacteroidota > Bacteroidia > Bacteroidales > Muribaculaceae > Amulumruptor. The sequence goes on from URII01000018.1 coordinate 27,653, forward strand.
TGATGGTGATGTTTATACAGGCTTTCAGGTTCGCATACGAACCATTCATCTTCGCCCAGAACAAAGCCCGTGGCGGCGACTCCGTAAAAGCCTACCGCGATGCCATGAAATACTTCGTGATCTTCGCCATGATAATATTTCTCGGAGTAATGTCGTATATCGACATTCTGAAGTATTTCATCTCGCCGCGCTACTTTTCCGGACTGAAAGTAGTGCCGGTGATCATGATGGCTGAATTTTTCTTCGGAGTGTTCTTCAACCTGTCGCTATGGTACAAGCTGACCGACAAAACCATATGGGGAATGTGGTTCTCGCTTACAGGACTTGCCGTGACAGTGGCAGGCAATGTGCTTTTAGTGCCCCGTTTCGGTTACATGGGCTGCGCATGGACAGCTTTCGCCTGTTACGGGGTAATGATGCTCGCCAGCTATTTCACAGGCCGGGCAAAATATCCCATAGGCTACGAAACCGGGCGGCTTACAGGCTATGTGGTTCTGGCACTGGCTCTATATGCCGTTTCCCGACTGCTTGCCACATCTTCACAATGGGTCAATATGCTGCTGATATCCACCCCGCTCCTCATAATATATATTGCTGTAGTGTTCCGCATCGAACGTCTCGGCATAACCAAACTCATACCCCTGAACCATGGAAAATAAACAACCTCTCCGCGTAACGCTGGTCTGCAACAGCGACCTTATGGGAGGCGCCGGCGTGGTGACATACAGGCTCATGCGCGGACTCCGCAACGCCGGAGTGGACGCACGCCTCATAGTATATACACGGCTCTCCGACAACGACGAGAATGTAGACCTTATAGGCACACGGTTCCTGCGGGGATGGGTGTTCATGAAGGAGCGCCTGAAAATATTCCTCGCCAACGGATTCAACCGCGAGAACCTTTTCAAGGTGTCGATTGCCGACGAGGGATTCGCCCTGCACCGCCACCCATGGGTGAAGGGAGCCGATGTCATAGCCCTCAACTGGATCAACCAGGGATTGCTGTCGCTCGACGGAGTAATAAAAATAGCACGCCTCGGCAAACCGATAGTATGGACCATGCACGACATGTGGAACCTCACCGGTATCTGCCATCATGCACATTCCTGCACAGGATATCTGAAGGAGTGCGGCGCCTGCCCGCTGCTCAAAGGGCACGGCAACAAGGACCTAAGCCACCGTGTATGGCTGCGCAAACGGCGCCTCTATGCCACCACCCCCATCAAGTTCGTGGCAGTAAGCAACTGGCTGGCTCGCAAATGTGCCGAAAGCTCGCTTATGCGCGAATGTGACATAACGGTGATTCCCAATTCTTTCCCTACATCGTCATTCCACACCTCGGTAAGCACGCCTCCGTCGTGGAAAGTGGAATATAAACGCAATGTGATAGTGATGGGAGCGGCCCGTCTCGACGATCCAATAAAAGGGCTCCCCATTGCCATACAGGCACTCAATATAATATTCAACGCACGCCCCGACATAGCCAACTCCACAATGGTAGTGTTTTTCGGCGACATACGCGATGCCTCTATTTTAGACTCGCTGAACATATCGCACGTGCATCTCGGCCGGATAAACGACCCGCGACAGCTGCGTGAGATATACGCGGCCAGCAACATAGTGCTCTCCACGTCGCTTTACGAGACCCTTCCGGGGACTCTTATCGAAGGACAGGCCGCAGGATGCATTCCGGTATCATTCGGCAAAGGGGGCCAAAGCGACATAATCGACCACAAAGTGACGGGATACATAGCCGAATACAAGAATCCGCAGAGCGTGGCCGACGGCATAATATGGGCCATCGAACATCCGGTAGACCGTAAAACGCTGCACAAAAGCGTGATGGAGAAATTCGACGAAAAAATTGTGGTGCAGCGGTATATCGAACTGTTCAACTCATTGACCGGCAAAGCCTGACCTCCACGGATGCGCCATCACTTCACCTGGGTAAGCTGATAAAGGGCCAAAGCGGCGGAAACAGCCACATTCAGTGAATGTTTGGTCCCGAACTGGGGTATTTCTATACACACGTCGGCCATATCCACTATATTCTGCCCCACTCCGTCCACTTCGTGACCTGCCACAACAGCCACTTTCTCGCCGGCTCCGGGCCGGGAAAGCGGCAGCGAAACCGATCCCTCTACCTGCTCAAGGACTGCAATTGTCCAGCCGTCACTGCGCAATTCGGCGATACATGACTCCGTGTCGGGGTAATATTTCCATGCCACGGAATTCTCCGCGCCCAATGCCGTTTTATGAATTTCAGCCGAGGGGGGACACGCCGTTATGCCGCACAACATCACTCCCTGCACAGCAAACCCGTCGGCGGTACGGAATATCGACCCTATATTGTTAAGCGAACGTATGTTGTCAAGCACCATCATGACAGGAGCCTTGGCCTTGGCGCGGAATTGCTCCAAGGTGTCGCGCCGCAGATCCCATATAGTTTTCTTTTCCATTGCTATATAAACATTTAAATGAATGAGCCGCTCCGTATCAGCTCAACGGCAAAATCGATCATCGTATCATGTCCCAGCATTGCTTCGGCGGGATCCATATCAACCTTGCATCCATCGCTCGGCGGCACCCCCTGTTCGGTCGACTCCCCTGCCGCATCGAGGATGGAGCATGCCGAAAACCGGACACCCCACCCGTTGGGAAGTTCGGAGTTAAACGGCATTCCGCTGCCTCCGCCGCTCACATCACCTACGAGACGGACACCCGGCACATGCTTCATCACAGCCACAAAATTATTGGCAGCCGAGAAAGTGGAACGGTTCATAAGCACCACAACAGGTTTTCGCCACACTATATGGCCTCCCGAAGCCGGTTTGTAATAGTAGGCATAGGGTTTGGAGAAATCGTCATGCCCCGGCCCGGTTTTATGCATTATGTAACCTGCCTTTATCTCACGGTCGATGAAATGGCTCACTATGGTTTCCACATTGGTGAGATCGCCACCACCATTGTCGCGCACATCAATTATCAGTCCCTGTGCGGTAGCGAGGAAATCAAGTATATAGTCCATATTTCCCGAACCTACGGGATCGGAGAACGAGCCGTAATGCATATATCCCACATTAGGGGTAAGGTAACCGTAATCAATTCCACACACGGACCGGTAATTGAAATTAAAATAGTATTGCTCAACAATGCGAGCGTCGTAATTCTGTGGATAATCGCTCCACCATTTACGGTAATAGGAGGTCTCGAATGGGGATATAAGATTGGTGTGGCCGTCGCGGAGCTCTCCGAGCATATCAGCGCACACCCTGAAAAGTTCCTGCGACGTCATCCTGTCGCTTACTTTCGCCACATAGCGGTCATGCACCCCGGCCCAGTCCACATCCTTGCTGCCGAAAAAGCAGTAATGTTCATCCATGATCTGCCATAGGGCCTCGAAATTACCCCGCGGATCATCGGTATATTCAGGCAAGTCATGGCAGGCAGCCGTAAGCCATAGCAGGGTTACAGCCCCAAATGCCCTGATTATATCAGCTATTCTCATTCCGTATTCAATAAAATGCATTGATCACTTGGGGATCGGGGCCGGCACTGCGGCGCGGATCAAGGCTCATCCATTCGCCCGAAACACCTATGACAAAAGCATTGGTGATGTTGCGCGAAGTTATATCATTGACCTTGGTCGACAATATATTGCCACGGTAACCGATGCGCAGGGCGGTAGCGCCGAAACGAAGGTCGGCCGTAAACAGATTTTCCATCCTGAAATAGGTGCCCCACCATGCGCAATGGGCCAGCCCGCTGCGGTTGCCGAGATAGATCTCATAGTACAGCTCACCGTAATCAGGCGAAAAAAACGCGCCTACAACAGGAAGCGACATCTGATAACGCAAGGTGACGGGCACACGCCCCATTTTGAAACGCCATGTGGCATAAGCCGACATATCAACCGTCCATGAGGCTTTGGCCGAAGCGGGATTGTTGCCGTTACGGTCGTTATAGACACATCCTGCCGTTATGGATGTGGCAGGACCGACACCCACTGTGAAACCGTACGGCAATGCCTTACGCCACAGCATGCCCCACGAAAGGTTTAGCCCCGCATACCACATTGTGGCATTCCGGGCCGGGTTGTCAGTGCTCTCAAGCTCAAGCCGTCCATCAAGACGCATTACCCATGTCCGGGGGTTGAAACCCATCGCCTGCCATCGTTCGTAACCCAAGGCGGTAACCCATCCGCCGTAACGGAGCGGAGTAAGATAAGTGTCGGCAAGATTCGCTCCGCCTGCCTCAAGGGTGTAGGCGGAAGTGACAGGGCGCACTACCCTGACACTGTCGGCCGGTTCGGCTCCACATGGCAATACGGCCACAGCAGCCACAGCACTAATCCACCACCGGCTCTTCATCTGCTGATTGAGTATCGAATATAGATCCTGCAAAACCGTCCTCCTGCTCGGGCAGTTCATCCGTTTCGGGCTGAGGAGGTTCAGGTTCGGGCACAGGTTCAGGCTCGCGTTCCGTGACACTGCCGAGGGCATATACAGTAAGCCTCTTTCCCTTGGCTTTCAACGATTTTACGCCTATAAATTCAACGGCGTCCACCTCCACAGCCTCACGGTGCGCGTCATCGCCCGAGAAAGTGACATCAAACACCGGAGCCGGATTGCCGGTAAGAAGGATAAGCTGCGAACGCACGTTGTCGCCGATAAAACGCTGCTTACGCGGCGAAAGCTCGAAACAGAACCGCTTGACATAGGGATAACCCTGATCGGCGTCATGCAGCACGGCAGTCCACACTTTCTGCGGATCGAATTTCTCAATGCGCAATATATTGTCCTCATAATGGTTGGTAGCGTCATACGACGAGGTGTAATATTCACCGCTGCGGAGCACCACAAGCAGCTTGTCATCGCCAAGGAACTCGCCGATATATTTACCGCGGCCGTCGTAATTGAGGCGCAGCACATCCGGATCGAACCATACTTTCAGCCCACCGAGAGTAGAAACCCCTTTCTCCTTGAGCGAGAAACGCGCCACCTCGTTCTTGGTCACTATATTGCCCATAGCACCTTTGCCTTTCACCCCGAGTGTGCCGAAATCAACATCGAATGTAAGGGTCTTCAACCTGAGTTTAGGCTTCAGGGTGACCTTGACCACCTCGGCCTCTCCATTAGGGTTGGCCGTGAACCACGTCACTCTCGTGCCGGGCTTGCCGGGAGTAAGATTGTACTCCTTGTCGCGTGTCACACCCGTAACGGCAAAACGTTTCATGTAGTAGACCCCGTTTTTACCGTTCTGATATATGGCATTATAGATAGTACGACTGTCGCCACGCTTGAACACGCCAACCCACATTACATTCTTGCCCGTGAAGAATTTCTCCTGCACCTTGACCACTTTATAGCGGCCGTCGCGGTAGAAGATTATTATATCGTCGATAGAGGAGCAGGCACACACAAATTCGTCCTTTTTCAGGGCGGTGCCTATGAAGCCTTCCTCCCGGTTGATATACAGTTTCTCGTTGACCTCGGCCACTTTGGCAGCCTCGATCGAATCAAAGCCGCGGATCACAGTACGCCTCGGGTAAGCGGCTCCGTATTTTTCCTTAAGCTTCAGGAACCAGTCGATGGTATAACCTGTAAGATTTTCCAAATCGGCCCGCAGGGCTGCGATGCGTTCATTATACTCGGCTATCAGGCGTTCGTTCTGGTCAAGGTTGAATTTCAGTATACGGCCCATCCGTATTTCAAGAAGCCGCTCTATGTCGTCACGTGTGACCTCACGCACAAGCCGTGGCTTCCACGGCTCAAGACGCCGGTCAATGTGATTGAGCGCGGCTTCCTTGTCGGGCGCCTGTTCGAAGTCCTTGTCCTTATAGATGCGCTCGGTGATGAATATGCGTTCAAGCGAGGCAAAATGGAGCAGCTCGCGCACTTCGTCGATCTGTATCTCCAGTTCGCGTCCGAGAATACGGCGGGTCAGTTCCACATTGTGGCGCAGCACATCGCTGACACCGAGGAAATGAGGCTTGCGCTGGGAGATCACACAGCAGTTGGGCGACACGGACACTTCACAGTCGGTAAAGGCATAGAGGGCGTCGATGGTCTTGTCGCTCGACGTGCCGGGGAGCAGATGCACAAGTATGCGGGCCTGTTCGGCTGTGTTGTCATCCACCTTGCGGATTTTTATCTTGCCCCCCTCAAAAGCCTTGAGGATGGAGTCAATCACCGTGCCGGTGGTCTTGCCATAGGGGATCTCGGTAATGGCAAGAGTCTTGTTGTCAACCTTTTCAATCTTGGCGCGGATTTTCACCGCTCCACCCCGCTCGCCGTCGTTGTAACGCGACACATCAAGAAAACCGCCGGTAGGGAAATCCGGATAGAGTGTAAACTCCTCACCACGGAGAGCAGCCACAGCCGCATCGATTATCTCATTGAAGTTATGGGGCAGAATCTTGGACGACAGCCCCACGGCTATGCCTTCCACACCCTGAAAAAGGAGCAGAGGGAATTTGGCCGGAAATGTCACAGGCTCCTTTTTGCGTCCGTCATAACTCAAGGTCCATTCGGTGACTTTCGGATTGTAAAGCACCTCAAGGGCCAGAGGCGAAAGGCGTGCCTCGATGTAACGCCCTGCGGCAGCGGAAGCCCCTGTAAGTATGTTGCCCCAGTTGCCCTGTGTCTCCACAAGGAATTCCTTCTGGCCGAGCTGCACCAGCGCCTCATATATCGACGCATCGCCATGCGGATGATACTGCATGGTGTTGCCCACAATGTTGGCCACTTTGTTGAACCGCCCGTCGTCAAGAGTCTTCATTGAATGAAGAATGCGACGCTGTACAGGCTTAAGGCCGTCGTCGATATGCGGCACGGCACGTTCGAGAATGACATAGCTGGCATATTCGAGAAACCAGCTGCGGTACATTCCCCGGAGGTGCATTCCGTCACCTGCCGGAGAGTCATATATCCGTGCTACCGATGGAATATCAGCGGCAGGGGTGGAATCCGGAGCGTCGGTGAGTTCTTCGTCAATGTGGCTCATGGGTCAAAGGTCAATTAAATCAATTCCTAACTTGCTATGCAAATTTACAAAAATATCCCCAAGCATACAATAACAAAGCTTTGCTCCCGGCACATTACATAAAAATGTCGGCGCCTGTCATCACGACAAACGCCGAAATAGCCTTAAATCTAATACCTTGAAAAACACAGTGCAAATATAGTAATTTCAATATACCAAACACTTCAGGCATAAGTATGTTCAGAAGAAACGGCCTTGTTAACATTTTTTATAAGACCTCTCCGTGAAAAAAATTGTAATTTTGAGCCATTGATTATGGCAGAGCCGAAGATCCCCACTATAATACCCTACGCATGAGAACCCGCATATTAGTAATCGACGACGAAGAACCTATTACCGAAATCCTGAAATACAATCTTGAGAAAGAAGGATATGAAGTAGATTGTGCCTACAGCGCCGAAGAAGCTCTGACTTTAGATCTGTCACGCTATTCGCTGTTTATAGTAGACATAATGATGGAGCGTCTTAGCGGTTTTGATTTTGCAAAAGCAGTGCGGAACAATACCGACATAGATACCGTGCCCATAATATTCTGCTCGGCACTCAACGGCGAGGACGACACAGTGATGGGCCTTAACATAGGCGGTGACGATTACATAACCAAACCGTTCGTAATACCGGAAGTGCTGGCAAGAGTGCGCGCCGTGTTGCGCCGAAGCACCATAACACGCATATCGGATGAAACGGCAAACCAGAGCGACTATGAAAGCGACGTGACATTCCATGACCTGAGAATAGACCGCAACCGCAAGATATGCACTCTCGACGGCGAACAGCTCAACCTTACAAAAACGGAATTCGAACTCCTGCTGTTCTTCCTTACCAACCGGAACCGCATTTTCTCACGCGAGGAAATAATCCAGAAAGTATGGCCCGACGATGTGGTAGTGACCACCCGCACCATCGACACCAACATAACACGCCTCCGAAAGAAAATAGGCCGTTACGGCAATTACATCATAACCCGACTCGGATTTGGCTACGGTTTCAAAGACACCGACTGACTATAAGAAGCATAAACGTTTCTCATTTCTCCACATGAGCTACATGTGGAGAATATTCACGCCTACCATAATGCTGGTGTGGATTGCCATGGCCATAATGGCGGTCAACCAGTACCGGCGCGAAAGGGAGTACCGTCTTGAAACAATCCGTGTACAGCTCAACCTGATCAACGAGCGCATCATCGACGCTTACCGGAACGACTTTGAGGTAAGACCGTTCATCACGTTCATAGCGAACATGTATAATGAAACGGCTCTTGACGACGTGCGCATATCGGTTTACGACGAGGAATATGACCGCCTGATCTATAATATAGGACAACGCCTGCTCCGATCCGAATCGGATCAACCGAAGATAATAGAGACCGTCTACGACACCGATTCGATACCCTCGATAGCCGGATCCGAAACCGTGAGACGTTTCCTCACGGTGGAAACCGAAAGTCCCGATGGCAAAATATCAGTCATTTCGGCCATTCCGTCGGAACAGGTGGAGGAAGCCACGGCAATAGCGCCCGGCCTGTGGCTGTTCATCTTTTCCATGGCTGCCGTGGCTTTTGTAGTGGTGTATTTCACTACACGCCTGCTGACACGCAACATAACACTGATGCGAGACTTCGCCAACAGAGCCGCCGCAGGCGAACCGATCCCTTACACCGACGAATTTCCCCACGACGAACTCGGCGACATAGCAAGGCAGATTGTGAAACTCTACGAGAACCGCGCCGAGGACCGCCGGCGCCGCGAACGCGAGCATGAGATAGCCCTGCATGCCGTGGAGGAGAAAGCCCGGCTCAAACGCCAGCTCACCAACAACATCAACCATGAGCTGAAAACTCCCATAGGAATAATCAAAGGTTATCTCGACACCATACTTGCCGACTCGTCCATGAGTCCCCAGACAAAGGAACACTTCCTGACCCGTGCCCGCGCCAATGTGGACAGGCTCGTGAACATGATGAATGACGTGTCAACCATGACCCGTCTTGAGGAGGGAGGCGAGAACATAACCCTCACGGATGTGGATCTGCATGATATTGTGTATGCCATAGCCAACGATTACGAACAGGCCGACTTAGGAGCGCAGTCAAAACTGAAATTCACTTACGACATACCTCTCAACTGCCATGTGCTCGGCAACACCACCCTCATAAATTCGCTGCTTCTCAACCTGATGAAGAATGCCACAATCCACTCACAAGGCACGGAGATGAAGTTTGTCATGACCGATGAGTCGGAGGATTTCTACACATTCTCATTTTCCGACAACGGCATCGGCGTGAATCCGGAAAATGTGCCGTTCCTGTTCGAACGGTTCTTCCGCATTGACGAGGGGCGCTCACGCAAAGCCGGAGGCACAGGCCTCGGACTTCCGATTGTACGCAAGATAGTGCTTGCACTCGGAGGAGCTATTTCGGTAAAGAACCGCACGTCGGGAGGACTGGAATTCATATTCACATTTCCAAAATGGAAAAACCAAAGCGCGAAACGCAAAGGGAATCCGCCTCGGCCCGAATAAACGCTACCATTGTCAACCGCTCGGTTATCGTGGCATTTGCTGCGGTAACGGCAATCATATACTATCTTTTTCCTTGGTCGGGTGACGATGTATGGTATTCGGTACATCTCGCCGACTGGCTTGAAGGGCGCGACACTTCCTTCATTCCATGGCAGGCCATAGCCGACACATGGGAGGAGCATTACCTATACGACAACATCCGCATGGGCGACAATATCCTGCCGTTCATGCTCATCATGCCCAAGTGGATCAGCGCCATAGCCCTCGGGTTATGTGCTGGAGCCATGCTGATTTTCGCATCGAGACTGGTTAATGCCGGCAGCAACAGTCCGTTACGACTGGCCACGGTGACACTGCTGCTGACCTTTTTCCTGCCATGGCACGAAAATATGTACTGCCTTGCCTATGGGGTAAATTATGTGGTGTCGTCGGTGCTGACACTCTATGTGCTCTACAAGTTCCTGCTTGAAAAAGATCCGCATCCAGGCCGCACTGTAAGCATGGCGGCTCTGCTCGGACTATGGCACGAAGGCTTTGCCGTGCCGCTCATAATCGCCCTGTCTGCCGCATGTATCATTTGCCGCATGTCATCCCGCCGCCGGTGGTGGACAATAGCAGCCATTGTGCCCGGAGCGCTGATACTGTGGCTCAGCCCGGGTCTGGCAGGAAACACCAACCACATGTTCGCCCAACTCAATCCATACAATATCCTCATTACTATAAAATCAAATATTCCGTTCCTTATATGGGCGGTGACATGTTCCATAGCCCTATGGAAACATCCGGAGGCCCGACGTGGCGAAGCCCCGTGGATAATAGTGATGCTGACCGTGGCGGCCATTGTGTGCTACATCAATTTCCATATAATACGCGGCGAAAGGGTGTCATGGCTGCTGATAATGCTCAGCCTCATAGGAATAGCCCGCTCATTGTTCATACTCTGGCCCGGGACGCACCATAAACGGGCACAATCGTTGGCAGCAGGAGCCATATACCTGATCATAGCAATACATTTCGGTGCCGCAATATCTGTCACCGCCCAACAGCGCAAGGCCATGGACGAGGCAGTGGAGCATCTGCGCAATCATCCCGATGAACCGGCATTCACGGACATGCGACTCGTGTACCAGATGCCGGTAATGGCATGGCGCAAACCGTGCTCCATGCTGTGGGAGCGTAACAAACAGGAGATGCGTGTAAGATATTTCAGACTGCCTGAGGACTGGCATGCGCTACGCCTCCCGGGAGCCATACTTCCGGAAGCTTTGCGCGATCTGAGGCCCGGAGCGGGAACACCGGTGCCAGGCTCGGCCGGAATAAGGGAAAAAGATGGCTATTACTATATGGAGGGCACATTTACCGGCCCGTGGCAGCTCTATGTCGACTACGGCATATTCACCAAGCTTCTGCCGGTAGAGCCTATAGAGTTCACGGCCTCCGACTCACGCACCTACACCCATATCATGATCTCGTCGTACTATTTCCCGTATTTCGCCCTCAGACCCAGGGCTTTACACAGTTCAGACCCATCACATCAACATGAGCATGCCGCCGAGAGATAAAACTACCATCTGCCGGACAGCCTATGTGGCACTGCTCGCGGCTTTCGGAGCCGTACATGCGGTGATATATTATCTGTATCCATGGATGACGGATGACGTGTGGTACAGCTACTACCTACACGACTACCTCGAAGGTCTCGACACCGCTTTTCCGTGGCAAGCCATACTCGACACCTGGACCGACCATTATATGACCGACAACGGCCGCCTCGGCAACATACTGCTGCCGCTGCTGCTTATAGCCCCGAAATGGATAGCGGCAACAGCACTCGGCGGGTTCACGGCATGGATTGCAGCGGCAATGACGCGCTTGGCGCCCGGCCGGCAACGGAGCCTTAGCCTGCTGACCCTGGCCATGCTGCTCGTGTCATTCGCCCTGCCGTGGCACGAATGTATGTTCGGAATATGCTATGGACTGAACTACATTGTGCCCTCGGCGCTTATGCTCGTGGCCGTGAGGATATGGATGGAAACGGAAGACAGGCACATATATACCGGATGGCTGCTGTGTCTCGTCATAGGATTCTGGCACGAAGGCTTCGCCGTGCCGCTCGGCACAGGCCTCGCGGCTTCAATGATATTTTTCCGCAGCATGAGGTCATGGAAACGCGTCGGCATGATTGCTTGCCTTCTTCCAGGATTCGCATGGCTTGTCAGTTCGCCCGGATTTTTTCATGACACCGAATCCTACGGACTGTTTCCCCCGTTGCTCAACTGGGCCGTGGTGGCAAAGCTGCATGTGGCGCTGATAATATACCTCATTCTTGTGTGCGTGGATGCAATGCGCCAACGGAGGATTAAAATCGATACCATCACAGTGATAACGTTGGGCGTGGCCCTGATGTCGATGTACATAAACGTGAGGGTTCTGCGCGGAGAACGGCCCTCATGGCCGTCGCATGTAATGGCTTCGGCGGCAATAGTGGCGTTGTGCGGGCGGATGCTTCCAACCTCCTGGCTAAACCTGACGAAACGCTCACTTATCGCCATAATTGCTGTAATCGCATTGCTGACAGTGCATTTCGGAGTCACTATACATTACACCCTGATTCTCCGCCGCGGCATGGACCACGCTGTTGACCAGCTCAGAGCTGATCCGCATGCCACAGCCTTCACTGAGATAACGCTACCCGAACAGCAACCGGTAATAGCATGGCGCAAACCCATGAGCGAGGCATGGAATCCGTGGGTCAACCATAATCTCGCACGCTACTTCCGCATAAAAGATGCACTCGCCGACCGCAATGAAGGTAATGTAATGATCGCCCCGGAGGCCCTGCGTAAAGCAGGACCTAAAGCCGGACACCCAGTGGCGGGAGGCACGGCATTGCGTGAAATTGACGGCCATATGTTCCTCCCCGCCGACAAGGAAGCCCAGACACGCTACCTTGTGGATCTCGGAGTAGTGAAGAAAATAACCGATGTAGAATTGCTGCCGTTCAAAGCCGATGACGGGAAAACATACTATTACGTGGTGCCCCGGCTGAGTTATTTCCCGTATTTTTTCTTCCGTCCGGTGTCGTGGCACTATGTGGAAAATGCGCCTGACGCCCTGCGTTATATCTTTGACATAGAATAATCCGCCGTTTTATCCATGCATTTGAATATTTTGTGTAACTTTGTGGCAATATAGCAATCTCAGTGCAATA
>URII01000019.1 GCA_900547825.1 uncultured Porphyromonadaceae bacterium
AAAAAGATGCAGCTTAAAGAGAGCTCGTTCATCAATATTCTCGGCCGCCTGGACGCCTCCGGCGAGTACTATACCTTTCATAACAGAGAGTTGTGGTAATGGTTATGGATTAACGGTTTTTATACATCTTATCATAATAGTCCTGATATTCTCCGGATGTGACACTGTCCACCCATTCGCGGTTGTCGAGATACCATTTCACTGTTTTCTCGATACCTGTGGTGAAAGGAGTTTCGGGATACCAGCCTAATTCCACTGCTATTTTAGTAGGATCTATGGCATAGCGCATGTCATGGCCTGGACGGTCGGTGACAAATTCTATCAGATCTTCGGTGATGGTGTCTACCGGATTCGCAAGCAGTGACTGATATTCCGGAGTTTCCTCCATGATGCGGCGCACTATTGCTATCACTGTCTTTACAATGTTGATATTCGACTCCTCGTTGAATCCGCCCACATTGTAGACTTCGCCTATACGGCCTTTGCGCAGCACCATATCGATGGCTTTGGCATGATCTTCGACATAAAGCCAGTCGCGCACATTCTCACCCTTGCCGTACACGGGTAGCTTCTTGCCCTCGAGTATATTTTTTATGATAAGGGGGATAAGTTTTTCGGGGAAATGATAAGGCCCGTAGTTGTTGCTGCAACGGGTTATGTTGATGGGTAATCCGTAGGTCTCGTGATAAGCGAGGGTTATTAGGTCAGCCCCTGTTTTTGCGGCTGAATAAGGTGAGCGGGGTGAGAGCGGAGTTTTTTCGGTAAAGAATCCTTTGCCGAAGGTCTTGAGATTGTCGCGGCCCTTCACCACATTTTTTACATCATCCTCAAGATGCAGCTCGCATGCCTCGTCGAAATCTTTGGGCAGCGATCCGTAAACCTCGTCAGTGGATATCTGGAGATAACGTTTCCCATCTTTGTATATGTTATGTCCCTGTGCATCCTTGCCTTCAAACCAAGCCTCACGTGCGCAGTCCAGCATGTTCTGGGTGCCGAGAATATTGGTCTCAAGGAAAAGGCGTGGATTGGTTATGCTGCGGTCAACGTGGCTTTCAGCAGCAAAATTCACCACATAATCCGGGTCAAATTCTTTCATCAGCCGGCTTACAAGTTCTTTATCGCCTATGTCACCTTTCACGAAAGTGACATTCTCCATTTCCATTTCATCCTTGATTGTAAGCGGGTTGCCGGCATAGGTCAGTGCGTCGAGTATCAATATCTCCACATCGTTACCATAACGATTGAGAAGATATTTCACAAAGTTGGCCCCGATGAAACCGGCGGCTCCTGTTACGAGATACTTTTTCATTTTGGGTGGTTGAAAACTTATTGGTTCAAAAAACGCTGCAATTTACGAAAAAAACCTGATATACATAAATAAATAAGAGCGCTAAGAATCTTAGAGATTATGCAAAATTGGATAATGTTGTGCATAATATTCTGATATACAGTGTGCTGTGTATTGTGGCAATGTCGGGGTTCTGTCGGTAATGCAATTTATGCTGACTCGAAGCAGCTTCTGGATAGATAAATCTGTCAAAATATTGATAAATCCTTATATTATTTGTAAATTTGTTGCGAGTCAATCTCGGATGTGTTATTTTGCTATGGAGAGACCCGGAATTATACATCCTGAGGACTTAAATACATAGCATTCATCTATCCATGGTTTCTCACACAAATTACATTTCTTAAGTATGGGGAAATTTTTTAACTTATCCGTTGGATTGTCAGCGACATTGATGCTGCTGTCATCCGTGCCGGCACTTCAGGCCCAGGCCTTGCGTCACGAAGCGGAAAGTCCGGCAACAAGCCGGCTGCCTGTCGCCACACAGTTGGAGCCAAAGGGCATGAACACTCGCCCGGCCATGCCGAGGTCGTCGTTCGGAACATCTCCGCAACTGTTGTCAGGGCTCCGGAGCCGTCAATGGCGTCCTGCCGCACCATTGAAAATCAGCGGCACAGAATCAAAAGTTTATGGGTGTCTTATATTCTCCGACGATCTTTTCACATATGATCTCGGGATATATGCCTTCGGGCTTAACGGCACCAAGGATATGACACTGGTGGAGCCGAATATCCGGTGTAACGGAGGCGGAACCTACGCAAACGGTAAATATTATTATTGCGAGTGGGTTACCACAGATCAGCTTAATGCCTACACATTCATATTCGATGCCGACACGTGGGAGGTGCTGCATGTAGGCGACGGCGACGCCACAATCATAGCCCACGATATGGATTATGACCCTATATCGAACAAGATATACGGTTCGTTTATCGGCGAGGACGGCCAGGAATGGGCTGAACTGGATATGGAAAGTTACCAGCGCACTACAATCGCCCCATTGGAAAAGGAGATAAACGCCGTGGCTTTCAATGCTGCCGGACAGGCTTACGCGGTGGGTTATGACGGTAACCTTTATAAACTTGACAAGACTGACGGTTCTATGACGCTTGTAGGATCTACGGGGCTGAATCCCTATTATCCTTCATCCGCTACATTCGACAAGGCCACCGGCCGCATGTATTATACACTGAGTGCCGAATATGTGTCGGGGCTGTATGAGATAAACCCTGCTAACGGCAACGCCACCCTTATAGCGAATTTCGATCTCAACGAAGAGGTATGCGGGCTCTATTTCCCCACAGCTGCTGTTGCTCCGGTTGCTCCGGCAATGCCTGAGGGGGCGGCGCTTGATTTTGTAGCCGGGGAACTTACCGGCAAACTGCGTTTTACCGCACCGTCAAAAAGTTTCGGCGGAGGCAATCTGTCGGGAACACTCAATTATACCGTCACTATGGACGGCACGCGCATAGCCATAGGTTCTGCTGCTCCGGGTGAGTCAGTGGCGGTTGATGTTACGGTACCGGCGTCAGGCTCCTATAATTTCATAATAAACACATCAAACGTAGGCGGCAACGGCCAGCCGGCATATCTCAACGGCTATATAGGCTATGCCAAGCCACAGGCGCCCTCGGCTGTGTCGCTCATATATGGTGACAACACATTCACTTTGGACTGGCAGCCGGTTACCGCCGCCGCCACCGAAGGTAAGTTTAATGCCGGGGATATTACTTACACAGTTACACGTTATCCCGGTGCTGTTACAGCAGCCGAAGGATTGAAAACCTGTTCATTCTCCGAGCCTGCTGAGATAGGGGCTTCCGGATCGCAGTATTACTATACGGTGGAGGCCGTCAACGGTGATTGTAAAAGCGTTGCCTCCGAAAGTAACAAACTCGCGTTGCAGATACTTGCACCACCTTACGCCGAGGAATTCTATGATTCGTCCTCACTTGACACATGGACAATAATAGGGCTTGGAGGTGCACCTTCGTCATGGGCCTGGGCCGGTGATGTCGGCTCGTTCGGTGAGATACGTCTCAAAGGCGTGGCTGCATATCCCAAGGATGACTGGGCATTTACTCCGGGGTTGCGGTTGGAGGCTGGGAATATATATTCTTTCTCCGCCGACGCATGGATATGGAACAAGAAGTTCGGTGACGAATTCATAGAAGTGGCTGTGGCTACCGAACCCTCTGAAGAAGGAGTAGTGGCAACGATAGTGCCCAAGACACAGATCACCGTTGAGAAAGGCCCGAATGCAACCACAACGGACACCCAGAAACTTACCGGCGAATTCCAATGTCCGACAACCGGAATATATTATTTCGGCATACATGCCGACTGTCCCAAGGACGGGTGGTACCTCTGTGTGGACAATGTGTCGGTAGGGGCAGGGCAGGTGGCTGCGGCTCCCGCAGCTGTTTCTGATCTTCAGGTAGTTCCTGACCCTGCAGGAGGAATGAGTGCCGGGATATCATTTACCGCACCTTTGCTGTCAGTGAGGGGTGATGAGCTTACGGAAATCACATCGATGACTGTAAGCCGTGACGGTGAGGTCATAAAGACCTTCGCATCTCCGGCTCCCGGCGCAGAACTTAGCTGTTCTGACTCCGGAATGACAAGCGGGCTGCACACATACAAAGTCACCGGCCATAATGGCAACGGCGCCGGAAATGACGCTGAAGTTACGGTGTTCATCGGAGTAAACATACCCTCCGCCCCCTCCGAGGTAAACATAGCCGAGACCGCCAATCCGGGCGAAGTAACCCTGTCATGGCCGGCAGTCACTGTTGACAAGGATGGCCGGACGCTCAACACTTCCGAGGTCACCTATATGGTTGTGGATAACGGTACTGTGATAAAATCAGGCGTCACCGGCACTTCCTGTACTTTCCAGGCAATTGCGGCCGACGGCAACCAGCAGTTTGTGTCCTACTCAGTCTATGCCTCCACGTCGGCCGGACGTTCCGTCAAGGCCACGGGTTCCGGGAGCATACCGGTAGGAATCCCCTATGACCTGCCGTATAACGACTCGTTCGCCTTAGGCGGATATACCCACATTTATAATGTGACTCCTGCCAATCCCGAACTTAGCTGGCGGATATGGTCGGTGGAGGAGATGAAACTTGAAACTCCCGACGGTGACGATTATATGCTGGCTGCCCGCGGATCCAATGTGGATCAGTCGTCGATGTGGAGCACCGGAAAGATAAAGCTTGACGAAAACTCCACATGTGCTTTGTCATTCTATTATTTCGGAATGACGGAATGCGAGAACTATTTCGATGTAATGATCAATGACGGATCGGGATGGACAGCTGTTGAGCGCTATGTTGCCGGATCTCCGCAAGCCTGGCGCAAAGCTACTGTGCATCTGTCGCAGTATAAAGGTAAATCGGTGCAGATAGGCTTCCGGGGCACTGTGGTGACGCATACTATGATAATACTCGACGGCATAAGTGTGGAACAGCTCAATCCTGTCGACCTTTCGGCAGCGGCTATCCGCATGCCGGCACGTTTCAATGCCAATACACCTGTTGAGGTTGAGGTGGATGTGGTCAACAATGGTGCCGAAACCGCCTCGGGTTATACAGTGGAACTTTACCGCGATAACGTCAAGGTGGCCGAAACAGCAGGTACCGATATAGCTTCCGGATCCACAGCCACGGTTACTGTAATGGAGACAGCTCCTGTAACCGCCGGACCTACGGCAGTATATAAAGCTGTGGTGGTGTGTGGCAATGACGCTGACCTGGCCGACAATACTACCGATGAGATAAAGGCCCGCATAGTGCTTCCCAATTATCCTGTGCCGGTTTCGCTTGAAGCGTCCGAAAGCGGGCAATCGGTGGTGCTTGAATGGACTGCCCCCGACCTTGAGTCGCAGCTCCCTGAGCCTGTAACCGATGATTTCGAGTCGTATGAGGCTTTCGGAGTAAACGAAGCAGGCGACTGGAATTTCATCGATGCCGACGGTAGCCGCACATATGGATTCAATGGCGTAGACTTCCCTCATGCAGGTGAGCCTATGGCCTATATCGTGTTCAACAACGAAGGCCCGCAGTTCGACAGCTTCTTCAATGCCGTAAGCGGCCATCAGTTCATGGCCTCGTTTGTGACATATGGCGGAGAGAACGATGACTGGATGATATCACCCCGGCTCTTCGGAAACCGTCAGACTATATCATTCTTTGCCAAGACCTACAATGATTATTACGGGCTTGAATCGTTTGAGATACTGTATTCGACCAAAACCCGTGCCAAGGCTGACTTTGTATCGCTGGAATCTGTGCCGGGTGTGCCTGCCGAATGGACGGAATATTCATTCACTCTCCCTGCCGGGGCCAGGTATGTGGCTGTGCGTTGCACGTCAAAGGACAAAATGATGTTTATGGTGGATGATTTCACCTATGTGCCTTATGGTGCGGAAGTCGAACCGTTGACGCTTAAAGGTTATAACGTATACCGTGACGCGGTGAAGCTTAACGGAGAACTTGTGGCCGGACCATCGTTTACCGATATGGAGCCGCAGTCGCGCGGTCACCAGTATTGCGTCACCGCAGTCTACGACCGTGGCGAATCCGCTCCATCCAACATTGCATCGCTGTCATCGTTAATCTCCGGTGTCGCATCCGAGGGTGCTTGCGTCACGGTTGAGAGCCGCAACGTCATTGTGGAAGGAGCTGCCGGACACAGTGTTTATATCTACGGTATTGACGGACGTTGCATATTCTCCGTATCGAAAGCAGGCGACAGATTGAGTGTACCTGTTCTTCCCGGAGCTTATATAGTTAATGTAGCCCGTAGGCCTGTCAAGGTTGTGGTGAAGTAAATTGTATCATTACACTTTATAGCATAAGCACCCGGCATGATTCAGTGTCGGGTGCTTTGCTATAGGCATAATGCCTCAATAATCATAATCTCTTCATCTCGGCTTCGGAGGCTGAGCCACCTTTATATTTGCTTTGCCTTGGTTGGAAACGATAGATTACGTTGAGCAATATTCCCCGGAAATCATAGGATTGGTTTTTAGTAACGTGTACACCGTAGGTGTTCATTGTCCAATTGTTATTAGCGGTGTTGAAAATGTCGTTTGCCGAAAATTTGACTGTCAGTGCTTTGTTAAAGAAGTGTTTGCTGACGGAGGCATTCATCGTGAAGTATGTGGCACCGAAGCGGTTTGTGTGCATGTCGCCGCGCGACCGGCCGCTCATTGAGGTGGTCATTATAAATCCGTGCGGGAATGTCAGGGTGTTGTCAAACGAATATGAGAATATCGGGCGGTCATATTTTTGTCCCCCTAATCCGAGCCACTGCCGGTAAGCGCCCAAGGTCACATTAGGCATCCAACGCTTTATGTTCTTTTCCCACACTGCATAACAGCTGAAAGCCGTTACATCTATATTTATCGGGTGCATGAGCAGTTGCAGGTTTTGTGCCGGATAAATCTCCTTTACAAATGCGTATGAGTCAAGGCTTCGTGTCAGATCGGCCTGGAGCATGAATCCGTTCCACATTCCGAATAGCTGCACGTTGTGCATGCGCTCGTCGCGTAGGGCCGGATTGCCTCCCTCTATTTCATGCATGCCCACATAGTTGAGTCCGCGTGTCAGTTGGGAGTAGGGTGGGCGTATGGTCGTCATTTTATAGCTCAGGCTCAGTGATGCACGTTGCGAGAATTGGTAACTTAGGGAAATGTCCGGGGTGACGGTATGGTCCTTTCGGCTCATATCCTTGTCCTTGACGCCGTTGAGGGTGAAATTATAGTCTACATAGTCATAGCGGGCTCCGAGGGTCATTGACCAGGGGCCGAATGAGGCGTTCCATGAGGAGAACAGTGCTGCGGAGATCTGGCGTGCGTGGGAGCTGGATGAGGGTATATAGGCGCCTACTTCAGGATTCAGCATAGTGTAATCCGATGCCGTCGAGGTATATGAGTCTTCGGTGCCGATTGTGAACGAGCCTTTCCCGAGCGGAAACTCCGTATAGGCTTTCCCGGCCCAGAGTGTGGAATTCCGGCATTCCGAGGAGGCCACGGCTGGAAGCAGGGCGGCGGGGTAGGATGTTTCTGTGCCGGTGGAGGAATGTGAATGCCGGAACAATCCATCTGCATGAAACAGGTATCTGCCGTTAAACTTATTTTCGTAATACGCATTTGCGAGATGGCTGCGGCCGGTTATAGCCCGGGAAATCACACGGTCAAGCGGAATGTCGGTATCCGTCCACTCCTCGCCGGTGTTGGTGAAATCGGAATGCTCGGGATTGAACCGGTAATAGGCGCCGAATGACTGTGTGTCGCGGGCGAAATTGAAGCCGGCTTTGACAGTTCCGGCATTTACAGGATAATCTGTATGCTGGCTGCTTCCCACAGTGACTGGTGTTCCATTATATTCCAATGTGTTTACTGTAGTTCCACGGGCTTTTGTATGGTCATGGTTAAATGAGCCTGACAGAAAGTAGTCCCACGCTCCGTGCCTGTAATTTAGGTCAAGATAGTCGGATACCGAGTAAGTGCGGCGTTTGCGTAACTGCAGCTGATCGGTGAGTGACAGTCCGCGTATGAAATTGCGTGTGGTTGTGATTCTGATTACGGCGCCTGTGGTGGCAGCATAGGCCGCGCTTGGGGCCATAAGCAATTCCACCCGTTTCAGCTCATCCGACATGAGCTGTATGAGCTCGTTGATGTCACGCATTGGGTGGCCGTTGATATATATTTCAATATTGTCCTTGCCGGTGACCGAAATTTCATTGTCGTGTACATTTATCATCGGCAGGCGACCGAGCACATCCAATGCGTTGCCCGCATTCTGCAATGGTGATCCGGGAATTACCGATACCATGGTGGATCCCTCAAGCCGTGTGACAGGATTGTCCGCTCTTACTGTTATTTCCTGAAGCTGGCGGGCGATACTGTCCGTGGCTTCCTCGGCATGGGCCGCTGACACTGTAAATAATATCAGGCTTACGGCGCATAAATGTGTGAATGATTTTTTTGAGTGCATAGACTTAATGTTTTTTGCACAAAAATACTGTCATATCGCCTCTGCATGCAAAATAATCATCTGACAATGGTAAATGCAAGTTGTTGGTTTATAGGGCTGTATGCGGGCTGTCGTGCTACGTTTCTGACACCGTATGTGGAGGTGCTAAAAAATCGACAGAATTTCGGTAGCCGAGGGTAACCCGGCCTCTGTTATCTTCCCTTTGAGGCGTGATTTCCGCTTGTAGATCACCTCTACCGATTCATCCATCAGCAGGCTGATTGTGCGTGCCGAAAGGCCGCACGCTATGTATACGGCCAATCGGTAATCGCAATCCTTTATGGCGGGATATTCTGTCCTGAGCTTTTCCAAAAGTCCGTTACGGCATTCATTGACTATATGCTGCATTTCGGCAAACACCATGTCGTCCTTCTGTATGGCTTCAATTTCATTTTTTACTTTTGACACGATGGCATTACGTTCGGCTTTTGTGCCTCTTGCCTCATAGTAGGTGCCGCAAAGTGAGTCGATAAGTGCAAACCTGTTGTCAAGCAATCTGTTAAGGGTAGTTTCCAATTTTGACATGTCGGACACTCCACACTGTATCTTCCATCTCAATTCCGATGCCTCGCTTAGCAGAGCTTCGTTGCGGGCTGATTTGATGCGTAACCTCGCCCGTTGCCACATAATGACTCCTATGGCGAGAATCGCCACTATTATTCCGGCAAACAGATACCGTTCGGAACGTATGCGTTCTTTTGCCAGAAAATATTCTTTTTCTTTAGTAAAATATAGAGCGCAGATCAACTCCTCCCGGCTGCTTTCCGGGTTCCCGGCCAACAGCATACTGGCGTTTTTGGCCCGTTTCAGCTCTTCAATGGCATTATGGGCGCTGTAATAATCCAGAGCAATATTTATTATCGTATCTCCGGGAGCGTAAAACCTGTTGGCCGCCATTGCTTCACTGTATAGAAGCGCCCAGCGGGCCATGTCGGCTGAATCATTCAGTTGCGACACGTCGATAGAGTCAAGTTTCTTGAATGCCGCTTCCGGATCGGAGTATATCAGTCGCTGGGCCTCATCAAGTTGCTTATGCCATACGGTAGGCGACATGCAGCCGGTGGCCGCAAACATGATTATCAGTATTACCGGTAATAGCCGCATTGGTTTCTGCTGTGATGAAATATTGCCTTACAGATGCAAATTAACCGTTATTTCATTAAATATCAAATAGCTTTAAACATCTTTAATATCTGACAGCCACTGTGCCCGGCATGAATAAAACTGCTGGTGGCAAATATGTTGTGATATAATTTTGTAGGCTTGGCGGAATTGAGTAATTTTGCAGAAGTTAACTATGAGACCGGTAAACATCAGTTCTGTTTTACGGATTTTATTCGTATGGATCGCAGTTATGGCAGTTGCTGTGACCGCTTTTCCTGCGGCTCCAGGGTGGGTGGAGACTCCCCGCAACGGCACACCCATGGAGCGTTACGACGGTGAAGGTCTTGAAGTGGCCGTAAAGGATCATATGATATATATTTCCACTGACCGTGCGGTGGATGTGAAAGTGTTCACCATATTAGGCCAGCTTATCTCGTCGGAGACATTAGGCCCCGGCACGCATCGCCTGCAGGTGAAATCTCGCGGCATCTATATTCTTAAGGCCGGAAGTGTGACACGTCGTATTACAATATGACACCGTTATCTCCGGATATTATTGATTGTTATATTAGATTCTCAGATATATGAAAGACGCCCTTCTTGTTTTGTCAGGCGGAATGGATTCCACAACCATGCTTTATGAGTTCAAGGATTCGATAGCATTGGCAGTAAACTTCAACTATGGCTCCAATCACAACGCACGTGAGGCCGAATGCGCCCGTTATCATTGCCATGCATTGGGAATTGAGCTGATCGAGATAAACCTCGGGTTCATGGGCGAATATTTCGAAAGTTCGCTTCTTTCGGGTGCTGATGCCATTCCGGAAGGACATTATGAGGATGACAATATGAAATCCACAGTGGTGCCGTTCCGCAACGGTATAATGCTGTCAGTTGCTGCAGGGCTGGCTGAGTCGCGTGGCCTTGGGCGCGTAATGATAGCCAATCACGGTGGCGACCATGCCATATATCCCGATTGCAGGGAGGAATTTATCATTCCCATGGGAAAGGCTATCGAGGCCGGTACATATATCCATGTGCGTCTTGAGGCACCCTACACCCGGCTCACTAAAACCGATATAGCTTTGCGGGGCAAGGAACTCGGGGTGGACTATTCAAAAACGTATTCATGCTATAAAGGAGGAGCCGAACCTTGCGGCGTGTGCGGCACCTGTGTGGAGCGTCGTGAAGCTCTTTCGGCAGCCGGAATAGAGGAATCCTGACCGATGGCCGGATTCAGTGTCAACATACTCGGCTGTGGGTCGGCCACACCTACATCGCGTCATAATCCGTCATCGCAGGTTGTGGATTTCCGCGACAAGCTCTTCATGATCGATTGTGGCGAGGGTGCGCAGGTCAACATGCGGCGTATGGGACTGAAGTTTTCGAGGTTGAACAATATATTCATATCCCATCTCCACGGCGATCATTGCTTCGGACTCCCGGGGCTTCTTTCCACAATGGCCCTTTATGACAAAAGGGGCACTGTTACGTTGCACATATCCGAGGAAGGGCGTGAAGTGTTTGAACCCATGCTCCGATATTTTCTCGGGGAGTGTCCGTTCAGCCTTCAATTCAACATTATACCTGTCAACGAGCATAAGGTGATCTATGAAGATTCATCGTTGATAGTGGAAACTTTTCCGCTCTATCACCGTGTGCCTGCCAATGGCTTCATATTCCGGGAAAAGCCGGGGTTGCGTCATCTTGACGGAGCCGCTGCCAAGTTTTACGGTGTACCTCTTGCTGATATAAAGGCTGTTAAGGAAGGCAAGCCATGGACTGCTCCTGACGGTAGAATCATCCCCAACGAGCTGCTGACCACACCTCCTTCGCCGGTAGCGAGCTATGCCTATTGCAGCGACACTGTGTATGACAGGCGCGTGTCGGCCTTCATAAAAGGTGTGGATGTTGTATACCATGAAGCGACTTATGGCGACGACAACGCCTTTCTGGCAAAAGAACGCGGCCACAGCACAGCCCGACAGGCAGGCCGCATAGCGCGCGGAGCCCATGCCCGTCATCTTATTCTCGGACATTACTCCATGCGGTATATTGATGAGGAACCATTGCGTGCACAGGCCTTGGAGGAGTTTCCGAGTGTGTCGCTTGCCAATGAACTCATGAAATTCAATATCCATTCCTTGGCCGCAGCTGCCGGCCGATAATAAAAGGGTGTGCCTTGAAAGATAATCGGATTTGATCTTTCAAGGCACACTCTTTTGTTATAGTCTTATTGTTTAGATGTCGGCTGGTTCTTTCGTATATGTATAATTCAGCAACACATGCTCGCGTGTTATGTATTTCGACATTTCATAAGCTGATTTTGAGCCTGTAGTGTTGTTCGAACCGTTAAGTCCAAAATGCTGGTTTACCACACCGGCCGCACTCTTTCCGCTTACCGTAGCCAGGATTTTGCAATTGCAGTCATAGTCTTTTCCGGATTCGATTTCGGGCATATTGGCTTTAGGGGTTGCAGTAACATTGCATATGAAAGTTTCGGGAGCATCTTTGTAAGCCATGGAGCCGCTATGTGACCAGTTGGCTGTTATTGTTTCAGTGATGTTCTTGCCATTTTTGTCGGTATATTCAACAGTTATATCGAAAAAGTCAAAATATGTCTGTGCAAGATTTACGGAATAGTCTATCTCGACTGTTGCTATACTGTTGTCGGTAGTTGGGGTGTCGGGGAGTTTGGGATCGTCATCGTCATCTCCGCATGAAGTCAATGTAAAGGATGCAGCCATAGCAAATGCCATTAGTATGGCTGAAAGGAATTTAGTTGATTTTTTCATCGGTTGAAATTTAATTAGATTTATATTTAGCTGTTAATTCCGGGTGCGTTTCGGTGGATTGAGAGTGATCCATCGGGTATATATATAGCCTGAGTACGAATTATTCCAATAATATTTGAACGTGGTGTCCCATGTGGAACAATATGCATAGGCTATATAGTTTACACATTTCATTGTATATTTCCCAGTGGGATTATTTACCACCCAAAGCCATGTATTATGGGTGTCGATAGTGTTGGTGGCAACGGCCGGAGCCTCATAGAACCCTTTTAGCGTGCCCCAACCGTTATAATTAGGCTTGGCATAGGCTACCTCATAAGTCCATTTGGCATTAAGGTGTGCAGCATCCGACTTACTTTTGTTGATAATAGCTACATCCGGAATAGTAACCGTCACACTTTCGGAATAGCTGTAGCCTCCCGATATTCCGGCGGAAGGCCCGGTAGTGCTGAGGCCCACATCTCCTCCGATATTGAATCCCATGCTCACGCTTTCCTGACGTGCATTCTCGGTAGTGGCCGGAGAGGTGGTCTGTATAGTGGCTGAGGGGGTTGAATTGTTTTGGCCATATATATAATGGTCATTCTCTAATCGTGACAGATAGAAACCGTAACAGGTATTTTTCCCCTCTTTCCAGTTTGCTATTTTCATAGCCTGGTTTGATCCGATGATTTCCTGATGAACTGCGTAATAATCGACATTCTGGTCGAATGAATACAGGCTTACTATGGAATATATTATGGTATATGATCCTGATATATTCTTGGCCTTGTCGTGGCTGGGATGTGTGGGATAATAATCTATGGCCACTCTTTGGGCTGCGGCCAGTTGGCTGGCGTCGGACCGGCCGACCGGATTGTGAGGTGCGGAGTTCCCGTTGATCCATATTGCAAGTTTGTCAGCTCTCAGACCATATTGATATGGTGTGAAGTTGTCAAATGACCGCATGTCCTCGGTGTGTCGGATGACCTCTCCGTTATTTCTTTCTATTTCATTATCCCCTTCTGTGATGGTGGTATAGTCCTCAATTGAAGCATGGACATCCTGTACTATGTACTCGTCGTTATGATTGTTGAATATATAGACATCACAGAAATGCTCTTGTCCGGCCTTAGTTTCTTCTTCCACTATAAAACACGGTTCTTCGCCGAGGCTCATTGAAAAATCGTATGCCGTTTTCGGATCTGCTTCGCTCAGGACTATTGATCCTCCACGGTCATACACATCTTTAATAGTCTTACTTTGGGCCTCTGATAGGGATAAAAGCAATCCTCCGTCTATAATTACCGCTTTGGTATCGGGGCCGATCTCATAATCACGCGTTGTGAGCCTGTTGATAAGAGCCGATGTGACCGGGTCAAAGTCATTGCCGATCACAACTGTGGGTACCGTCACTTTCTCTGTTACCATATCTTCTACAGGCTCTCCGGTTTCTTCGTCCGGAATTGACGGGTTCCCCGGTGTCGGGTCATCATCGCTGCATGAGGCGATGGATGTACATGCCATTATCAGCATGATGCACATGCATAGTCGAAAAATAAATTTTAGCATGGTTGTTGTGGTTTATTAATTTGAGGCAAAATTAGAGATTGGAGATATACTTCCGAAAGGATTTCACCCTTATATTGTATTATATGATGTATGATATTTGTCCGGAGGGTTGAAAAAGTTGTTCAATAGAATGTATGATACTTGTCATTGTTCTCATAATCAGTTAGTTCCTAATACTCATCAATTGTATACGAACATAAAGAGATTATTGATATTTTCAATAGCTTTGCATCATGAAAACATTATTATTCCGTTTAGTAGATGACAAAAATTAATTTTTGTCATCTACTAAAAAACAGGATAATATCGGCCGGAGAAAAATCGGAAAATGTCAGAGAGTTGGCCAATGTATCAGCTGCATATGGCAGGATGGTTATAGAGCTTTATGCGGACGAAAATTTTTCGCAGGCCCTTAGTGAAAGCCGGCGCCGCCTTGCAATCATTGACCGTATCGATAAGATCGGGGGTGCTCCGGATGGGTTTACTGATCAACAGCGTGCCTATACTTATGCCAGAATGGCATCATCTGCATATAAAGCCGGAGATTTTGATGCAGCCTCGGATGCATATGAAAAATTCAATAAAACACATTATGGCCAGCTACCCTATGGAAAAGCGTTTATAACTGACTATCTGTTGGAATCACATCAATATTCCGTTTTGCTTGGCAATCTGGCTCCGATATACCATGTATTACACCAAGCGGATACAATAAATGACGACTATAGGAGTGTGCTTTATTCCACAGGTAAAGCATATATAGGATTAGGAAACTTTCAAGAGGGCGCTGATTATATTCAGCGGGCTATGGCCATCCAGGATAGTCTTTATGCCAGAGAGCGTAAGAGCAATGCTAATGAATTGGCGACAGTTTTTCAACTTAATGAAAAAGCTCTGGAGATAGAACGGTCGAAAGCTGAAAGTAGGCAGCGTCAGATATTTCTGATTATAGTTGTCGGCATAGGAGTAATGGTACTCATGGCATTGATTGTGCTTTGGATACAGTATACCGCCACAAAGAAACGTAACCGCATTGCTGTTGCACGGATTGATGAAATCATGTCGCAACGTAACCTTTTGAGAGAGTCAGCAAAGTATGATGAGGGGATAAAGGAAACTGAATATGACCGTTTTCTTGAATTGGAACGGGATATAATCGAAAAAAAGTTTTTCCTGCAACAGGATACCAGTAGGGAGAACCTTGCAGAGCAATTGGGCCTGCCACGTATGGAAGTCGTGAGGTTGATAAAGGATCATACGGGATGTACTCCTAATGATTATATCAATCGGCTTAGAGTGGAATATTCCATTCAGATGATAAAGGAACATCCGGAATGGACTATCGATGCCATTGCCGAGGCTTCGGGATATATGAACCGTGGCACTTATTATAATAATTTCAACAGGCTCTGCGGAATGAGTCCGGCGCAATATCGTAAGCAAACGATTGAAAACGGAGAATAAACTTTGATGACGGCATAATTTTTTGCTGTTATGGGGTTGCATGTCAGGGATTAATTGTATATTTGCACACGGTGACATGCCGTGATGTCGCTTTTTTTACTATAAAACACAAATTCAATAAACCAATGACTGCCGCTCCTTCTATAAAGCTATACGTCAATTCGCGCGACGAGCTTAATATAATACACCTTGAAAAAGTGCTCTTCTGTCGCTCGGAGGATAACTATACCAAGATAACATACACGTCAGGCCAACAGGTAATGGTGCATCTTTCGCTTACGAAATTGCAGGAACTTATCCACATGGTGTGGCGAAAGGATATTCCGTCGCCGTTCTATAGACTTGGCCGCGGGCTGATAATAAACCAGCAGTTTGTAATAGGGCTTAATATTCTGAAGCAGCGTCTTTATATGACTGGGTTCAATGAAAAGACCTATGCTCTCGTTGTAGCCAAGCAAGTTCTCAAAAGTTATCGGGAATTGCTTACAGGTGGTTTCGCTCCTACTACATCAAATTGATATTATCTTTCTGCCGAACCAAAGTCATAACACACATATCACTTATGCAATCACGTTCATTCACAGTAGGCTCCGAAGGAGATCAGAATTTCCGTATTACCAACCGTTTTGTGAGCCGCAGGCATGCACGCATAACCTATCGTCCGGGTCTTGATCATCCATGGCTGATAGAGGATCTTGAGTCCACTAACGGCACCTTCGTGCAGGAACCCGACGGGTCATATATAAGAATTGTATCAAAGGAAGTGGCCGCCGGCACATGGATAAAGCTTGGCGGTGAGAAGTCCGGAGTAGGACACCGCTTCCTTGTGGATCATCTGCTTGGCGAGGCCGACGATTACAATAATGAGTTCCTTATCATAGCCGCAAAACTTGAAGAATACAAGGCCCGTAATGCGGAGGTGGCCGAGATTGCCCGCAAACGGCGTCTTAAATTCCAGGGACTGACACTTGGCGCCACCGCAATCTTGGCTGTAGCGGGAGTTCTGACCGGAAAGCCGTTCATGTATGGTGCTTCCGCTCTTACGGGATGTCTCGGTTTTCTTTCCACCTATCGTGACAAAGGGAGCTTGCAGAAAGAGGTAAACGAAAAATATGCCGGATATTTCGCCTGTCCCTGTTGCGGAAAGCCTCTTTCAGAGTCGGCAATCAACGCAATGGAATGTCAGGCATGCCATACGGCTTATAAACAGTAATTGCCGGATAAGGATATATTCGTCCCTAAAACCCCTATATTCGGCACCTAAATGTGTTGAAAGTTGCGGAAAGCAGTTTACCGCTATAATTTTGTCGGTGTAAACGAAATGAAAAAACAATATAAACCATAAAACCAATTCCATTATGAGCACAGAACTTAACACCCCCGAGAATAATAAGAAAAATATCGATGCGAAATCTCCTCTTCCCGGAGTCGGTATAGTAGGCGGTATGGCCGTTGCCGGCGGCTTGGCTGGAGCGGCTGTAAGCGGAGTATTCGACGGTGATGCGGAGGAAATAGCCTATGCGGAGCCCATTGAAATGGAAGAAAACGCTCCTGAACCCGTTGAGGTAAAGGAAGAGCCGCATAAAGTCAATAAACCGGAAAAACCGGCTGAGGAACGTCCCGAACCGGAACCTGACAAGATTGAGGAAGAACCTAAAACAGACACAACCGACAATGAGGATCTCAGCTATCGCCTTGATATGGAAGAATGGCAACGTGATCTCCCCGAACTTATGCCGGACGTGGTGACAGATGGTGTCCTTGATCCGGAGAAGATGATTGTGGAGCTTAACGATGACGGCACGGTAGCATCCATGACAAGTCTCGAAACAGGCACAATCTATGAAGTCAGCTATGCCGACGGTCAGGCTTATATAACCACCCCTCAGGGCGAAATGATCACAGCTCTTCCCGGTGAGGCTTTCGCCCAGGTGGCCCCCGACATGCCGGCTATTGAAAGCGCACCGGCTGAAGCTGTGCAGCCTGTTGAGATTGCTGCTGTGGAGCCGGCAGTAGAACCTGCGGCTGAAATTACCGAGGAGATGCCCGAACCGGTAGTTGAGATCGCATCACTTCCCACCGAAACAACAACACCGGTGGTGGAAGACAATGAAGCTATAGTGATTGATACCGATCTGCCTGATGCAGCCGAATCCAATATGGCTGAAGTGCTGGACTGATAAGCAACAGCAATATAATACAGATCTAAAAGTAATTAAATATGAAACTAAAACGATTGTTGCTTAGTGCATTCATTGCCATAATCGCATCATCGCTTTTCTCGGCCCTGGCAGGTGACACATACGTAGTCGCCGCCGGGGTTTCGGCTTATGTGAAGGCTCCAAAGCTAAACATATGCGATCGTGATGCAAATGAATTTGCAAAGACTATGAAAAAGGCCGGTTGTCATGTATCGGTTTTCACATCATCCAATGCCACACATGATAATATAATATATGCTATCCGGCGCATAGCTAAAAGGGCTAATCCGGACGATCGGTTTGTATTTTATTTCAGTGGCCATGGCGCGGAAGGAAATCTTGTTGCCTACGACGGAAGCAAAAAGTTCCTGATCCCCTACACGGAACTTATAAAAGAGATGTCGGCTGTGAATGCCGGACAGAAAGTGGCATTTATCGATGCGTGCTTTTCGGGCACTGTCGAGACTGCTTTGGTTTCGGAGCCAGGTGACTGGCAGTCGGATGCGAAAAACAAGAATGTGATACTCTTCATGTCCTCGGACGCCAAGGAATCCTCGTTGGTAAGTAATTTTGCCGGAAACAGTTTCTTCACCCGTTCGGTGCTCAATTGCCTTCAGGGCCTTTGTGATAAAAACCGCGACAAAAAGATAACTATGGGAGAGATGTTCGAATACATATCCGGCGATGTGAAGCGCCGTTCAAAAGGTGAGCAGAATCCTGTCCTTATTTCTTCGCCTGAAAATCTCAATGCCGTGTTTATGAAATGGCGTTAAGTGCGGTTTCATCCCTAAACCCGGATGTTTCACAACTGATCTATTAATATAGTTGCATGTGGGGAACTCTCCGGTTAACTTTGCAATATCAAAAAACATATTTCATCCTCAATAAAAACACAAGTTATGAACCACACTCCCAACATTCCCCCTATACCGGTGAAAGGTGCTGCTGCGGCTGCTTCTACAAAAGGCGGAGCCGCTGTGGCTGCTGCTGTTTCAGCCGCCGGAGGTGCTGCCGCAGGTATCGGAGGCGCCTATATAGCTGAAAAAATAAATGAAGAACCTGTAGAGATAGCCGAGATTGACGAAACGGTTGCTCCCGCATCTCCAAAGGAAGAAGTGAAACCGGAACCGGTGGTGTCGGATCAGCCTGAAACTCCGTCAGCGACAGCTGAAGTTACACCTGCTGCCGAGACTCCCGCACATACCTCGCAGCCTGCCGCAGAACAGCCTGCTCAGAATGTTACCCCATCACAGCCTGCCGAGCAGCCTGTGGCTCCGGTGGAACAGCCTGTGGCAAACAATGAGCCGATAAAGATCGATGACCTTGATGATGTTGACCCCATGTTGCTTGCCGACGAACTTGCCGATGTAGAGCTTATCGACACTGAGGCTGCCGGCGATCCCCGCTTCTTTACACCCACCGATTATTATCAGGCCACCAACATAAGCGGGCAACAGGAAGCCGTGGTTGCAGCCCAGCTACCCACAGGCGAACAGGTGTTTCTTGTGGACAGCAATCAGGACGGTGCGTTTGAGCGTGTTACCGATGTGAACGGAAATATCCTTGCCGACGGTGACGACCTTGTGGCCACAACGGTAGATGATGCTATCGCTGTTCTGAACGATGGAAACGGCTATGCCGGTGATGTGGCCTCGGCTTCGGAACTTCCCCATGGCGATGCTCCTGTAATGGCTGGCGTCGATGAGGTTATCGTTCCTGATGGTGCTATGCCGGTTGATTATACAGCAGAGACGCCTGTGGCCGGTTATCAGGAGGATTTGCCCGGTGATTATACGTTTGATACCCCTGAAATAATCGAGGCATAGTGGCAGGACAACTTGTGGACATAACATGCCGGAAGTGCGGTGCGAAACGGCGCATCACGCTTCCGGCAAAACCGGGACGCTATTCGGTACCGTGTCCCAACGAGGAATGTCGTGAACCGATGATCTTCGTTGTGCAGCCCAAAGAGATAAAAATGGGGCAGGGCACATCATCGGGAACTCCGGGTGCGGATTCTGCCCGCAATGATGGGTCCAAGGTAGCCACCATGATGGTGAAGCCGGGCAAACGCTGCGGAGAGATTGTTCACCATGAGTTGGTGATCCGTAATCTGATGCGGCGCAACCGCCATTTCCGTTTGCATGAGGGCAGCAATACTGTGGGACGCGCCGACGCCGACAAGCCCTCGGATATCTCCATTGACACTGACCGTACTATGTCACGCCGTTCAGTGGATATATTGATGGATGTTACTCCGGAAGGAGCCGTTTTCAAGCTCAAGGTACTCGGAGCCACTAATCCCGTGCTCCATAACGGACAGCCTCTGAGTGTGGGCGATGAAATATATCTTACCTCAGGCGATACGGTCAAGTTGGGTTCAACGGTGTTCCATTTTTTACCGGTTAAAGAATGATTCTTAAACTTGGTCAGTCATATTCGTTTTCAGGCATAGGGCGCAGGGCAAATCAGGAGGACGCCCGTATGCCCGACTCTGATATGCCTTCCACAGATAGTATTGTATTCGCTGTTTGTGATGGCGTGGGCGGTCAGGATAAAGGCGAGGTTGCTTCTGCGTCTGTAGCCCGTTCCATAGCGGAGTCCACCCGTGATTTAAGGCTTGATACACCGGTCGACATGTCGGTGATAGAAAATATTATGGCCGGATGTTATGAGGAATTGTCACACATAACGGATGACGGTAATCGAGGCATGGCCACCACTCTTGCCCTTGTAATATTCAATAGGGCCGGATGTTATACGGTCCATATCGGTGACAGCCGTATCTATCAGCTTCGGCCTGGGGTTGGGATAGTGTTTCGCTCAAAGGACCATTCGCTTGTGTCCGATCTCGTGGCTGCCGGATTGCTCAGCGCGGAGGAAGCCCGCAATCATCCGCGGAGAAATGTGATAACACGGTGCCTGAGGGTGCCGGATCCGTGTGAGGAACCGTCACAGGCCACTACTTCGTTGTTATCTGACATCAGGCCCTCCGACATATTCCTGCTTTGTAGCGATGGAGTTCTTGAATCCATGGATGAAACCGAGCTTGTCGATCTGCTCACCGACCAGTCTCGTCCTGTGGCCGAGCGTGTTGAGACATTGCGTCAGGCATGTGCCGACAACAGCAACGACAACAATACAGCTATTGTAATTCCGGTGGATTCTGCCGATGGGGCTTCTGCTGATGCAGCTGGTTCTGTCATACGTACCCGCGAGACGAGCTTCTCGCTCCCGCATATTGAGCCTACCCGTACGGTTGTAAAAAAGATTTCCGATATGTTTCGTAAGATCATAAGGAGATAGATATTCATTGATTATATGCCAATAACCCAAACATTATAGATTGTGTCAAGATCAATATTTCTCAAAGCCGCTTTTCTGCTGATCTGTATGATGAGCATTGCCGGATCTGCGTCATGCAAGCAGCGTGAATCCGTTTCAGGCGATTCGGTTCAGCTACTTATGCGTCAGGCCTCGGCAGGCAATTCTGAGGCCTGTTATCAGCTCGGGAATATATACCTTCAGGGCGTGAAGGGGTTGAGTGCCGACTCTTCAGCGCGTGTGGCTGCCAAATATTTTTCTTTGGGGGCCAAAGGGGGTAATGTTGAAAGCTACGCGGCATTGGGCCGGTGCCTCCGGACCGGTACCGGTGTCGAGAAAGATTCTTTGCGGGCATTGCGTATGATTCTTACAGCTATCAAACTCGGCTCGGTCAGGTCATTGGACAGTGCCTCATCCAACGCTGCGCTCGGTTCGTTATTCGATATCTCGGTCATGCGGCAGTGTTATCTTCAGGGCATAGGTGTGAAGGCCGACCGTAAGCGTGCAATGGAATTTATGGAGATGGCGGCAAAAGGGGGCGACATGAAAGCCGCGGAGGAACTTGCCGACTATTATTTTGACAACAAGAATTATCCGGCAGCCATAGATCTATATTGTAGTATTTCCGAACCATCCGATAAAGTCACATTCAGAATCGCACAGAGTGAGGCTACCACTAATCCTGAAGCATTCGATACAATATTGAAATTGGCACGCGAAGGGTATGGTCCGGCTCAGGCCGAGGCCGGAGAACTGTATTATACCGGTCTTACCGGCATAACAAGTATGAAGGAAGCCGCACGTTACAATTGCGAGGCTGCTTCCTCGGGTTTTCACAAGCCGGCATGGCGTTATGCCTCTCAGCTGATCAACGGACGGGGTGTGAAACGGAATTATGACAAAGCTATAGGATTGTTGCGTGATTTTATTTCCGCCGGATATGCCACAGCATTCCGTGATTCAATGTCGAATTCATGGGCCGCACAGCCTTTTGTTCCATATCTTAAAGGTGTGGCGCTTCTTGAGACCGATAATTACAGAGATGCGGCCCCGTTGTTTAAAGAGGCAGCAAAGAAAGGCGTTGATGAGGCTCTCGTGGGTTCAGCTATGATAACATACCGCAACGGAGATATTGACAAGGCTGTGAAAGAATTGCAGCGGCTTAATAAAAAGGGGATTGCCGCTGCGGGAATACAGTTGGCGCGTATATATTCCTCCGGAAAGGGTATAGAGAGAGATTTTGACAAGGCATTGGAATGTCTGAAGCAATACACCGGTGCTGCTAATGCAATTGCTTGTGCCGAGGCAGGAAACATATACTATGCTATGGGCGATTATGATAAAGCCTGTGAGGCTTATGCCGAGGCATTCGCCGCATGCGGAATGGATCAGGATACCAGGCTCCGTTACGCAGAATGTCTCCGCAGTGGGAAAGGATGTACACGCGACGATGAACTCGCCTCACGGGTGTCCTCTATGGCTCCGACAACGCGCCTTATTGATCTGTTCACGATTGTGAGATCACTTGACTGACCTGTAATTTAGTTTAGGGGCATATGAAAAAAGAGAGGGTGTCATCACGACGGCCTCTCTCTCCATTCATCACATTATGCTTAAAAACTAAAATCCGAATGAAAAATATCTACTTGTTATGCTATTGTTTGTTCTTATGTTGTCGGTTTTAATGTGCCGTACTGATCAGTAACGGCTTCCTACCACATCCCAGTCGACGATAGGCCACAGAGCATTAAGCGCATCGCCTCGTCGGTTCTGGTAGTCGAGATAATAGGCGTGCTCCCATACATCGAAAGTAAGTATAGGCGTAAGCCCTTCGGTCATCGGGTTTCCGGCGTTGGATGTGGATGTTATGTATAGTTTGCCGGACTGGTCTCTTGAAAGCCATACCCAGCCGGAGCCGAACCGTTTCACGCCTTCTTCCACAAACAATTTCTTGAAATTGTCGAATGATCCGAAGTCGCGGTCTATGGCCTGGCGTAGTTTGCCTGATGGTTCACCTTGTCCGTCGGGAGAAAATGAGAAGAAATAAAAAATATGGTTCCAAGCCTGCGAAGCGTTGTTGAATAACGCGCCGTCACTTTGCCTTATTATATCCTCTAATTCCATATCGGCATAGATAGTGTTCTCGATCAGCTTGTTGAGATTCTCGATATACGCTTTCTCATGCTTTCCGTAATGGAATTCTATTGTGCGTTCTGAAATGGCAGGTGCCAGAGAAGAAGCGGGATAAGGTAATTCGGGTTGAGTGTAAATCATATTCTATGTAGCTTTAAAGTGTTTATTGGATCATGTTATATCCAATAAACAATCATGGCCTGCGAAGGTTCGTGTTGCCACTGTAATTAACAATAGTTAGTCTATCAGATCGACTAATATCGAATCGGAAGTCAGCCAGCTGTTTTCGGTTATCCTTACTGTGTGGGGTTGTGTGCCGGTGAACTCCATTTTCCCTGCTGTTATGAAGTGTTGTATGCGTTGCCGCAGGCGACCGGCAGCTTCTATTCCGAATCTGTTTACGCATTCCTCCATATCCAGCCCACGGGCTGTGCGTAAGCGTGTTATTACAAAGTCATTGAACAGCTCTTCCTGACTCTCGTCCTCGAAGTCACATGCCGAGAGGGGTGAGGCGATATAGGATGCAATGTCGGATCGGTTGATACGGCGACAGTTTTTCCCGTTGAAAGAGTGGGCGCCGGCGCCAAGACCTATATATGGAGTCATGTCCCAGTATGAGGAATTATGTACTGCTTCATGGCCCGGCAGCGCAAAATTGGATATCTCATAATGGTTGTAGCCGTATCTGTGTGCTGCCTCGCAGAGTATATCATACATTTCCACTGCCATATTTTCATCCTGTGGAGGCAGTTTGCCGGCTATCTGCATGGCATGGAACCGTGTGCCTTTTTCATATGACAGGAGGTAGGCCGACAGATGTTCGGGATGAAGCTCCAGTATGCCATACAGAGACTGCTCCCAGTCCCTGACAGTTTGTCCCGGAAGTCCGTATATCAGGTCGAGGCTGATTTCAGCTATCCCGCCCGCACGTAGTGTATGATATGCTTCTATGGCGTGTGATGCCGAATGTCGGCGTCCCATGAGCCGGAGCATGTCGTCATCAAGCGCTTGGACGCCCATTGACACTCGGTTTATGCCAAGTTGTCGGAATAGATTCGTTTTATTAGAATCGATATCCTCCGGATTGACCTCAATGGTCATTTCCTTAAGGTTACTGTATTCTATATTTCTGCATAACCGTATCAGTTCCTCATCAGGCAGAATTGACGGAGTCCCGCCTCCTATATACACAGTTTCTGTCCTGTCGCCGGTCTCCCCGCTCCGTGACTTTGCTTCCGTTATAATAGCATCGACATAACGCCCCATGAGATTATGGTGGCGGGGCGAGGAATAAAAATCGCAGTAACCGCATTTGGAATGGCAGAACGGGATATGTATGTATATTCCTGACATTATGGTCGTTTATCCGTTATCATCTGTTACACCGCATATCGCCTTGAAGTTACAGTATCTGCAAACATGGCCGTCGGGAGCTTGTGTAGGAGTGAACGGTATTTCAGGATTGAAAAGATCCCGTATCACGGTTGCCATAAGTTCCTTATATTCATCGAAGCATTCCTGATAGTCAGTGATGTCGGCTTTTTCTCTTGCCGGTCCTATTCTCAAAGGTTCAAGTCCCCGGCTATAGACATTCTTTATGGAATAGATCATCGGGGTTATAGGCTTGCCGTAAAGTCCCGGACGGTTGGCCACTAATGCCTGACAATAGAACATCAGCTGTACGAAAGCTTTTGGCCTTTTCTTCTGTATCGGATCAAATGCGTCTTGTAAACTTATGGTGGATAATTCATCCTCTCCCGTCTTATAATCTATTATACGTAAGGTGCCGTTGACCCGGTCTATGCGGTCTATGCTTCCGGTCACATTCACCTTCAGTCCCTCACACAGCTCTACCTGACCGTAAATCTTATGCTCTGTGGCCAGAACTTCAAATGGCGCAATACTAAGCTCTTCTTTCAGAACCGTGCCTACTATACGTTCTATCATCTTGCCCATAAGTTCCGGCTCCCCGGCAAACGCATCGGATCGGCGGGCGTCCTCTTTAAGATACTCTTTGGCAATTATCTCTGTGGTGAGATCCTTTATAGTACTGTCGGTTCTGTCTAACCATCGTTCTATATCTTGTCGGGTTACGGTTACAGGCAATTTCCGCTGTGGTGAGATTGTCATATATAGACGCTCCATTACGGCATGCATTATTGTACCAACCATAGAGGAGGTCATATATCCCTCGTCGGCCTCATCCACATTGAATCCTTCCACAAACCGCAGATAGAACTGGAGCGGACAGTCTATCAGGGTGTTTATTGCACTTGCTGAAAGCGCTTTGACCTTTTCGCCGGAGGGCGACGCAGGCGTAAGATATTCCCGGAGCAACCCCATTACACGTTCATCCTTGGCTACTTCCGCCCTGAGTGGAGAAAATGCCGATGTGGTGTAGGAAAGTGACCGGTGGCTGACTTTTAATTTATCGCCGAACGAATATATCAGCTGTATCAGGTAACGGGACATTTCGCTTGAATGCAGTCCTACCGTGCGCGAATCGTAAAGCAGAACCACCCGCGATGCATGTGAAACCAACCGGTAGAAATAATATGCGAAAATACATTCCTGATGTTCGACAGTTGACATGCGGTAGGCCCGGCGCAGGGAGTCGGGAATGAATGAACGGGTGAAACTCTTGCGTGGGAATATCCTTTCGTTCATCGACGGCATGATCACATTCTCAAAATCCAGAGCTCTGGATTCAAGTACACCCATTATCTGCAAACCGCGCAGCGGATCCCCTTTAAGTGTTATCTGCTCCGAGCCCACGGCCCTTTCTATAAGCCGTAAAGCCGTTATTGCGTCAGGGGTCACCCCATAGTGTTCAGCTACGGAAACAAGTGTGTCCAGCGCATAGCGGTAGGCGTTGATGAATTCTATCTGGATTCTGGCATCACGTTTTGACTTGAGAAGCCCCACACCGTGGCGTAACCATTCTAATAGCCCGGTTATATATGAAGCTGTGGCCTCCAGCCGTTGCCCTGATTCAATCGGTGTGAACAGGCTGCGCATTGCAGGATAGTTGTCACACAGCATATCGGCCTCAACCATAAATCGTCTCTGAGTGCGCATCCTCTGCAATATATTCCGGCAATCCTCGGGAGCTACTGCCTCAGGAAGCGAATTGGAAAGCACGCTCATCAGATCCTCGTAGAAGTAATACCATTTGCCCGACGATTTCCTGGCCCTGACATGCATTGACACTACCGCTTTGAGGAAAGTGGCTACAGGTGTGCGCCGCATGGGATAACCCATCGTTACATTGACCGGTGAGAAATTGGCCGGAACCGAACCCACAAGCGGGAGAAACAGGCTCTCGTCAGGCAACACCACTGCCGTGTTTATTGCGGCTTTCGGATCGGTAAATCTGTCAGCGGCCATTTCATCAAGCACCTTGGCCACTGCTTTGGCCTGACCTATGCGCGACGGCACTCCTACTATCGAAACCTCAGGCACCGTAGGCGGCAAGTCACTGTGTATATCATAACGGGATGGGAACCTTCGGGCATTCCGGGTTACAAACCGCATAGCTTTGTTCGTGACATTTCCCGAGCCGGTGAACGCACTGTCGATAATATCCCAGTAAAAATCGGCTGTTCCCTCGTTGTCTATAAGCCTGAATATTTCAAGTTCCGAAGCGGACAGCACATTGAAGCCGACAAACACAATTCTGTCAAAACCTAACTTCTGGCCTCCGTGTGCATCCAGCTCCTCAACCGCCATGCGGTAGATATGTCCGGGCGACGCCATTGAACGCTCGCGTAATGAACTGTTGTAGGCTTTGTATAAAGGCAGGAGTATTTCCCATAACCTTACAAAGCGTTCCTTGGTCGGTGAATGCTTGTCATTGATATGTTGCCAGAATCGGTCAACACCTTCGGTATAATCCTCTACACCGTCCCAATATCTTCCTATGATCTCAAGCTGGCGGGGTGTCAGGTAATTGCTCCGTATTTCGCGGAAACGGCTTACATTGACAAACAGT
The DNA here is from genome assembly GCA_900547825.1 of uncultured Porphyromonadaceae bacterium. Classification (GTDB taxonomy): domain Bacteria; phylum Bacteroidota; class Bacteroidia; order Bacteroidales; family Muribaculaceae; genus Amulumruptor. The sequence continues at coordinate 26,955 of URII01000019.1, forward strand.
TTTTCCGGATCCACCAGATAACGGTCCACATCATCGAAATCTCTTATAAGCATGTCGCCCCAGAATATGAACCGGTCGAATTCAACCACTTCCGCACCGGAAAGTTTGCGGTACTCCGTGTAAAGAGTAAAGAGCAGATCAAACCGCGACGCTTCGGCACACGGCGCCAGCTCACTTACGAGATCCGATATCGTCATGGCAGCCGGAAGCAGTGCCGGAGGTTTCAGCATACCTTGCAGGTAATTGCCGAAAAAAGCCGCGCTGCGTTTGTTGGGAAACACAAAGCACATCCGGCTGAGATGTTCCGCCTCATTCAATACATAAGCGGCTGCCACACGTTTAAGAAACGGATCCCGTGTCATTGTTTCAGAAGCAGAATTATTTTTATGGCCAGATCAAAATTCACAATCTTTCCGTTGGCGTTTCCTGCAATATCTGATGATGCGGCATTCATTACTCCGATAATTTTTTCAACATTGCGCTCATTGATGAAGCGTGCGAAATTTTTGGAAAACGCTGCTTCATCATGCGACAGGTAGTTGAGATCCGGAACATTGAAATTCAACACGAAATTTTCACGTATGAGCCGTTGACAGTAATCATAAAACTTTATCGCCCGTTCACGTCCTAACGCTGCTATGTCCGTGCTCCAGTCGCGCAGGGCACTCACATTGCGCTGATAGGCAAGGCGCATCAGTTTTATGAACAGGTCAAGAAACAGTTTGTCATCATTGTCAGCCATCAGTTTTTTAATAGCCGCAGTCACGCTGCCTTCGGCATTGTGGGCTATGGCAAGTGCATCTTCTGATGGTACTCCGTGGTGTTCGGTGAGCCATTGTGCCACTAATGAATCAGGCATACGCTTCATCTCTATGCGCTGCGTGCGTGAATAGATTGTAGGAAGTATCGACTTATGGTCATTCGACACTAAGATTATGATTGTGTCCTCGTAAGGTTCCTCTATCAGTTTCAGTAGTTTGTTGGCGGCATCAGGGTTAAGTCTTTCCGGAAGCCATAGAATCAGCGACTTGTAATGGACATTGCGTGATGCGTAGCTGAGCCGCTTCATTATGTCCTGGCTCTCGCTCACATAAATGGCCGGTTGTGCATTAGGTTTTATCCGGCCAAGAATCTCAGCCCATCTGTCGAAGTCATTATATGGATCCGATGCAAGAAATTCACTCCACTCCTCATAATAGTCTTCTGACACAGGACCTTTCGTGGAATCGGTCTTTACTACCGGATAAGAGAAACTGAGATCTACAAGATTCATTGACTGCATTTTGCGGCATGTGGCGCATACTCCGCAGCTGTCGCCGTCGGGAGTGTGCTCACGGCAATTTATATACTGCACGAATGCGCGGGCCATGGCAAGTTTCCCTATCCCGGCAGGGCCATGAATAAGCATGGCATGGGGGATCCGATCTGAATCCGCAAGTGCCCGGAGCCGTTCTTTTACATTATCATGCCCCGGAATATCATTGAATCTCATATGTCATGAAATAGAAATTATATACAAAGATACGAATAAGCGAGAGCAAAATCAAGCTCGCTTGAATTTTGCCGAGCGTGAGTATCTAATACGGAGTCAAAGATACGGAAATATCACGTTGTGTCGTTGAACTTTGAATCGAATGCATGCGTTTATAATTTATTAACAACTATATCTTCGGTTATGGCATCTGTCAACGTTTCAACTGATCAGTCCCGTCATAAGTATCTCAAGGAATGGGCAGGGACTGGTTTGCGCTATCTAGTCCCTGTCGCGGTAACGGCAGCACTTGTGGTATGGATATTGCATAAGGTGGATTTCCACGAAGTAGTGAGGATAGTCCGTCAGGGATGCGATTTCGAATGGATATTCATGATGATGGGTGTGCTGATGCTGTCACGTATAGTGAGAGGCATACGCTGGGGTATACAGCTTCGTGCCGCAGGTGTGCCACGAATGCCTGTCACAGCCGAGTGTGTGTCGATTTTCGGTGCGTATGCGCTTGATCTGCTGTTTCCGTGGCTGGGTGAGGCATGGCGCTGTGTTTATGTCACAAAGCGCGAAAATGTAAGGTTATCCACTGTTGTAGGCACCGACATGGGCGACCGCGGATCCGATGCCGTTGCTATCCTGATTATTGCGGCTGTCGCCATGCTGGTGTCCGGGCCGGCGATAGAAAAATTCATGTCGCATTATGCCGTAGGCAAGGATATGGTGGACATTACCGAGAATCCCTGGCTGTGGATCTCGCTATGTGTCCTGGCCGCTATATTCTGGGCCGGGTTTCATTTTTTCCATAATTATAAGTATATCCGGAAAATTGAAGGATCGGTGAGAAACGCATGGAAAGGTTTTGACGTGCTGTTCACCATGAAAGGACGTTGGACCTTCGTATGGCTTACCGTACTGATATGGATATTTTATTTCCTTCAGACTTATCTTTGTCTTTATGCTTTTCCTTTTACCCGGCAGCTGGTCACTGAGCCGGGAATGGCATGGGGACTCGTGCCGGGGCTCACTGTGTTTGTGTTCGGGTCGTTCAGTATAGCGGTACCTTCCAACGGCGGCCTCGGTCCATGGAACCTTGCCGTGATGTTCGCTTTGTCGCTGTATGGTGTTTCCGACGCGGAAAGTGCGGCTTATTCCTTGGTGGTATGGTCATTCCAGACCATAATGATTGTGGCTCTCGGAATTTTTTCAGCCATATATGTCACTTACACCTCAAGAAATAAAGGCAGCTTGAGAAAATCAATCAGCTATCCATCCGGAAAGAGTTGATATGCCGGTTTTTTTTCTCGTCGAAAATATCCGATATGGCAAAGAATATGCCTGACTCCTCCACATCGCCGAATTCATCGTTGATGGCTGTGCCGAACATACGCATAGTCGGTGACAGCCCCATATACGCATTTACAAGCGGCGGGATATTATAACCTAAAAGCCTTACGGAATGGTTCAGTATCCTGTAATCGTCCTTGAATGAGTTCCCGCAGAAAAGTTCGTCCATGGCTTTTTCGTCAATGTCGGTGACCAACGGGTGCTTTGGTCTTACAAGGTAATCCGGATCCGGGAAATATTTGTTCAGAAAATAAAGGATCATGTTGCGGGCTTCCTTGCTGTATTCAGGATACATTGTCACCTTGCCGAATAGATAGCGTATCTCCGGATAAACCACTGTGAGCGCTCCAAGACCGTCCCAGAGGTTGTCAAGCACATATATGGCCTTCACTCCGGCTTTTGTGCTCTGATACTCCAGTCTCACGAACGAGCGTCCGAGTTCGATAGTGTAGGGCAGATATTCATTCAGAAACCTGTCGGAAAAATCAAACATATGGGCTGTGGCTATCCGGGGAGTGCCGTCAGGCATTATCTTTATATTGTTGCCTGTGATGAAACGGTAACCGCCGAGTATCTGTTCTGTTTCGGGATCCCATACTATCAGTTGCCGGCATGCCGGATCCATAGTGTCGAACTGGTCGATATCGCATTCTTTGCCGGTGCCCCCTCCGGCCGAGCGAAACGCTATTTCGCGTAAACGACCTATTTCCCGCATCACATTAGGAGCCTTATGGGCGTCAGTCACATACAGGTCAGTGCCCCCTTTGCATGAATGTCGCAGAAATGAATCCGGTGTCAGTTCGGCTTTTATCAGGTTTATGTCTACCGGTGGAATAATGGATAACGGTGATGGCATCTTGAATTTATCTGCTCAGGTTATAAACAATTTTTCTAATAGCAAGTGATTCAGCACGGGCACATGCGCCCCCGCGGAGTTTTGACGAGAATACACGCGGTCCTACATGAATGCCGAACTCTTTGCCGCGGCTCCACATCACTTCACGTGGCAACAGAAGCATGTCGAAATTGAACTTCACATGCAGCTTTTTGCGCATCCGGGCGAAATTGTAGAATTTGTCGGAATTGCGGCCGTCGAAATATAGCGGTATGATGTCACGGTTCGATTTTATGGCCCGGTTTACGAATGTGGTTTTCCAGTCAAGGTCGGCAATGGATCCGTCAGGCTGTTTACGCGACACCAGGCCCGCGGGAAATATTATCACAGGGCGGTCGCTTTCGAAAGCCGCATCGAATGAATCCGCCGCCATGCGTCCCTGACGTCCATGCTTGTTGATGGGAAGGAACACGCTGCGCAGCGGTTCGATGTTCATCAGCAGGTCATTTACCACGAAGTAAGGTTCCTTGCCATGCAGGGCGGCCACCATACATATCAGGGATATACCGTCCAGCCCTCCAAGCGGATGGTTTGAGACATAGATCACACGGGAGTCCCCGGGTGCCGGAAGCCTTTCTGAACCATATGTCTTGTAGCTCACATCAAGGTAGTCGAGACAGCAGCGGCAGAATTCCGAACCTGTTTTCCCTTTGCTGTAACGTAATATGGAATTGAGCTCATCCTGACATATCAGGGCTTCGAGCTTTTTTACAAGAATATGGGGCAGAAAACGGTAGAGGCCCGGCATACGTTTGTGTATCACCGAGTCAACGTTGATTTCAAGTACGGAAGCTGAATCCATATTAATGGACTGGTTGTGGTTCTGCCTTATTTCGTTATCTTGTAATTCTCAAATTTTTTTGCAAAATTACCTATTGTAACCGACACTCGCAATCTTATGCACAACAAATAACGGTTCGTGCAGTCCCGGTTTACGATAACGGACGCGGCAGTTTCAAATTATCAGGCTGTATTATTTTTTATTAAATTTGCAGCCGGATCAGTTTTATTTACTTATGATTGGAAGTTCCCGTTTCCGTATCGTTTTTGCGGCCTCACAGATAACCGCCCTGATGGCGGTATTTCTGATGCTTTGGCTTATGCCTGGAGCGCCTGTGCCCGATAGTTTGATCGGATTTTCGGTTGTTTGGGCGGTGACAAGCTGTTTTTATCGATTGAATCCTTATCGCAGCCGTGGAGGATGGTGGATTCTGCTTGCGGTGGCTGTGTTTCTTTCGCTCGGCATTATTGCCAACATACATGTTTTCACATTACCTCCGGGAGCTGATTCTTCACATCCGGTGTTCGTCAACAATGATGCTACATTGATATGGCAACGTGCCGTCATGCTCAACGGCTTCAGCTACGATCCCGATATTGCCTCGCCCGACGGGCCGTTCGGATTCGCTCTGTTTGTCGCTCCTGTGTTGCAGGTGTTCGGATGCGATATAATCTATCCTCTTCTTATAAATATGCTTTGTGTGCTTATGGCAGTGGTGATGGCCGGAATGCTTTATGTACGCACGGTCCGCAGCAGTTCCGGTTCTACTGCCGCAATGCTGTTTCTGTCAGTTATAGCTTATTTTGTTTGTGCCGGTGCCATATTGTTGAAGGACGCCCCCCTGTCGGTTTCCATATCCGCGCTTATGCTCGGACTTACATTCGTAATACGCCCGTCAACGGTTACTCGGTTGAATATAGCGGCTTACAGCGGGATAATAATATCCCTGATTGTTATGGCTCTTTGCCGGGCACCTATGCTGCTTTTGGCTGCTACAGGAGTTGTGGCGGTGCTTTGGGGCCGGAATAAGTTGGGGGGATATCTTCCTGTCGCAATCATATTGGTCGTGGCGGGATTGCTTTACATCAGTGTAATGTTGCTGGATTATCCTGTCGACACATCTGTAAAGGCAGTGGCGCATTTCTCCGATGATGTACGTTCCACTATATTTGATGCTATAGAGGATACTCAGAAAGCTTATGACCCTATCCGGTCATTGGTGGGCTCCTCTATCTTAACCCGTATGGCTTTTCTTCCCTTATCCTGTGTCCTTCAGTTTCTGATCCCGTTGCCATGGAACTTTATGGCCCATGCTGCAATGGGCTATACATTGATATATGCGCATATAGGCTTTGGATGGTATGTGACAGGTGGAATTGCGGCATTCGGTTATATATATGGCATGAGGAGTATGCCCGCTATGCTCCGGCGCATGGCAGTATGGGCGCTTGCCATGTATGTGCTTATAGCTTTCATGTATGATGGCACCATATCGCGTTATTGCCTGCCTTTCATGCCGATATGGGCTGTTCTGGCCGCATGGGCGCTCAGGCTCGGGAAAGAGAAGCCACGAAAGTTCAGAGCCTGGATCGTGGCATACGCGTTTGTAATGTCCGTTATTCTTCTTGCCGCATATTTTTACACTCACGCTGATTGAGAATGCCGGATAAAATTCATACCTTTGCAGCGTCAAAATTATAATCTTACTCCATATGGTAAATAATAAGGAAGCTATCGTTTTCACAAAGATGCATGGTGCCGGCAATGACTATATATTTATTGATTGTCTTGCCGGAAGTCCGCATGATCCTGAAAATCTTGCCATAGAGATGAGCGACCGGCATTTCGGAGTAGGAGGTGACGGCATAGTGCTTATTCTGCCGTCGGACAAGGCTGATTTCCGGATGAGGATGTTCAATGCCGACGGATCTGAAGGAAAAATGTGTGGTAACGCTACCCGTTGTATCGGAAAATATGTCTACGAAAAAGGGCTTACTGACAAAACAACCGTAACGCTTGAAACTCTCGGAGGCATAAAGGTGATAGAACTGCATATCGGTGCCGACAATAAAGTCAGTGCGGCAACAGTAGATATGGGTGTGCCGCAGACTGATGCCGCTGAAGTTCCGGTACTGTCCGAAAATGAAAAAGTGATAGACCATCCGGTGGATACTTCTTTCGGCCGGTTTCGCATTTCGGCTGTGTCGATGGGTAATCCGCATGGCGTGATATTTGTGGAGGATCTTGACAAAGTGGATGTGCATGGTGCCGGACGTGAGCTGGAGTGTCATGCCATGTTCCCGGATCGTGCCAATATTGAATTTGCCCAGATACTCAATTCCGGAGAAATCCGCATGAGGGTATGGGAACGTGGGAGCGGTGAGACCATGGCGTGCGGCACCGGAGCCTCCGCTACAGCTGTAGCCGCGGTTCTCAACGGCCTGGCAGATAAAAGGACACGTATCCATCTGCTTGGTGGCGCGCTTGACATAGAATGGGCTGACAACGGACATGTGTTCATGACAGGTCCGGCTGAAACAGCATTCGAAGGAGTTTACATGCGTAAAAGCTGAACTAATAAAATTACCATCTGTAATGATAAAGATCAACGACAATTATATAAAACTTCCTGCGGCCTATCTGTTTTCACAGGTGGCTGCAAAGCTTCGTGAATATTCAGAGTCTCATCCTGATGCCGATGTGATCAAGATGGGAATCGGCGACGTGACCCGTCCTATCTGTCCGGCTGCTATAGAGGCCATGCACAGGGCTGTTGAAGAGCAGGCACATGCCGAAACTTTTCATGGATATGGCCCGGAACAAGGATATGCGTTTCTGCGCGATAAAATAGCTGAGCACGATTACAGGAGCCGAGGAATAGACATCTCTGCCGATGAGATATTCATAAGCGACGGAGCCAAGAGCGACACTGGAAATATAGGCGATATACTTTCCACTGATAACAAAGTGGCGGTTACGGATCCGGTCTATCCGGTGTATGTTGACACCAATGTTATGGCTGGACGTGCCGGAAACCTTGGCGCCGATGGCCGTTGGTCGGATATCGAATATCTGTCGTGTACAGCCGATAACGGATTTGTCCCTGCGTTGCCTGCTGATGTTCCGGATATGATCTATCTTTGCTATCCGAACAATCCCACAGGCACAACGCTTGACCGCATCCAGCTCAAGCAGTGGGTTGATTATGCCATCGCCCACAAATGCCTGATCCTGTTTGATTCGGCCTATGAGGCATATATAACGGAGGATGATGTTCCACACAGCATTTATGAGATAGAGGGTGCCAAAAAGGTTGCCATAGAATTCCGCAGCTTCTCCAAAACAGCCGGATTCACCGGTTTGCGATGCGGCTATACTGTGGTGCCACGTGACCTTAAAGGGGTTGACTCCGAGGGTAGGGAAGTGTCGTTGCGCGATCTTTGGAACCGCAGGCAGACTACTAAATTCAACGGAGCATCATTTGTGATCCAGCGCGCTGCCGAGGCGATATATTCTGCTGAAGGCAGGCGTCAGGTAACCGATACAGTAGCTTACTATATGCGTAATGCCCGTATTCTTCTTGAAGGAGTGCGTCAGGCAGGTCTTGAAGCAGTGGGCGGGGTGAATGCGCCGTATATATGGATAAAGACCCCACGCGGCATGTCGTCATGGGAGTTTTTCGATTATCTGCTTGACACCTGCCATGTGGCGGGTACCCCCGGTGTCGGGTTCGGCCCGTCGGGCGAGGGCTATTTCAGGCTTACGGCGTTCAGCACCTATGAGAACACCCTTGAGGCCGTGAAACGCATCAAAACTTTAAGATTCTGAAACAATGGACTTGGAGCGTGGCAACACGCTCCTTTTTAGTTATACATTCATTATTTAATTCAACCAAAAGTATGTCACAGTTGAGATTCAATGTAGTTCAGGAGGCGTTTAACCGCAAGGCGGTACCGGTGGAAATCCCGTCGGATAAACCTGAAACCTATTATGGCAAACAGGTTTTCAACCGTCAGAAAATGTTCGAATATCTTCCGGGCAAAACCTATGAGGTTCTCGTGAACGCAATCGACAACAAACAGCCTCTTCCCCGTGAAGTAGCCGACAGTGTAGCGGAAGGCATGATGAAATGGGCCATTGACAATGGCGCGCGCCATTACACCCACTGGTTCCAGCCGCTTACAGAGACTACTGCCGAGAAACACGACAGTTTCATCGAGCACAACGGCAAAGGCGGTGTGATAAGTGAATTCAACGGAAAGCTGCTTGTGCAGCAGGAACCCGACGCGTCAAGTTTCCCCAACGGCGGCATACGCAACACATTCGAGGCCCGCGGATATTCGGCATGGGATATCTCTTCGCCCGCTTTTATCCTTGACAATACCCTCTGCATCCCCACTATTTTTATATCATATACCGGTGAGTCGCTTGATTATAAGACTCCATTGCTGCGTGCACTCAATACAGTAGACCATGCCGCGGCAGCTGTGGCCCGTTATTTTGATCCCGAGGTAAAGCATGTCATTTCATATCTTGGATGGGAGCAGGAGTATTTTCTTGTGGATGAAGCGCTTTATGCCGCACGTCCTGACCTTGCCCTGACAGGCCGCACCCTCATGGGGCATGAATCAGCCAAGAACCAGCAGCTTGAGGATCATTATTTCGGCTCCATACCTTCAAGGGTGGAAGCGTTCATGCTTGATCTTGAATATGAATGCCATAAGCTTGGCATTCCGGCCAAGACCCGTCACAACGAGGTGGCCCCGAATCAGTTTGAGCTTGCTCCCATATATGAGGAAACCAATCTGGCAAGCGACCACAATCTGCTTCTCATGTCGGTGATGAATGAGGTGGCACGACGTCACAATTTCCGTGTGCTTCTGCATGAGAAACCGTTTGCCGGCGTGAACGGTTCAGGCAAGCACAACAACTGGAGCCTCGGCACCGATACCGGCACACTGCTTTTCGCTCCGGCCAAGACACCTATGGGCAACCTGCAGTTCATCACATTCATAGCCAACGTAATGGCGGCAGTGCACCGTCACAATGCCCTATTAAAGGCTTCCATAATGTCGGCTACCAACGGTCACCGTCTCGGTGCCAATGAGGCTCCACCCGCCATCATATCCATCTTTACCGGTTCGAGCCTGGCAAATATACTTGAAAAGATAGAAAGCAGCACCGGTGATGAGCTTCTTGACCTTAAAGGCAAGGAGGAACTGAGCCTGAACCTGTCGCAGATACCTCAGCTCACCATTGACAACACCGACCGCAACCGTACGTCGCCATTCGCATTTACCGGCAACCGCTTTGAGTTCCGCGCCGTAGGTTCGTCAGCCAACTGTGCCGCTGCCATGCTTGCCCTGAATGCGGCAGTGGCCGAACAGCTCATGGAATTTAAGGTGAAAGTGGATGCTCGTCTTGCCAAAGGCGAGACCTTGGTACACGCCATATTGGAGGAGGTGCGCGCGCTTATCAGAACCTCGAAGCCTATCCACTTCGACGGCAACGGCTACAGCGATGAATGGCGGCAGGAAGCTGAACGTCGCGGCCTTGACTGCGAGACGAGCGTTCCGTTGATTTTTGACGCTTATCTGAAAGAATCATCTGTGGAGATGTTCAGGAAAACGGGCGTATTCACCCGTCTTGAGCTTGAAGCACGTAATGAGGTTAAATGGGAAACCTACACCAAGAAGATCCAGATTGAGGCCCGTGTGCTCGGTGACCTTGCCGTGAACCATATTCTGCCTGTAGCCACACGCTATCAGTCTATACTTCTTGACAATGTATATAAGATGCGTGACATTTTCGGAACTGAAAAGGGACGTGAACTGTCGGAACATGAATTGGTTACAGTAGAGAAGATCGCGCGTCACATGAGCGATATCCGCGCCAAGGTAACAGCTATGGTAAATGCCCGCAAGGACGCCAACCGCATAGACAGCGAACGGGAAAAGGCTATTGCCTACCATGACAATGTGGCTCCTCTTATGGATGAGATACGTTACCATATCGACAAACTCGAACTTCTGGTGGATAACGAGATGTGGCCTCTTCCCAAATACAGGGAACTTCTCTTTATCCGGTAATCCTGTTTTTGAATCTTTTTATGGAACCATTGAAACATGAGTGCGGTGTGGCGATGATACGCCTGCTGAAGCCGCTTCAGTTCTATAAAGAGAAATATGGCACTTACACCTATGCCCTTAATAAGCTTTACCTGCTTATGGAGAAACAGCATAACCGCGGGCAGGAAGGCGCTGGCGCAGGTGTGGTGAAGATGAATGCAAATCCGGGCTGTGAGTACGTTTTTCGTGAACGTGCTCTCGGCCCGGGTGCCATTCAGGACATATTTTCTCAGATCTACGGATCGGTAACCGACTCGGAGGATTCACCTTTCGTGGGGGAAATAAATATGGGGCACCTCCGTTACAGCACTACCGGGCGGAGTGGACTCTCGTATGTACATCCGTTCCTGCGGCGTAACAACTGGCGTTCGCGCAATCTGCTGCTGTGTGGCAACTTCAATATGACCAATGTGGAGGAAATCTTTTCACGGGTCGTGGCCAACGGACAGCATCCGCGTATCTACAGCGACACTGTGCTGCTGCTCGAACAGCTCGGATATGCTCTTGACCGCGAGAATAACCGCCTGTATAAAAAGTACCGTGACGAGATTGAAAACCCCGCACTCACAGAGAGGATAGAAAGTGAGCTGGACATGGCCAATGTCCTTGACATGGCTGCCGACACCTGGGATGGCGGATTCGTGATATGCGGAGCCACAGGCTCAGGCGATATGTTCGCGTTGCGCGACCGTAACGGCATCCGTCCGGCATTCTATTATGCTGACGATGAAGTCGTGGTGCTTGCCTCCGAAAGGCCTGTGATACAGACCGTGTTCGATGTGCCGCGTTCATCGGTAAAAGAACTTGTACCGGGCGAAGCCCTTATTGTAACAAAAGGCGGCGATATATCACGCAAGAGGATACTTCCCGAAGGTGACAACAGGCGCTGTTCATTTGAGCGGATATATTTTTCACGCGGCAGTGATGCTGACATTTACCGTGAGCGGAAATTGTTGGGGCGTAATCTTGTGCCTCAGATAATACAGCAGATTGATAATGATCTTGACTGCAGTGTGTTTTCATTCATTCCCAACACTGCCGAAGTGGCTTTTATCGGTATGGTGGAGGGACTTGAAAAGCATCTTGACCGTCAGAAGAACGACGACATACTGAAAGCCTCGCAGCTCGGGGAGCTTACTGCCGGAAAGCTTGAAAGCATAATGTCGCGGAAGCTGAGAGTGGAGAAGATAGCTATAAAGGATATAAAACTGCGCACATTCATAGCCGAGGGTGCCACACGCAATGATCTGGCCGCACATGTGTATGATGTCACCTACGGTTGTATACGTAATGGTGTGGATAATCTTGTGGTGATAGATGACAGTATAGTGCGGGGTACCACTCTGCGGCAGTCTATTATAAAAATTCTTGACCGGTTGCATCCGGCCAGGATTGTTGTAGTGTCTTCCTCGCCGCAGGTTCGTTATCCTGACTGTTACGGTATCGACATGTCGCGTATGAGCGAGTTCATAGCTTTCAAGGCTGCTGTGGCGCTGCTGCATGAGCGTGGAATGTCGCATGTGCTTGACGAGGTGTATGCCGCATGTAAGGCCGATATGGATTCGTCAGCTGCTGTACCGGTAAACCATGTCAAGGCTGTCTATGCACCATTTACAGATGTCGAGATATCCGACAAGATAGCTGAAATGTTGACTCCCGAGGGGACAAAAGCTTCGGTAAGTATAGTATATCAGACCCTTGACGGGTTGCATGATGCGCTTCCTGAGACTCCGGGCGACTGGTATTTCTCCGGGAATTATCCCACGGCCGGTGGAATACGCGCAGTCAACCAGGCTTTCATAAACTTCTACGAAGGAAATGTGGATAAACGCTGAGCATGGATCCGGTGAGCCGTGACATATTCCGTTTTCGTCAGTTTGCCGTAAGCAACAGGCAGTCGGCCATGAAGATAACCACTGACAGCATATTGCTCGGTGCATGGGCCGAAGTGGCAGGCGCAAGGCGTATACTCGATGCGGGCACCGGCACCGGTGTGCTTGCACTGATGATGGCCCAGCGTGCGGAGAATGCTTTGATCACAGCAATCGAGATTGACCCTGTGGCCGCCAATGAGGCTAAAGCGAATTTTGAGACTTCCCCATGGGCGGAGAGGATTCAGTCTGTGGCCGGCGATTTTCTGGAAATGGAGTGTGGCGGCGGTGGCGGGTTTGATCTGATAATATCGAACCCTCCTTTTTTCGGAACAGGTGAGAAAGCACCCGATGCACGCCGCGCTATGGCCCGTCACGGTTCGGGATTCAATCTGCAAAGTCTCATATCGCACAGTGCCGGTTTGTTGCGCCCGGGAGGTCGGCTGGCATTTGTCGCACCCTCGTTGCGCGACGAGGAAGTCGAATTCCATGCAGTGCTTCATGGCCTCAGCGTGAGGCGGCACACCTCCGTGGTCACACGTCGGAAAAGCAATTTGCCCGAACGGTCGCTATGGATGCTTGTGAAAGGTACTGATGGAGGATATTCTCATGATGTCCTGTATATTCGTAATCCTCACGACGGCGGGTATTCCGAAGCATATCGTGAGCTTGTAAAAGATTTTTATTTATGGATGAACTGAAAATCAGAGCGGGACTCTGGCTTCCCGTATTCCTTTGCGCTGGCCGGCATACGAGAATATCTTGGATCCTGACAGCATCAGTATGTAATT
>URII01000020.1 GCA_900547825.1 uncultured Porphyromonadaceae bacterium
TCGACAGGGGTCATTCTTATTTCGCCCGCAAGGGTCATTCTTATTTCGCCCAAAGGGGTCAGTCCCGCGTGCCCGAAGGGGTCAAACGCACGCGCCTTTTCCAGGTGGCATCTTTATCTCCATTTCGGTTGGAAATCATGGGTTCAAAGATTGCGAAAACAAAAATCGCCTGTTACACGCTGGCTTGCCATTTTCGCACTGCTCACCTTGATAAGCGCGTTGGTCGCTATCTTTCATTGGATTGGTACATATACACATTCACCGATTGGCGGCATCCACGGCAAGATCGGCTTTGTGTTCCTTGCATTGGCAATCGGACATACTTTTAAACGCATAAAATTCTTAAAAAGAAAAGCCTATCCGAAACGAGCAGGCTGAAAGACGGGACATGAGTCTAACATCTTCTTAGTCCACGCTTAGGTTTAGGAGATTGTAAGCTAAATCCTTACCAAGATTGAACGCTGCGAACAATTCCTTTGGGAAAATTGTGTTTTTATACCCATTCTTTTCACTCTCACAAAACACCTCTACCAAATACTTTGAATAGTCACGGAATTGGTATGTGTTGTAGGCGCATATACGTTTTGGTGGAGTAAATATATGCCCCACGAACATATCAATGTTGTCCATAGCTCCTTGTGGAGCGTATTCCGGTAAAGTATTCATTGTGTAGATGGTAACGGTTTTCATTTTCTTAGGAGCGAGAGAGCGGTAGCCGGTTTCATATGAGCCATAAGGATAGCACAATCTTTCGAGAAATGATTTCATCTCACCTGTTATGTCCCTAAGATATATAGGTGACGCCAATACAAGCATGTCAGAGTTTGAGGCTTCTTGTAAAACCGGAGTCAAGTCGTCATGCAGGTCGCATTTCCCATAACTTACGCCTCCCTTTAGTTTGCAGGCGAAGCAACTGACACACCCTTTGAAGGAGAGATCATACAGAAATATGGTCACTATCTCTGCCTTTGGGTAGATATCTCTGATACCTCGTGCGAAAGCATCACACATTTTTGAAGTATTGCCGCTCTTTCTCGGACTTCCATTTATGATTGTTATCTTCATATCTCGGTTGTTTTTCGTTAATTTTGTAGTGCAAAATTAGGTGAGAATCAGCGGTAAAGCAACAACTTACTAGTTGGTTTGGCCCTTACCGAAAGGTTTGTTTTGCACAAAACCAACAAGTTCCGACATCGATAAAATGGCAAAAAAATTGGACTACGAATATTGCAAGGCCGCTCCCATGCTTGAATGGATGGGTAACAAATGGGCTTTGGTGGTGCTCCTGAAAGTTTCGGAGAATGAGCCTGTAAGGTTCAACGAACTTTACAGAACAATCCCGTCTATATCAGAAAAAGTTCTCTCGCAAGTCCTGCGACAACTATACACCGACGGGATTCTTGACCGTCAGCTCTATCCCGATGTGCCTCCGAGGGTAGAATACTCGGTCTCCGATTTCGGTAAGACGCTATTGCCTCTCGTCCAAAAACTTATAGATTGGGGGCACAAGAACTTCGATACGATAATAAAACATCGACAAGACCGAGGAACGCAAGGAGTATTATCCCGCCAGTGAGATTGAAAGGAATTTTTGTATTTTTGAAAAAGAATCACATTGTTAAATTGAGTGAATTGGATTATATGATTTGCAATAGTCCGCTAACTTTGCAAAAGAATACGAAACGGCATATGCTTCGTACATTGATTTTCAAATCAGATAAACATAAAATGAAACTACAGATTAAATCGATCATTACCCTTGCTGCGGCGTCAGCAGTGATAGCGACAGGATGCTCCGGCACTAAAACCAACAGCGCAGATGTGGCAGAGAGTGCAACATTGGAAACCGTGACGAATGCAGATATCCGGGGTCAGTGGTACATAGAAAACATTGTATTCAATGATTCGGATTATGTACGGCCGGAAGAAGCTGTGCCCGGTGTCCGCCAATATATCAGTTTCGAGGACAGCACATATTTCATCCAAACCAACTGCAACACAATCTCAGGGCCCTATACCGTAAAGGGTGATTCCATAACTCTCGGCGACGGAGCCATGACCGAGATGGCTTGCGACAACATGGCTACAGAGGACGCTTTGCGCAGGATCCTGCCACAGATATCCACAATAGATGTTCAGAACGATTCGGTGATTCGGCTCAATGGAGCCGCCCCGGCTGAATGTATCCTGCTTCGTAAAGCAACCGAGATGAAATAATCCCGGCCTCTACATCACATCTCCACCAAATAAGTTGCAGAATCCCTGTTTATTGAATTGATAGTACATTTCGATGCGCTCCGGCGTGTCGTTTTCAAGCAATAAAAGCAACTCTTTTGCAAATTCGAGCGTTGCAGAGCCGTTGGCAGTCACGACGTTATTGTCACTCACAGCTTGGGCATGTATATATCCCTCAGCGTTTGTGTAATTGGTGCCGCCCCACAATTTCAGTTGCTCCAGACCGTTGCCGGTATGCTTTACTGAGTTGAGAAATCCATGCTTTGCCATAAACGACGCGGCATTGCATATTGCACCGACAATCTTGCCTTTCGCAATGGCATGCCGGACAATTGGCACAACCTGATCTGCAACAGATGTATTCCATCCGAAGCCTCCAATCAGCACCAATGCCGCATAATCATCCGGCATCGTCGCAAATGAATAATCAGGCATAGTAAGAAAGCCGCCGATGGATCTGACTGGCTCCAAAGCCGGAGCCACCACCTTGTTGACATATTTGGGATTATCCTTCATGGCAAATTCATCGGAAGCAATAGCCTGTGAAAGATAGACTGCCTCATGCGCCGCATAGTCGGGCAAGAGGATATACAGAATTTCGTTGCTCATGGATTATGTAAAATTAGTTTATCAGATTTTCATGAACGAACTCTCCATTTATCCAAAGGGTGGCCTCACTGCCTATGAACCGGAGAAGTAAGTAATTGGGATCAGTGGGACCACCGGGAAAATGATTGATATACCAGTCCTGCCACATTTTTTTGCGAATTGAATCGTCGGTAACTATTTCAACAGTTCCGCGCAAAGCGACACTGTCGCCGGCTGAGGAATAGCATAACCCGGCTTTGGGATTCATCCTGAAATCAGCCACTTTCTCCGAATCGGCTCCCGTTGCCATCCACACCTCGTTGCATCCTGATGTATGGCCCTTTGCCATAGGCACGGGGCGAGGAAACCCGCCAGAATTGATTGAAGCCACTATGACTTCATTGCACTGGGCCAACAAATCAACAGCCTTTTCAACAATTGTTTTCCCGTCCTTCTGCTTCCATCGTTTCAGATGCGGGAAGAATTGGCGCATCTGCTCCTTGGCCTGTTCGGGAGTGAGATTCCACCCCGTATGCTCATTCATCTGATCTGTAAACTGTGCGCAGAAATCAATCATCTGCTCCATAGTCATATCCTGAGTGAACTTGCCATCTTTGTAGCAATAGACGCAGTAATCCTCGTTGCGGCTACCGTCGGCGTTTGTTCCCTTGATGCCGTCATTCAGCGGCATACCGCAACTCTGACAGAATTTTTGTCCCATATTATATTTTCCTTATTTATTCTGCGTAAAGTTAGCTATTATCCGTCAATTACAACACTCATTTGAATTATAAAAGTGTGGTGATTGAGCGACATCACGCTCAACCACCACTTTAGAAATTGTTTAGTGACCTATATTCTTCTACTATGACATAGTATCAGCCCTGTGAGTTACTGAAATTATCCTTGAACAATAGATATTTATCAGGCGATCAGAGCAGATCTTCTCTTTCGGTAATTTCGGCATCGGTCGATGTATAGCCCTCAAGACTACCTTCCTTAGCCTGAATACAGATATAGGTCATAGGAATGGAAGAGGTACATTTGAGATTACGGTCACAATTGGTGGAGACCCGTATCACCGAACCTTCGGCAATATCAACCACCTCGCCGTCAATCTGAAATTTACCTTCTCCGGAGAGAATTATATAGTTTTCCTCATTTGCCTTATGGCTGTGGAAAAAGGGAACCGAGACACCTGCAGGCAATGTGCCGAAAGATATTTCACACGATGTAGCCCCGGTCACGTCCTTGACAAACTGTTTTCCTTCGAAGCCATGCAGGCTTCCCACTGAAGCGTGAGCATATCGCTCGCCGCTGTTGATTTTTTTCACTTCGTTCATATCATGCATTAATTTATGATTTATGGTGCAAAGTTAATAATCGGCTGAGCCATTGTCAAGTAGGCACTGGCAGGTGGGTTGGTTACCACTTTGTAACCATTGCTGAGAACCATGGTATTGCAGGAGTAAAAAAATTAAATTGCAAACGATTTTTCTTTTACTTACTTTTGTATTGCAAATATAAAAATGAACTACATGGATAGAAAGACCATTCAGGACGCGATATTCCCAGGTTGCCCGATACGTAACATACTGTCACGCATATGCGACAAATGGTCGCTCCTTGCATTGTATACACTTGAACGCACCGATGGACAGACATTGCGCTTCAAGCAACTTCAAAGAGAAATCCCGGATATATCGCAAAAAATGCTCACCGCGACACTCCGCACACTTGAAGAAGACGGCTTGGTAAAGCGGCAGATATTCGCCGAAGTACCTCCACGTGTAGAATACTCATTGACCAAGCGTGCCAATACGCTGTTTCCACATATATATTCCTTAATCGGATGGGCTTTGGAAAATTTCGAGGCCGTAATAAACGACCGCAGGCAAACTTTTTCATAACTTTGGCTGACGCCTTAGATACTTCCGCTCGGCAAAATTCAAGCGAGCTTGATTTTGCCCTCGCTTATTCGTATCTTTAAACCACAATATATCATAAAATTATGAGAGAAATAGACCCGAAGGATACAACCCGCGCCTACGCTTTTGAGATGTGGATGAAAGCACCTATGCCTATGGTCACTTTATTCCGGAAGCTTGATGTGTCGCGGCTCGTCAGAATCAGCCGCCGTCAACATCTGAAATTCAATATGCTTATGTGCTGGTGTATCGGCCGGGCAGCAAGCCAGGTCAAGGAATTCATGATGCTCCCCGTAGGCGACAAGCTCATCCAGTATGACACTATTGCCGTCAACACCATAGTGGCCAACAGGGAAGGAGAGGTAAGTTCCTGCGATATCCCGTTCTCACAGGACTTAAATACATTCAACGCCGACTATCTCCGGCTCACACACAAGGTCGCCGACTCCTGCGAGAATCACGACCTCGTGGACAGCATGGTCATCGGAACATCGGCATTGGCCCGGTTCGATATTGACGGAGCTGTTGGAATGTACAGCGGCGTATTCAACAACCCGTTCATGATCTGGGGCAGATACTGCAAATGCTGGTTCAAGACAACCCTCTCGGTTTCATTCCAATTCCACCACACCCAGATGGACGGAGCCCATGCCGCCAACTTCCTTGATTTGCTCCAAAAAGAAATCCTGAATATCAGCCAGCACAAACAGATATGATTGAATCCCGACGATTGATTTTGCGGCATTGGTACGAAAGTGACGCTGACGCACTTTACAAATATGCCTCCGACAAGAGAGTCAGCGAACTTGCCCTATGGCCATGCCACACATCCCCGGATATGAGCCGGATGGTAATCAGGGATGTATTCGCACCAAATCCACATACATTCGCCATGGTGCTCAAAAGCTCCGCCGAACCTATCGGTTGCATAGGACTTGTGCCCCAAGGCTCCGAGCACTACCCAACATCTCCTTCCGAACGTGAGGCAGGCTATTGGATCGGCTATCCCTACTGGGGTGCCGGACTTACCACAGAAGCTCTTGAAGCCCTGATCGGATATTGCCGCGACACATTGAGCCTTGCCTCCCTCATTATCACTACCGATGAACGCAACATGGCCTCACAACGCGTAGCCGTGAAATGCGGATTCACACTCACCGACAATTACGTATTCGATGGAATTTCCAGCAAAGCCTACCGGCTATATCTGAAGAAAACGCCAACAGAACTGAGCCCTATATAATTTTATATGGTTCCCCCTTGCCGCAACTCCAGATGCAATATCGGGAACGGTCTGCCCTCTCCGTCAACGGCGTCACGTCCCGCCACTGAAAAGCCATGCTTTCTGTAAAATTCATACGCACGGAGGTTCTGCTCATTTACATCAATCTTACGGATCCCCTTGTCCTCAACAGCGAACTTCAGCAACATGGATCCATAGCCCTTTCCCATATCATCCGGATGCACAAACAGCATCTCCACCATATCCTCGCCCAACCCTATAAAAGCACACAACTCATCTTTGTCATTCCGTACAGCATACAGATCCACATTAGGCATATACTCCACAGGTATTTTCTTACGATAAAACTCTATATCCTCATCGGAAAGAAAATCATGCGTGGCTTTAACGGAAGCAAACCACATCGCTGTGAGCACGTCATAATCGCGGCTCAGTTCTATTTTTCCATTCTCCATAATGCCAATATCTATTTCAACATTATCACACTTCAAAATTACTGACTTATTTTGACTTCCAAGTCTATCGGAAAGACTTTGCCAAAAATATTTTTGACGGGGATGTTATATCCGGGCAAGTTTTCCGTATCTAATATATAAACGTTATGGAACTCGACCTGCTGACATCCTCATTTCTGGCGCTGCGAAGCAAACTGCACCGCAGCGCACTCAAATTCCTCAACAACGATGAGGATGCCCGTGACGCATTACATGACGCTTACTACAACCTGCTCAAGCAAGGATCCATAAGCTCTGATGCCGAAGCACGCAACAAACTGTTCACCGTGTTGAAAAATGTGTGCATCGACCGGCTGCGCAAAGAGAGAACCCTCCCGCTCGATCAGTCCGAGGCTGCCACATGCACGGTGACGCCCTACACTGATGACGATATCGAATCGCTTGAACACCTGCTTACCGAACATCTCACCGAAGCCCAGAGACATATCTACATCCTCGTCACCCACCACGGCATGGAATACGAGCAGATAGCGGCCAGGCTCGGAATGTCGGTGGATGCTGTACGCATGAATATGAGCCGCACCCGCAAAAAAATAAGGGAAACCTATAAAAAACTGAACGGATGAATACACAGCTTGAAAATATCTCAAAACAGGAACTTGAACAGCTTTGCCGGCTGTACAACGAATGCCGACTGTCAGTTATTGAAGAAAGGGAACTGGAGTATCTGCTCCTCATTACAGGCCACGACTCCGAGCTGATTTCCACCACAAGGCAGATCATGGGTTTGTCCGATGCAATATTTCTGCCGAAGCCTCAACCTGTCTTACGCCGGCGATATAACTTCATAAAAATAGCTGCCTCTGTGGCAATAATAGCTGCTACCTCCCTTACCTATATAGGCATTACTCGCGGCACTCTTCCTGAAAATGAATATATAGCCTACGCCGATGGCCATAGGGTCGATGATCATGAAGCTATGGAGCAAGTCACCGCCGACATGGCCAAGGCCGAAGCTTTCATCACCCACATGGAGGCCATGGAGAAAGCCGAACAGCTTAAAGTACAGAATTTTATCAACCACATTGATGCAATGCCATGAAACGTACGATATTCACCCTCATAATTCTTATAAGTGCGCTCACAGCTTTTGCCAGGCCACCGCGCCTCACCGTGGAAACGCTTTTCGACGGAAGATATAACTCCCACCGGGATGTATCCACATCCATATATAAAAACAACGGCAACTATTACCGCGGCCTGACCATAAAAAAGAAGAATCCCACCATCGTCCGGCAGATCACCGACGCAATAGCTGCCGACCGTAACAGGGCGAGCCAGTATTCCGAGCACAATGACGGTAACGGACGATACACCTCTTTGCAAGTGACCAACAACGGCGCGACCATCCACATTGGCCTCCAGATCGACAACGACGGAAAAGCATTCTTCTTCATCCAAGGCAAAGAGAAAGCATTTAAATAATCTAATCCACATAATATGAACATATTCCGTAAGCTGCTCACAGGAGCGGCCATGCTACCCGTGTGCCTTTACGCACAGGAAAACACCGATTCACTCATTGCAACGTGGGAAAAGACCCTTGAACTCGACGATGTCGTTGTCGTGGCACGTCGTCCGGTTCTGAAATCAGAGCCTGACCGGATTGTCTACACCGTCAAAAACGATCCCTATGCCACAGGACTTGACGGCATAAAAGTGCTGGACCGCATTCCGCGCGTGTCAGTAGAGAATGACCATGTGTCGGTGGCCGGCAAATCCTCCGTGCGATATATTGTCGACGGACACCTGCTGGAGATGTCCGATGACGCCATAACCCTGCTGTTGAAAAACCTACAGTCGTCAGGTATCGAGAAAATAGAACTGCTCACCACACCTCCGGCCCGATATGCGGCTTCGGGCAACACTGCCTATATCAGCATAACCACAAAAAACGAGTCATTGGGAACGCGCGGGAACCTGTGGGGCAGCGGCAATGTGCGTGAAGATTTCAGCTATATGGCAGGAGGCAGCATATCGCACACCACACGGAAAATAGAACTGTCCGCCGACGCCACCTGGCAGGACACCAAAGGGATAAACGACCTGGACCGGACATATGCCTTTGCCGACCATACCAGAATCTCCAGCCGCGCAAACCGTTTCACCAACAGGATATTTTCAGCCAACGGCATTTTCAAATACAAGTTCTCCAATAGCCTTTCAGCCGGGACAATTGCCAATTTCAGCACCTCGCGCCTCAGCAGCACAGTGCATGACCTCACCGTGGATAACTCAGTCTCCTCGATGTCGGTCAACCATTCCCCAGCCCTGCCCGACAACGCGATAACGCTTACGGCTTTTTCGGATTGGAAACTCGACAGCACAGGGAAAATGTTAAGTCTCACTTACAACTATTTCAACAAAGACACCCGGTCTTCATCGGAGGTCATTACGGAAACTGACAACACCTCCGCCTCACATATATCCGACAAAGCCCACAACCTCTACCATATCCATTCTGTAAAATTTGACGCACTGCTTCCTCTGCCGTTTATGAAAATGGAAGCGGGAGCGGCCTATACTTCAATCGGAAACAATACCCAGCTCAACACCGACCTATTCGATTATTCCGAGCACACGGCAGCAGCATATCTGAGCGCTGAGCGCAACTTCTCGTCCTACTTCTACGGCAAAATAAGCCTGAGATATGAACATACCGATGTAAGAGGCTTGCAGAAAACCGGCCATAGCCGCCATGACAACAGCTACGGCCATATTCTGCCGACACTGAACCTAAGTTGGAACAAGGCAGGCGCCGGACGCCTGTCACTCTCTTACGCAATGAACCTAAGCCGCCCTAACTTCAACGACCTCAATCCGTTTCGCTACTACACCACCACAACCGACTACGTTTCGGGCAATCCGGATCTGCAACCGGGCATTTCCCACAATGCCGAAATCAACTACAGCCACAGAGGTGTCTATGCCGTTCTGTATAATTCCTACATCCATAACGCCACCGGCTACATAACCCGCTTCAACCCCGACGGCAGCCAATACACAATCCCCGAAAACTGCATGAACAGCAACAAGACTGGATTATATGCCTCCTATAGCCGGAACCTGACATGGTGGTGGAACATAAAGGCCGGTGGCGAAATATTCTATTCCCATACCCATTCAAAAATCAGCGACTTCCTATCTGCTGGCGACTATGGATGGAGCGGCAAACTTGAGCTGAACACCTCATGGATGCTAAACAGGCAGAAAAACCTTATTCTCAACCTGCACTTCAGCCATTATTTTCCTCGTCACGACAAAATGACCCGATACGAGGCTTTTTCCCTCATCGGCTGCGATCTGCGTTATTCCTTGTTAAAGAACCGTTTGAATCTCTCAGTATCAGTCAACGATCCGTTCGGCTTGAACATCACGAAATCCACATCACACTACAACGACTGCACGGTACACACCCATAATGACATACACTCACACGCCATAGCATTCCGCGCGTCATGGTCATTCGGCGCCGCCAAAGTCAACAACGTTTACCGCGCCCCCAAAGAGCACGAATCCCGCCGAAGCCACTAATCTGATGCGACGAATCAATAGAAACCTGTGCTACAATTATATAAATAGCACAGGCTTCTTATCTTTTTAATGAACCCCTGCAATCTATATCCTCAAATAAAAAATGTCATTAACACTAAACCATAATATTTATCTTAAAACATATAGGCCATAATCTAAAATTGTTATATTTGCGATTATTTTATCAACACAACCAGCCTTCTATATCTGATAATCATGATTCCTGAATTCAAAGTTGACAACTGCGGCCTACTGATAGGTATGTGTTCAGTCCCTTATGGAGTTACGGAAGAAGAATTCTTTAATAACACTATAACCTCCGAATTATCCCATAAATACAAGGAAGGCCGTGCAGGCAGCATCAAACGTAATCAGATAAATAATCCTCAGATATACAATCCCATAGGATATAAAACATTCGGTGACAACAACCTGATGTTTTTCTCGATATTCGACGATTTCTCATATCCTAACAGAGTGTTCCATCCGTTCAACGGCAACGGCAAAGACAATGCCAGATACCAGAATTATGACTACCAGCTTGTTGTAGGACTTAATACCATGCGAGTCGGAGAGGATAACAACCTGCTCGGAGCTTTCGCCCCCAAAATCATATCCGCCTATCCCTTCACATGTGTGACCCGGTTAAAGACCAATCCAATCTTCCTATGCGGAAATGGACTATACTATACAGAACTTATAAAAACCGGAATTCAGTCCATCCTTCATGATTCACCATCCTCCACTATAATATTGAACGGAGTGGGCAGTGACGAGCTCATAGCTGTAAGCTTCGCAAACTCAATGCGTGACATAACCGAAATTGTGTTTCGCATACGCAACCTGCAATTCAAGGAGCTGGAATCATTCGATAAAGAATGGTATGACCAGGTGTACCGGGATTCATTTGCCGCAACATGCAAAGATATTAAAATAGAGGATGCGCATATCTTTTCATCCTCATACTCAGTCAGCGGATATGCAATAAACCGCAACGACATTCCCAAACTACTTCCCGACGACAATTGCCACATCACCTTCACCTGGACAATAAAACCGGGGCATATAGCCAACTTCACAGGCGATCTGTCCCGATGTATGAACAGATTAGGGTTAAATAAAGACGAAATATGGAAAGACAAACTATACGTGACCAACACTAAAGTTTGCCTACCGCTCGACCACAAAGTCCTTGGAGAGGACAGCAAAAGCTTTTTCATAATTTTGGATGAATTACGCGGTCTTGACATCCACAAACGCAACATACGGAAACTCCAGATTGATGTATCTGTTGAAGATGACCACAATATACTTTCAGATTACGTCAAGCACAAAACAATACCTGACGAAGAACTGGACAACCACCCCAATACCAGGCTTACTTTTAAGGAATATGTATATGATCGGGCATTTCTTGTGTCCCTGCGTAGCTATCTTGACAAAACACGTCTATCCAAAGTCATAAAAGAACGCATAATGAAAATGTATCATAACTACAACGACTGCATTCAGGATCCTGCTTTCGCTGTATCATTCATCGGGTTGCGTCCTTTTCTTGATTTCCTTGACGTGACGATAAAAAGATATTACACTGGCGAATCCGATTACAATTCACGCGAGATCCATGAATGGCTTGACTCAATTCTGCGCGATTTTGAACAGGCTTATCTGAACAGGTTCCACCAGAGCAACCGCATGCGCACACTCTCTGATTTCAATATGGAATGGAACGGGGGTATACAGCAGATAATATCCGCCATGGATTATACATATAAGATGCTCATGAAATGCTGCGGTGTTGACAAGCCTAAAAACTTCATGTACATCTCAGGTTACGAACGTATCCATGTTTCGGACCACTCTTACCGCATAAACATGCAGCATGTCACATATCCCGAGCTGTTTGTGACAACTGTATGGAAAGAGATGTTCAATTTTCTACCGCCTGAGATAACCAAAAACGCCGACAAGGACAACATGCCTTTGAAACGTTTTTTCGACAACGATTTTATGTACCGCCTTAAAATACAGATATACAATCACTATCAGTTCAATCCCGCCAATAAGGTACACTCAGCTTTTTTCCATAGCCTCGACAGGGAAGTGTTGGTAAGTTTCATGGCCGATTCATTGGCATTCTATTACGGTTATAACAACGACTTTGAATTATTCCAGTACTGGTATTGGCGTTACCTCATGCAGACACCGATGCTTTATAATCCGGCAAACGCCATTGACAAAAACACATTCTTCCTGTTCATGGTCCGGATTTTGCTTGTCAGGATGATCAGCTCGGAAAACCACGAAGATGCAAAAGACATGAGATTCCAACCATTCGATCCCACCTTCAGCTCCGAGTGGATATGTTATTTTGAAGATGCCCTAACGTTAAGTAAGATAATCTATGAACTGTTGGAGAAATTCAACTATTCACAGCTGATAAAGAATACTTTTTTCAAGATTATCTTCAATACTTATCCTGAAATACGCGTTAAGGCTGAGCAGAAGTATGACGACATTTCTGAGATTCTTGAAAATGCCACTGCAGAAATTTATAGAAACCGCAACAACATCTACAAAAGTTGCATTGACATGTTCAACGAACGTATCATTCCGACGCAACTCTTCGCCGATTCCACCGCCGATTTCATTTATGGGTTCCTATCGGGCTATTTAGTGTATATACGTGACATGGACAGGGATCTTGACCATGATATGAGGGAGCATTTTGAGAAACTGTTGCGCCGTAACGAGAAAGGATATCCGGATATTCCTCAGGAGGATGCCGACATCTTCGGCAATCTGCTTGCCGATCCCTGCGGTGGATTTTTCTGTATTGACGGAATTGCCATCCATCAATATTTTGCAGTGCGTTCCATATTTTATATGACCCTGTTTCATATCTATCATAAAAACATACTCAAACTGATAACTTTAAAATAGCATGGTGATATTAAGCATTGCGGACATGCACATTGTCCGTGACAATGCCCAGTTCTCCACAAGTCTTGAGAATTTTACAAGAACGCTTCGTGAACTTTGGGGCAACGATGGATTCTGGAAACCGGACTTCCTATGTATATGCGGTGATATAGTCAATAAAGGAAACATTGATCTGTTTGGCGAAATGAAAAATTCCGGTGACACCGGTTATGCCGGTGAGGCCATACGTAAAATCGCCAATGCCGCAGGACTGCAAGACCGGTATATCATGATGGTTCCCGGCAACCATGACCTCCACACAAAAGATATTGCAGAAAAGGGAAGCTACATTGAACGCACGGCACAATGGCTTGCAAACAACAACACCCGGATTCCCCACGAAGCCCTGAACGCCTTAACCCCCTATGCTGCATTCCGCAGGAAATTCCTTGTATCCGGTCAACAATATATAGATCCGGGACTCGGAAATCTAAACCAATCTCTTCAACAAGTTTTTTTACCCCAAGAATTAATAGACGCTACAGGATGCAGAGTTTTTGAAAGGGAAAAGATCATTTTTATTGAACTGAACAGCTCATGGTGTGACATCGGCGGAAATTTCCGTTACATCATGCTCCACAGAGTATATATTGACAACCTTTTCCATAAGATTCAGCGGTACAAGCAGAAAGGATATTATATCGTTGCCCTTTTCCACCATTCGTTAAGGCATCTAAGCCCTGATCAATATGCCGAGACCGACCGCACCAACCTCTATGACCAAATTGTGGATATGGCCGATCTATGCCTGACCGGTCATGACCATGGCTATAGATCCAAGGAACCTGACAAGTTGGCCAATAAATGCCAGCAGATATTGAATTCCGGATTTTTTTCTGTCAACAACCCCAGTAAGATATATGATTCAGGCGCAACTTTGATAAAAATAGAGCGTTATAATGAGATTCTATATACCCTCAAACTATGGCGTGAGGCTGATAACAAATGGCAAGTCGACAAACTCCATAAACTTTATTCAACTGCCAACCAACACATAGATCCCTCTATAATAACTAACGGCGAAAAAGCGCAGATACCCTATAGTCTCCAAATACGGCCTGAAACATATCACGGGCGTTTAAATGACCGGATAATTACCCGGCTGTTCGGTTCATGCAATTATTCCGAATTGCCTGTAGCCAAGAAAATACCGTGGAGACATTTTAAAGTACATAAGGACGGCTTTGAAACCTACATAATGGTTCTGGATGCCACAACCTATCCCATTCGTCCACTCCACGATAGTATCCTTAACAACATCGAACACGAGAGCCTCTCGCTTGTTGTTTTTATATATGACGATAGGAAGGACATGCAACGCAATTCCCTGTCAGAATTAAAAAAGATCTTAAAAAGTAAGATTTTTAGAGGAAAAGTCGCCATAATTCCGGCAACCCTCAAAATTTAACCTTTTTTATTTGAACTTACCCGTAGTTATTTTTTAACTTTGCAACCCCTCTTCCGAGTCTATGGATAAAAATAAAAACAAAATTTTTAATGTCATGAATCAGGATTTCACAGATATTCCTACCCGCAGCTACAGCGATAGCGAATACTATGCGAATCGTGACGTTGTGGATTACAACATTACTGAAGCCGATGTGGAATGCTTCAAGCACATTGATAAAATCGTTGATAACTCTCTTGCCGATCCAACCCCCCTCGACATAACAAACGAGGTATATTTCTTCTTATAACAAAGAAATAACTAAAGTATTAACCCAATATTATACAATGTCCATAATCTCATATGAGATTATGGACATTGCTTTTTCTCAGGATTTAGAGGAGTGTAAAGGTGGGAAAAACAAAATGGCAGTCTCACGACTACCATTAAGCTTCAAATACACAATTATCTATAAAACAACTATTTAATACTTAAACTCTTTTCGCATTGAGAGAGGTTAATATTAGCTTCCGGAAACCATCGGATGGCGGAAACTCAATGCAAAGTTAATGCACATATTTTATATTGCCAAATAATTCGGCAGAAAAAGTTCATTCGAAAGCCGTTTTTTATGTTTTTATAACGGCATTCGACAATTTTATCAAAAATAAGTTTCGTTTGACGATCCGCCATTAACACACCGGCCATTAAAGCCGGAAGCATCCAGCCACCTTACGGCGCACAGCTATGAAATTGACCGCCGTCACTGCAACCGTCACCAAAAAACCTGTAGCAACCGTAAGCCAGAGCGACGAACCGTCAAGCCCGATCGACTTCAAAGGCTCACCCCAAGCCTGCGACGCCACGACAACCACAACGAGCGATGCGGCAAGCACACAGAGATTGACCCAAGCCACAATAGTGTAATAACCCCGCGACACCTGAGCCGGAGTGTAACCGAGCATCATAAGCTGATGGAGTTTGTCACGGTTTTTCTGTAACAGCAGGTAAAGGCTCAGAAGCAATATAAACAGGGCAAGAAGCGAAATCACAGCTCCCACGGAGATGACTACAGCCGTCACTATGGTCAGAAAATAGCTTGCGCGGCCGTTGTCGACCTTGTCGCCCGCACTCTCAAGGCCATGAACCTCGAGATACTTTGCAATAGCAGGATCTCCGGCTTTTTTCACCTCTATTATAAGACGTGAGGGATCAGGCAACTGCTTTTCGGCAAACAGTGAATTGGCATGATCCATGAAACTCTGTGGCACGGCTATGGTATTCAGCCGCGATGAGAAACCTACAATCCTGGCGTCGACCCATTGTTGACGTCCGTTGCCGCTAAGCGACATGCGAAGCGGCACCATCCCCACCATGCCCTCGCTCACCTGCGGCAATCCGCGCGATGCGGCGAAACCGAAGTTATAAAGCGTCAGATAATCCTTTGATATGATAACAGGCACGGGATCGGACGATTCGGGATCATAATCCCATTCGGAAGGTTTCACATCGAAATACTCATCGGGAATGGATTCAAGGAATAATGCCGTGGACAGATTCCTGCCACCCATCTCCACCGACGCATATACATTGAAGGCGGCAGCTGTAAACGGTGCCATACGCGCCACCCATGGTTGCCGGGCAAGATCCTCACGAAGAGAGGGAGCAATAGTGTTGTCGCCGCCGAAAAGCGACCCCATTCCCGACACCTTGCGCGACACAATCAGATAGTCGCGTGAAAGGAAACTGTCATCAGCATCACGTGCCGCCGTCACATCGCGGTAAAACTGCATGGCCGTAAGCACTATTGCGAGACCTATGAAATTGGCCACGGCATAACCGGCTATCTGACCCACACTGATGTTGCGGCGCAGCAGCCTGTTGATAAGATTATGATGTTTCATTTTACGAGTCATGTGGTCAGAGGTTCATGGTAATGGCGAACGGAAGTTTCAGATGGTTGCCTACCGAAGTCGCTATCACAGCGGCCTCATGTTCAGAGGCCGTTTCCGCCACCAATTGCGCCAGCACCTCATTGCGGCGCCCGTCAAGATGGCTTACCGGCTCGTCAAGAAGCAGAAAATCAAACGGCTGGCACAGCGCACGCACCAGCGCCACACGCTGCTGCTGCCCTATCGAAAGAGTCCCGGCCCTTTCGCCGGCCTTTCCCTCCACCTCAAGGCATTCCAACAGTTCCGTTATTCGTGATTCGGTATACCTGTCCGTCAGCCTGTTCTTGATCATGATGTTCTCCATCACCGTAAGCTCCGGAAACAGCCGCATATCCTGAGGCAGATAGGCTATATGGCTGCGGCGCACCTCACACCACTCAGCCACTGAAAGAGTGGCTATGTCACGCCCGTTGAATTCTATCACCCCCTCATAATCCGTGCGGTCACCGAATATAAAGCTGCATAACGACGACTTGCCCGTGCCGCTCTCGGCAGCCACGAGCCATGAACCTGGCCGCCGGAACACCACAGGCTGTGCGGCGAGCCAAACCTCCGATCCGGACACCGGCGACTCCCCGCGCGATGCTGAAAACACGCGGGGCAGAACGCCCCGCAGTGTTATGGTGTCAATACGTTGCATCTGTACCTCGCTGTCATTTTGTCATAACGGCAAGAGTCTCAAGGAACCCGGCTTTAGTCCCGGTGAAGGTGCATTTGAACATCATTTCATTTCCCTTGAGAACACCTGAAAAATCCACTCCGCACGAAGGTGCGCCACGGAAATATCCTGTAAGCGAGGGAATAATCACCGACAGAGCCATGTCATTGTTCTGCACCCGCGATGTAAGACTGTTGTTGCGGGTGGATTCTATGGGCACGGTGGCCACGGCAAGATTGCCGTCGGCATTGGCGAGATAGAATGTCGTGCCCTGAAGCACAGCCTTGTAACCGGGACCTGACTTCTCCACCTTGGCTCCATAAGTGCCGAGCATGGCATTAAGATCGGAAACAGCCTCGTCCACCTTGGCCTGCGGCATTTTCACCATAGCTATGAATTTCAGATTGTCTATATCGGCCGTTGCATTGGGATCAGGTGTAACCATAGCTATCGACAATGTGCCGTCGACCTGACGGAGATAAGGTATCAGCGCACCGAGTATGGCTCTCTGCTGGAAACCCAACATGCCTGTGGCTCCTTGAATGGCCTGGGCAAGTTTCTCGCCGTCCTTCACACCCATTGCGAACACCAGATTGAAATCTCCGGGCACATAACGCAGAAAATCCGTGTCAATCTCCTGAAAATAATCCTGCTTTATCTCTTCGCCGGTGGATTTTACCCACTTCATGTTCACACCCATGGTGTTGCCGTCAAGAATCACATCGGCCAAAGTCCATGAATCCTTGTCGCCGAATCCGCTGCCTGCCATATTGGCCACAATGCCGGCCGCATGAGTTGTGGCCATAAAGTCATTGAGCGCCGTGACAGAACCCACCGACTTGCCTTCGCCCGAAGCTGACTCAAGAATACCGTCAACAGTCTCTGCAGCTTTCTCGGGTTCCATCTGCACGAGCCAGCCGCGGTCCTCCTTTATAAGCACACTCTGTTTGCCGGAGAAATACACAGTGTAGCCTTTCACCTCGCTCTTCTGTGCCTTGTTCTCCCCTTTCGTGGCAAGATTGTCAATCTCCGCGGCATCAGTGACAATAAACGTCATGACCGGATCACGCATTCCATCAGGCTGAAAAATCACAAGCTTCTCGATATCTATACCTTTGGCAACCGCACTGAGAGCCGACAGATCGATTTGCCCTAACTTACCGAAGGGAAAAACGGATTTAAGAGCATCGCTCATCTTCAGGCCGTCCTTCTCAAATGAACATCCCATATTGGAAAGCACATCCTTGGCATTGACCATAGCCACCGCCTTGGAGTCCACAGGCACGGAATCAAGCAGAGCCGTGTCCTTGGAGTTACACGACCAGATCATACATACGAGCGCCGCTGCCACAGCCGGGAGCATCCGCCGGAGGATTGTTGTTTTCATAATCATACAAATTTTCGATAAAACTAATTTTGCCCGTAAATATACGATATTTATCCCTCTCACCAAACCCGTTTATATAATTTTCAAGCGGATTTCGAGAAATAATCGAAGCGCCAAATGTTAAATACGAGGTCAAAGATTTAATATTTGATTTTAAATTTTTAGATTTAAATAAATATATTTAAATTTGCATTCATTGAATCACATACGCTTCATAAGCAACTAACTATCAGTAATAAACCAAACCAAGCAACACAAGTATGAAGAAGAGGCTATTTCTCTTAGTCACTGCATTATGGGTGACTTTCTTCTCGGCATTCGCTGCCGACAAAATCTGCCGGGGCATAGTGGTTGACGAAAACGGCGAACCGATGGTGGGCGTCGTGGTGTCAGCTGCCGGCCAGAAAGGCGGGGCCACAACCGACATCGACGGCAAATTCTCTATCAAAGTGCCTGAAGCCACCAAGGCCCTCGAGTTTGAATTTGTAGGCTACAAGCGGGCCAACGTGCCTGCCGGAGGCCAGATGGGTACCATAAAACTTGAAGTGGCAGCCAACATGCTTCAGGACGTAGTGGTGACACAGTCAATAGCCCGCACACGCGAGACCCCTGTGGCCGTGTCGGCTGTCGACGCATCCACCATCGAGGCCAAACTCTCCAACCAGGAGTTTCCCGAAGTGCTCAAAACCACTCCCGGTGTATGGGCCACCAAGGAAGGCGGCGGCTACGGCGACGCCAAGATCAACATGCGCGGATTCAAGAGCGCCAACATAGCCATGCTCATCAACGGCGTGCCCGTCAACGACATGGAATGGGGCGGAGTCTATTGGAGCAACTGGGCCGGACTGTCAGATGTGACAACCTCCATGCAGACCCAGCGCGGATTAGGTGCGGCCATACTCTCCGTGCCCTCTGTAGGCGGTACCATCAACATCACCACCCGCTCACTTGAAACCAAGAAAGGGGGCAGCGTATGGTACGGCATGGGCAACGACGGCCTTAACCAGTTCGGCGCAATGGTATCCACCGGCCTTATGAAAAACGGCTGGGCACTCACTCTGCTCGGATCCCGCAAATGGGGCGACGGCTACATACAGGGCACCCCCTTCGACGCCTACACATGGTTCGTCAACCTCTCCAAGCGCATCAACGACTCACACCAGCTGTCACTTACCGCCTTCGGCTCGCCGCAGTGGCACGACAAGCGCAGCAACGGCGACGGCCTGTCAATAGAAGGATGGCAGAATGTCAAGAACTATATGGACGGCGAAAGCCCCTACCGTTACAACCCCACGTTCGGTTACGACAACGAAGGCCGGGTGCGCACCTCATCAAAGAACCGCTTCCACAAACCTCAGATCTCCCTTAACCATATCTGGCAGATCGACCACAAATCCTCACTGTCGTCAGTGGTATATGTGTCGCTCGCCAATGGCGGCGGCTACTCGGGCCAGGGACGCGGCACCTACAACGGCACATCGCTCAGCTATTCGTCATGGTACGGCGCTACCGACGGCAACCTCAACACACTGTTCCGCCGTCCCGACGGCACATTCGACTACGGTGCCATACAGGACATGAACGCCGCATCCACCACCGGCTCCAACATGGTGATGTCGCAGAGCAACAACTCCCATGAATGGTACGGACTCGTGTCGACCTACAACAATCAGCTCACCGACCGCCTGAAACTCACCGGAGGTATCGACGTACGCTACTATGTGGGTCACCATAACAACAAGATCATCGACCTTTACGGAGGCGAATATTACATGGACGACAGCACCCGCAAAGGCGTCAAGCCCGAAAACAACGCGGCAGCAGCCGACCCCAATTGGAAATACGAGCACCTCGGCGTAGGCGATGTGGTATACCGCGACTACGACGGACACACCCATCAGGAAGGCATCTATGCCCAGGGCGAATACAAATTCTGGGGCAACAGAATGACGGCAATCCTCGCCGGCTCGCTCTCCAACACCGGCTATCAGCGCGAGGACTTCCTCTATTACGACAAAGCCCACAGCAAGAGCAAATGGGTCAACTTCATAGGCGGCACCATAAAGGGCGGCGTAAACTACAATATCGACCGCCACAACAACGTATACTTCAACGGCGGATATATATCCCGTGCACCGTTCTTCTCAGGCGGCGCATTCCTCCAGTCCACCACATCCAACGCCACCAACCCCAACGCCGTGAACGAGAAAGTAGGGGCTATTGAAATCGGTTACGAGTACCACTCGCCCATGTTCACTTTCACATTCAACGGCTACTATACCAAATGGCTCGACAAGACAATGACCAAAGGCAGCGACATCACATCAGGCGAACATGCCGGCGACCGCTATTACCTTAACATGGAGGGTGTCGACGCACGCCACATGGGCCTTGAATTCAATTTCAAATACCGACCCACAACATGGCTCGACGTCGACGGTATGCTCTCGCTCGGCGACTGGATCTGGGACAGCAACGCCACCGGTTATTTCTACAACCAGGAGGGCCAGCCTCTGGCCGACCTCCGCGGCAACCTCGCCTCCGGAATACTCGCTCCCGACCATGCCAGCGCCACTGTAAACCAAAAAGGCGTGAAAGTGGGCGGATCAGCCCAGACAACAGGTGCCCTCGGCCTACAGTTCAAGCCTTTCAAAGGTTTCCGCATCGGTGCCGACTGGACTTTCTCAGCCCGCAACTACAGCGACTATACCATCGTTGCAAGCCAGCTCGGAGCCAACACCACCCTCAACGTCGGTGATCCCTGGAGAATACCCTGGGGCAACCAGTTTGACATGAACGCCAGCTACAAGTTCAAGATAGGCGGTGTCGACGCCACCCTGTTCGGCAACGTCAACAACCTTTTCAACTACAATTACGTTGTTGACGCCACAACAGCATCCGACGCCCGCGGCACATGGGACAACGCTTACCGCGTGTTCTACAGCTTCGGCCGCACATATTCAGTTCGCCTTAAAATTTCATTCTAAGTTTTTGACACAATGAAAATCAACCGTATTACAAATATAGCCCTTGGAGTTTCAGTTGCCTTGGCGTTCACGGCATGTGACGAAAATTCCTGGAACGACGACCACCTCAAGGGATTCGAGAGCGGCCCTGACAACAACCGCACCGAAAATGTAGCCTATACCCTCACAGCCGCCGACTATGCGGCTCTGGCCTCAAACGCCGAAGCAGTAAAAGCAGCCGGCGAAGAAGGCGCAGCCGCTCTCACGGCCATAGGTGCCAACCAGTGTTTCGCCACCGCGGAAGAGGCTATCCGTTATATCCCCTATCTGCTGGGCAGCCCTGATTTTCCATATTTCTCGCTCGCCAACGGCTCTTCGATAAAGCTGACCTATAACGTGGCCGGATCTCTGCCAGGCGAAGTCACCGCCATCAACACCTCCATGGAATCCGCCACCATCAGCGAGGACCAGTACAAGGAACTGTGGGGTAGCCGCCAGCGTTACGTCACGGCATTCACACCCGAGAAAGCCCCCGACAAATATATACCCGGCTTCCTCTCCGACATGTATGAGGATCCTGCCGAAGGACAATTCGTCATGGTGACCTACAATTACTCGGCTGAGGAACCCGACTTCGACGCTCCGGCAGCCGCCCCCCGACGTGCCGGCGCACAGCTCTCATCAGTGATCGGATCAATGAAAACCGGCGATGAAGTCACAGTGAAAGGTGTCGTTACCGGCATATGCAACCGCGGGTTTATCCTCACCGACAACTCCGGATCCGTGCTTTGCTACCAGGCCTCTGGCTTCAACACCGACGATGTGGCCATAGGCGACATCATTGAGCTGACCCAGACAGTGAGCGCCTACAACAAAGGCCTACAGCTTGCCATCTCCACCGGTTCCTACACCAAGACCGGAACAATGGCTTACTCCTACCCGGAACCTGCCGTGATCGACGGTGCGGCAATGGATCAGGCCATACAGCGCTCCACCGACGCCCCCGCCGAATACGTGCGCTTCACAGGTACCCTGTCGCTCTCCGGCTCCTATGTCAACATAACTGTGCCCGGAGCCTCCACAGCTGTCGGTTCCGGCTATCAGGTTCCGGCATCAATTACCGACGGGCTTGACTCCGGTGTAAGCTATGTGTTCACGGGTTATTTCACCTCCATCTCACAGAGTGGAGGAGCACCCAAATACTATAACGTGCTCATAACCGGCGTGGAAGAAGCCCCTGCGCCTTCCTACACAGTGGATTCACAGCGCCGCAACGACCTTTATGTATATCAGGACGGCCAGTGGGTCAAACCCGACGGAATATCCGTTATCCAGCCTGAGGAATACACGCTCATGGGCCAGAAATACGAAAACTTCTCCGAACCCGCCTATTATCTGCCCGTTTACCTTAGCCGCAAATTCCCCTATGCCGCCGAGGGTGACACCCACAGCGTGGTCTACAAATTCTATTCCGGCGGAGCCACCTCATGGACTTGCAGCTATTTCCTCTTCAAGGAGGGCAAATGGACTATTGACAAAGGGGTTGTCACCGAGCAATATGTACACCGCAACGGCGCATGGCTCTACGATCCTTCGGTAGTGATCACGCTCCCCGCCGGAAAAGGCATAGCCATAAGCACGCAATATTTCCAGACCTGCGTCGACTGGGTATTCGAGAACATATGCAAGCCGCTCGGCGACACAAGCATAAAGAGCGGCCAGTTCTATGTCACCTCCTACGGCAACAATGAATACTATTCGGGCACCTCGGCCTATCAGGGCAACCTTGACCTGCGAGCCGACAAGGCACGCGACCAGTATCCCGAAGGTTGGGCCGATTACACTGACGAGCAGATACCCGACGTGATGATGACCCGCTTCTGCAAGGAAGTAATGCCCGGTGCTCTGGCAATACTGCATCCCGAGGCAAAGCCTGTCGACGGAGTGGATGTAACCTACACCGTGAACTTCTCAGTCTACACCGGTTCGACCAACGCCTACACCGCAGTGTTCCGTGTCACAGCTCCCGGCAAATTCGAATACGTAAGCTGCGACTGGTTCAAGGCCGAAGAATAACAACCTATCCCCTATACGAGGGATTTACGTACAACAGGCCCGGCTGCGCATCAACCCGCAGCCGGGTTTGTTTCATAATATTCGCCATATTATTTTCATCGTTTTGATTGGATATGTCAGGGATTTTTACGAGTTTTGTAAGTAAAGATGGCTTCAATTCCCAATTGTAGCAATTTTAAAGCAAACCAATTGTGTCACTACAAAACGCAGTATATATGAAAAAACATTTACTATCTC
Organism: uncultured Porphyromonadaceae bacterium; assembly: GCA_900547825.1. GTDB lineage: Bacteria > Bacteroidota > Bacteroidia > Bacteroidales > Muribaculaceae > Amulumruptor. Next base: position 23,689 of record URII01000020.1, read on the forward strand.
TTTCCCTTTCGGCAGGGATAATATTCTCAGTCCACGCGCAGAGTTCCGCACCACTCGACGTGCCCTGCACGGCAGAAATAGAATCGGAAACATCACTCACCGAACAGTTCACCACCCTTGACACCAACAACGACGGCACACCCTATTGTTGGGAGTTCGACGCATCCGAAACTGCGGCCCATTACACCCAGAACACTAAAAAAGCTGCCGACGACTGGATATTCTCCCCGCCGGTAACCCTCCATCAGGGCAAGACCTACACAATCACCGTAAATATCAAACATTACTCTACATTCGGCTCCGACAAGCAGGCATTCACTATAACAGCCGGACAAGAAGCTACCCCCGGCGGCCAGTCATCGAAACTGTATTCCGAAAGCGCATTCAACTCAAAACTATATGTGAACCGTGAGGCAAAATTCACACCAAGTTACACCGGCACATATCACTTCGGCTTTCACCTGACCTCAAATTCCTATATGGGCGATATGTACTTCAAATCCATATCCGTCAATGAAGTGTTGGCCCATCCCGCAGCAGTGGAAAGCATCACAGTGACTCCGGGCGAAAACGGCGTCCTGTCGGCAACTGTGGGCTGGACTTTCCCGTCCACGACACAGTTTGGCGGAGCTCTTGACGAAAACGAATCCCTCACCGCCCGCATATACCGCAGCAGTTCCAGAACATTTAATGCCGATGAATCCACTTTTGTTGCATCTGTAAGCGGTACAGCAGGAAGTGCCGGCACATATGTCGACAACACCATCACATCGGCCGGAGTACAGTATTACAAAATCTACACCGACGGCTCCAACGGCACCACCAATGTGGCCGCCACCGCCTTTGCTTCACCGTGGATAGGTCCTGACACCGACTTGAAAGCTGTCACTAATCTGAAAGCAACCGAGGTAGAGGGCCGCGAGCATGTATACGCCATAACATTCGATTTTCCCGAAGGATCCAACGGAGCATACGTGGACCCGGAAGCTGTGACATTCATTGTATCCCGCACACTGAAATCACCCTCCACCACAGTGACCCTTGCCGAAGGCCTGAAATTCGACGAACTTCCCTTCATCGACGAGACCATCGACGCCATGGGCACATATACTTATAATGTAAAGACAGTCTATAACGGAAAGACAGCCTGGTCCGGAGCCACAAGTGCCGAAGTCAAAGTGACAATGCCCATGTCGGTGCCATATTCGCAGGACTTCAACTCCACCTCAGCCCTCGAATACTTCACCATCTTCCATGGCGAGGAAGGCAAAAGAGACTGGCAGATCAGCAGCAATGCGCTCAATTACTGGGGCAGCCCGGCCGACGCATGGGCGCTCACCCCACGCATAGCATTGGAAGAAGGCAAAGCCTATAAACTATCGTTCACAGCCCGTGTAAACAGGGCTGCCAGCCCCAAGGAGCTTTACGTCTACATAGGCACACAGCCTGATGCAGAGTCTTTGGTATCTACACAATTGTTCCATGAAACCATATCCAACACCCTCGCGGAACCGAAAGAAGTGACTGTATCCGTTCCGCAATCAGGCAACTATTACATCGCATTCCGCTGCTATGGCCCGTCCGATTCCAACGACATTTACGTTGACGATCTAAGCGTCACGGAAACTGTAGTCATCCCCAATCCGGTTGAGAACCTCACCGCCACAGCCTCAGAGCAAGGCATAATGGAAGCCGTGCTGCAATGGACCAACCCCGCTTCCGACAATACAGGCAATGCCCTGTCGTCGCCCCTTACAGTGAAGATTCTCCGTGGCGAGACCGAAATAGCCCTGCTTGAGGACAGAACTGCCGGAGCCGCCGACACATATACGGACACCACCGTAGCCGAACCCGGCAAATACACCTATTCCGTAACTGTGGTTATGGGCGACAAGGAATCGGACGCAGCCGAGGCTGTCAGCACATGGATCGGCCCCGACACCCCGCTGGCCGTGACAGAAATAGCTGTGGAAGAAACCGGAAGCGGCCGTGTGGTGACATTCACCGCACCTGCGGCCACCGGCGTAAACGGAGGCTATGTTGACACCGAAGCTGTCACATATACCATAAGCCGCAACGAGGATGTGCTTGCCGAGGATCTCACGGAAACCGTATTTACCGACCCGACCCCGTCCATCGAACTTCCCTTAGGCTCCTATACCTACACCGTGACACCTCACTTCAACGGCCTCACAGGCGAATCGGCCTCATCCGCCTCAATGATTCTCGGTGACGCCCTCCCCCTGCCCTATGAGGCTGATTTTGCCGACGCCGACCACTTCCTGCTGTGGACCATGCCTAAGAACAGTTCCAACGGCGGTTTCTCCTACAATGCCGGCGGTTACCTTACTTCCGGACTCGGAAACGGCTCAAAATGGATGTTCTCGGCACCCTTCAACGCCGAAGAAGGGGAAGGCAGCGTTACCATACGTGGATATTGCTACAACTTCCGTTATCCTGAGGCCGCATCCGTCTATCTCGTGGACTCCACCGAAATCCCCGACATTGAAGAGAATCCGGAGGAAAACGTCACTGCCATATCATACGCAGCCACTTCCGGAAACTATGCAGCCAAGATAGCCGATCTCACATTTGAGAACGCATCAAGCTACACGGATCCCGTCACCTCATCGTTCAGCATCCCGGCCAAAGGCAAATACTATATAGCATTCAATATGCCTCAGACCAATATGGAGCTTAAGATCAACAAATTCAATGTGGTGCAGGACGTAATCTCATCCATTGACAACGTGACATCCGGTGCCGGCAATCTTGCCTATCTGGCCGACATCCACACGGTAGCGGCCGATACCGGCGAAGTCATCTGCATATATAATGCCACAGGCGCGCTCGTGGCCACAGGCCGCGGATCGGTATCCGTGGAGTCTCTGCCCGCAGGAATGTACATAGCCCGCACCCACGGTCAGGCCACCCTTAAATTCGCACGATAAACCATAACCTATAAGCAATCCATATCAATGAACAGAATTCAAATCCTCACTATCGCTCTGCTGGGAGCCTTAGCCTCCTACGGTGCAGAGCCGCTGCCCGTAATAAAACGGGGAGCACCTATGCCACGTCAGGCACAGAATATAGATTTTTCAGGGATAACCCGCAGTGAAAACCCGTCAGGCTCCACGCTTGTCACAGCCGGTTTTTCAGTAAAGGGTCATGAGGGAGCCCAGACAACTGTATGGAGCGAGAATTTCGACAACGGCGCTTCCGCATGGACCATCGATCCCACAACATATGTCACCTGGACAACCAAAAGGATAGCCGCTCCCGGCGAATCTAAAAGCTTCTCGGCCATCGATCCCGACGACCGTCTCTCGCTCTATGTGGAAGGCCCGTATCAGCAATATCGCCGTGAAATATCCTCAGCCACCTCAGGCCTTATCCCGGTGCCGGAAAAAGGTGCGGAGCTACATGCCTATATAGGCTACACACTCAATTATGACGATCAGTGCCGCCTGGCCATTTATGCCTCAGCCGACGGGTTCGAGACTTCGGAACTGTTGTGGTCGTCCGAGCGCGGCTCCGGCGAACGCCCGTGGGCATGGCGCAAAGTCGATCTGTCGCTTGCCGCATATGCCGGAAAGCAGATACAGATACGCTTCACCTATGGCCCCGGTAGCGCGGATTCATTCAACACCGGAGGCTATATGGGTGATTTCGCCATCGACGGACTCAGTGTCACAGGAGCTGCACCCGTGGAACATGTGGACGTGGCTACAGGCGAGGAACTCACATTCGTGGATCTCTCGCAAGGCGACGTACAATCCTACCATTGGTCAATGCCCGGCGCCACACCGTCAGAGTCCTCGCTCCAGTCACCCACGGTAATATATACCGCCGACGGCACCTATGACGTTTCCCTCACCGTCACCGACATAAACGGCGACCGGTCCACCCTGACGCACACAGCTCTGGTAAATGTCACAGGACGCGCACCCGTGGCCCGCATCAATCCTGCCGCCTCGTTCCGCTATGCCGCCACCCGCCGGTTCATGGTGGCTCCTATGGCTCCGGTCCGGTTCACCGACGGCTCCGACGGCTATCCCGACTCCTGGGACTGGTCGTTCAGCGGTGTCAGCGCCACCCCTTATGAACCCTATTTCACTTCCGAGGAATCGCCGGTGGTGCGTTTCAGCTATCTCCACAACCAGGATGTGACGCTCACCGTTGCCAACAGTCATGGCGAATCCTCCGCCATAGCTCCCCTCTCGGTGGAATACAGCGGAACAGTAACCAACCTACAGCCCGACGATCAGGCCACAGTTTTCAACATGGAGGACTGGGGCGTGTTCCCAGGCTCCAACACACGGAAAATCACCGCCTACGCCGAGAAATTCTCCCGTCCCTCATGCCCCGTGATGATTACCGGCGCCTATGTGTTCTTCAACCGTGCCGACGCCACTGAACTCACCGACCAGATAGCCGATGTGGGCGTACACCTCTACACAAGCGAGAACGGGCTTCCCGGCCGTAAGCTTGACTCAATGTGGTGGCGCGTGTTCGAGCTTGACCTCCCCACCTCATCTGGCGAACTGCAGGGCACTGCATTCCCTTTCACCGACTGCCCGATAGTCGACGATGAATTCTTCATCGTGGTGGACGGCATACCCGAATATTCCGAGACCTGCCTTGTAAGCTTCGGCATGGCCGGCTTCCGCGACAACGGCAACACGGCCTACATGCTCAAGGACGGCCAGTGGATCGATTGCTCCACCTACTTTCCCGCCGGTGCCAACCACACTTCATTCATGATCTATCCGGAAGTGAGCCATTCGGTAATGTCGGTTCTTGACGAGAACGATGTTCCCCTAACCGATCCGGTCTACACCATCAATGCCGGAGCGACCGCAGGCACAGCCAAAGTCAAGGTGTTCTCATATCTCGGATACGAGTCACCGGTGGCATGCGACACCGACTGGGCACGTGTTACATCGCAACCCAACGGCATGACTGTGGACGAACTTACCATTGAATACGACGCCCTCCCTGCCGGAATGACACAGCGCGAGGCTATGTTCACTCTCACTGACAAGGCTTCCGAACTCCCCGTGCGCCTCGTTCAGAAAGCCGGATCAGGTATCGACGGCGTCACCCCTGAGCGTCCGGCTGCTGAAGTGGAAGCAGTATTCTCCATCGAGGGCCGACGCCTCTCCTCCACCCTCACGGATCTCCCCAAGGGAGTATATGTCGTACGTTACACTGACGGCACAACCGTAAAACTCGCACGCTGATCCTGTTTTACCCCGCATAATCAAGGCCCGGCGACGCTTCAACGCGCAGCCGGGCCTTTCATCTACCTAATTTTCAATTTATAATAGTAGTTGCTGGCCTTAAATCATACAGTTTTATCGCACGGCTATCTTCCGGGCCTTACCATTCACACTTACCGCATACACGCCATTTGACAAAGGCGCCTTGTTGACCTGCGCCGAAACATTTTCACCGGCTATGCGGCATGAGGCTACCATGCGTCCGTCAATGCCATACACAGCCACATCAGCAGGTTCGCCGGCCTCTACATAGATATACCCGTCACGGGAAGTTACCGACATTTCAGCATCCCGAAGCGTGCTGTCAAGCATCGACATAGCATCCAGATCCACATAATAACTGAGCCTGTTGATCCCGTTTATGCTGTAGGACAGCAGCGCTTCCTTATCGGTCAGCGTATATACACCATCGGATGGAATGATCTCCGTGCCGTTATTTCCGTATACCTTTACATCGGTTATACCATCAGCCACCTCCACAAGGCGGAACGAGCGGGTGCTTCCGGCTGTAAATTCCACACACATCACATCACTCATAGGAGCCACCGGCGCGTCAGTAAGTGTTTCTGCCGGATTATTGGCGCTCCCCGTGCTCAGATAATAGGCTACCTCCCCGGTCATCGAGTCAATGGCATAGAGTCCGGTAATGCTCTTGTTGCGGAGCACACAGCACATATCGGCATAGTCCATAAAATTCTCCGAAAGGATATACACCGTCGTTAGTCCGCAACCGCGGAAAGCATCGCGTCCGCAGGCTCTGAGATTGCGGGGTATGACCACCTCCTTAAGCGCAGTGCAGTAACCGAAAGCCGTAGCCCCTATTTCCGTAAGCGCCTCGGTGAGTGTGATACCTGTCAATGCAGGGCAGTTGCAGAAAGCTATGCTCCCTATATAGGTCAGTTCCGGCCCCACGTTCACATTGGCAAGCGATCCGCACTCCTGAAAGGCGCCTGCCCCGATACGCGATATCGCGGGAAGACTCACTGTCTCCACCCCCGAGCGTGTAAATGCGAAATCGCCCACCGACACCACGCCGGGCAGGGAGATCGACTTCATTGCCGATGTAAACCGGAAAGCGTCCTCACCCACAGTCTCCACCGTTCCCGGTTCCGTTTCCGTGAATGAGGCCAACTTGGTGCATCCGTTGAAGGCTGCACGCCCCACATACTCCATTGAATTAGGCACCTTGACCGAAGTTATGGCACAATGCGCGAATCCTTCAGCGGCTATGCCTGTAACCACATACACATCGTCGATATCTATCTTGCAGTATGGTATCTCAAGGGCTCCCGTAGGTTTGGATGAAGGGTCGGCATACACCTCCACGGTGTGGTTGTTGCCGTTGACAGTCAGAACACGCCCGAGCAGATTATCGGCAATACGCACCTCAGCGCCCTTGTCAGCCCCTGTTACAGCTGTAGGCAAAGTAAAAAAAGCGGCCGCTGCAACCGCAAAACGAATACACTTCATAATCAAAAATATTTGTTCGAAATTTTCAAGGTGCAAAGATAGCGCCACCGTTTAACAGCCCGTGCCTCCGCAAAGTATCGTACGGGTAATATGCGGGTATATTTTCAGTATATCATAACAGGGATCCCCTTTAACCTGTAGATACTATAATTTACCATCGATACATTTAACGTTGAATCCTTTGCATAATCAGCTAATATATCATAACTTTGCACAGTTAAAAATTACACATCATTCATCTTACTTAATTTCATTTATCATGAAAAGACTTAAATCCATGGTTATGGGAAGCATGATTCTGTTTCCTATGGTCATGATGGCGGAAGAAACACCCCGTCTTGTCGAGACCCGCGCATTCTACTCCACCAACGCCGGTGATGCTGTAGGCAAGAAAGCCTCAATCACAATCGACGGCGATTTCAGCGACTGGACCGAGGATATGATAGTATCTACCTGCGGCGCCAACGACATAGCCACTGCATTTCACGGCTCACACGAGAATTGCGTAATCGACATGTATGCCCTCTATGCGGCATGGGATGACGCGAATCTTTATCTCGCATGGCAGATGTGCAACACAGGCGACACCTGGGCTCGTGAGGGCGACGGCCCCCTCACCGATGGCGGACGCATAGGCAATGTACCCATCATGGTGACTCTGTCGGTCGATCCCTCCTCCCCCGCAATGCACGGCAAAATTCAGAATGCAGGCAGCATCTGGATCGACAACAAACCCTCCATGGGCGTGCAGTTTGCAAGCCATGTCGACCACATAATAATGCTCAGCGGCAAGGTAGGCGCAAATCCCGGCTGCTCGATGTTCACCGCAGCAAATGCCAACGGCGATGCAAGCTATGATGCTGCATACTGCAAAAACATCAACACCCTCGGCATAAAATATGCCATGGCAGAAGGATTCCAGCCCTCACACCTCTGGCGTCAGAAAACATATGCCGAATGGGCGGATGCAGAAACCCTGATATCCGACCCGTCGATAATCAACAACATATATGATGCCGAAAACTACGACAACCTTCTGGCCACCCCTTATCCCGAAGGGCTTAAACCGCACGACACCCAGTTCGACTCATTCTATGAAATGAACATACCCCTGTCAGTGCTCGGCATCGACCGCGAATGGCTCGAGGCCAATGGTATCGGCGTACGTATAGTGGGCACACGTGGTGAAAGCGGCATTGACTGCATACCTTTTGACCCCTCGATGGTCGACAACGTGTTTGAGAAATATGGTGCCGACACCTCGACCTCACACGAAAAGGACGATATAGACCTCATCACCTACGAACTTGCCTCAGTAGGAAAAATCCGCACCGGATCCGTAAATCCCCTTCCCAACCCGGATCCCAATCCTAACCCCAACCCGAATCCCGATCCCAATCCCAATCCCAATCCCGATCCTGTTGAAGGAGCATGGAACGCTTATTTCAAAAATTCGGCCAACTGGGGCAGCGTATATGCTTACGTATGGGACACCAACGAAAAGGGCAGCGACTCGAAATATCTCGGGGCATGGCCCGGCAAAAAAATTGAGCTTGACGCCGAAAGCGGATTTTTCAAAGCAAGCGTAGCCATAGACAATGCCGACGGCAAGAATATGAAAATAATATTCAACAACGGTTCCGGAGGCTCGGGCAACCAGACCGGCGATCTCGACTTCAAGCACAACGGCATCTACGACCTCTCCGGATACACAGGCCAATACTCATCATCTATCCAGTCCATTGAAACAGATGAAAACGCCCCTGCCATTTACTATAATCTTCAGGGAGTGCAGGTAGCCAACCCCACCAAAGGACTTTACATCGTGGTACGAGGCAAACAGATCACCAAAGAGATGGTAAAATAACCCCCGCTACTCATATAAAAATAGAGCCGTGCCGTAACGCGCGGCTCTATTTTTTATACGCGGAAAAATGCGTAACTTTGCACCCGCATATATCAATAATTATCACTATGGCATTACAATGCGGCATTGTAGGACTCCCGAACGTGGGAAAGTCCACCCTTTTCAACTGTCTTTCCAACGCAAAAGCGCAGTCGGCCAACTTTCCATTCTGCACCATCGAGCCTAATGTGGGCGTGATAACAGTGCCCGACGACCGTCTCACCACACTCGTCGAGATGTGCAATCCCCGTAGCGTGGTGCCCGCCACAGTAGAGATAGTGGATATAGCCGGTCTCGTGAAAGGCGCAAGCAAAGGCGAGGGACTCGGAAACAAATTCCTTGCCAACATACGCGAGACGGACGCCATACTGCATGTGCTCCGTTGCTTCGACAATGACAACATAACCCACGTTGACGGCTCGGTGGATCCCGTGCGCGACAAGGAGATAATCGACTATGAACTCCAGCTCAAGGATCTTGAGACTGTTGAAAGCCGCATAGCTAAAACCTACAAGCAGGCCCAGACCGGAGGCGACAAGACCGCCCGCATGCAATACGAGGTCCTGAAGAAAATAAAGGACGCCCTCGATCAGGGCAAGCCCGCTCGCTCCGTTGATTTTGACACCGTGGATGAAAAGAAATTCGCCCGCGAACTGTTTCTGCTCACCTCCAAGCCTGTCATGTATGTATGCAATGTGGACGACGCTTCGGCTGTAAACGGCAACGCCTATGTGGAGGCAGTACGCAATGCGGTGAAGGACGAGGACGCGGGCATAATAATAGTGGCCGCCCAGACCGAAAGCGAGATAGCCGAACTCGACACCTGGGAGGAACGCCGCGAATTCCTTGCCGAGATAGGCCTTGAGGAAAGCGGTGTGTCACGCCTCATACGTGCCGCATATTCGCTCCTCAACCTACAGACATATTTTACCGCAGGCCCCGACGAAGTCCGCGCCTGGACTTTCCTCCGCGGCAGCAAGGCTCCCCAGTGTGCAGGAATAATACACACCGATTTCGAAAAAGGATTCATCCGCGCCGAAGTGATAAAATATGACGACTATGTGGCCCTTGGCGGCGAACAAGGCGTCAAGGAAGCCGGCAAAATGGGCGTCGAAGGCAAGGACTACGTGGTTCAGGACGGCGACATAATGCACTTCCGCTTCAATGTGTGATCCACTCAACCATATTCTTTTCATAATAACTCGTTAATAATAAACTCTCTACAATATATATCCTTATGAATGCAGCCGAACTCAGCGAACAGGAGATAATACGCCGCGGGAGCATGGACGAAATGCGCCGCCGGGGCATAGATCCCTACCCCGCAGCCCTTTTTCCCGTAACACACCACAGTGACGAAATCAAAACGATTTTCAAGGACGACGAGGAATCCTTGCAGGTGGCCGTGGCAGGTCGCGTGATGTCGCGCCGCATCATGGGCAAAGCTTCGTTCATAGAACTTCAGGACGCCAATTCACGCATTCAGGTCTACATAAGCCGCGATGACATTTGTCCGGGCGACGACAAGGATCTGTACAACGTAGTGTTCAAGAAACTCCTCGACATAGGCGATTTCGTAGGAATAGAAGGATTCGTGTTCCGCACCAAGACAGGCGAGATCACCGTACACGCCAAGTCATTCAAGGTGCTATCCAAAGCCCTGCGTCCCCTCCCCATAGTGAAAGTAAAGGATGGTGTGACCTATGACGGCTTCGATGATCCCGAAATGCGCTACCGCCGCCGCTATGTCGATCTCGTGGTCAACGACGGCGTAAAAGAGGTGTTCATAAAGCGTACGAAAGTGTTCAACTCCATGCGCCAGTTCTTCAACGATCACGGCTACATGGAAGTGGAAACACCCATTCTCCAGTCAATACCCGGCGGGGCTGCGGCACGTCCGTTCATAACCCACCATAACGCACTCGACATACCCCTGTATCTCCGCATAGCCGACGAGCTTTACCTCAAACGCCTGATAGTGGGAGGTTTCGACGGAGTTTATGAATTCTCCAAAAACTTCCGCAACGAAGGCATGGACCGCACCCACAATCCGGAATTCACATGTATGGAGATATATGTGGCCTATAAGGACTATAACTGGATGATGGACTTCACCGAGCGTATGCTTGAAAAGATATGCCTTGATGTGAACGGTATCACCGAAGTGAAGGTAGGCGACAACACCATCAGCTTCAAGGCTCCTTTCCGCCGCGTCACAATGACCGAAGCCATAAAGGAACATACCGGAGTGGACATAACAGGCATGGACGAGCAGCAGCTCCGCACAGTGTGCCGCGATCTCGGCATAGAGGTGGACCCCTCAATGGGAAAAGGCAAACTCATCGACGAGATATTCGGCGAAAAGTGCGAGGGCAATTACATACAACCCACATTCATCATAGACTACCCCATAGAGATGTCGCCCCTTACAAAACGCCACCGCGACAATCCCGAACTTACCGAGCGTTTCGAGCTGATGGTCAACGGCAAGGAACTCGCCAACGCATATTCCGAGCTCAACGATCCCATCGACCAGTATGAACGTTTCGTCGAACAGATGAAACTTAGCGAAAAAGGCGACGACGAAGCCATGATAATCGACGCCGACTTTATCCGCGCACTGGAATACGGCATGCCCCCCACCTCCGGAATGGGAATAGGCATGGACCGCCTCGTGATGCTCATGACCGGACAGACCACCATACAGGAAGTGCTTTTCTTCCCCCAGATGCGCCCCGAAAAACGTAAGGACAACTCCGCTGCCGCAACCGAAGGCGAGGCATAAGGAGCGCACGCACATAAAACACAATTATCACTGAATCTACCATGACATTCCCAGGCAAAGTTGCAGTGATGGGGGGCGGAAGCTGGGCCACAGCATTGGCCAAGCTTCTGCTCAACAACTGCGAAAGCATAAAATGGTACATGCGCCGCGACGACCGTATAGAAGATTTCCGTCGTCTCGGCCGCAATCCCTCCTACCTCACCGACGTGAGATTCGACACATCACGCATCGACTTCTCGAGCGACATAAACCGGATATGCTCCGAAGCCGACACATTGGTGCTCGCCATGCCGTCACCCTATTTCAAGGGTCACTTCGACCGTGTCACAGCCGACCTTTCAGGCAAATACGTGGTGTCCGCCATCAAAGGCATAGTACCTGACGAGAACGAGCTCGTCACCACCTATATGTGCCGCCGTTTCAATGTGCCGCAGGATCATATACTTGTTGTGTCGGGCCCCTGCCATGCCGAGGAAGTGGCCCTTGACCGGCAGAGCTTCCTTACCGTCGGATGCTCCGACCGCGCCACAGCCGAGCGCTTCGCCCCCTGTGTGGCAGGCAAAGCCATGCGCACCATAATATCCGACGATGTCGACGGCATAGAGTATGCCGCAGTGCTCAAGAACGTTTATTCCATAGCCTCCGGAATAGTCCACGGGCTGCGGTTCGGCGACAACTTCCTCGCCATGCTTGTAAGCAACGCCATCCGCGAGATGGAGCGCTTTGTGGCTACAGCCGATCCCCGCCCGCGCAACATATGCGACTCCGTTTATCTCGGCGACCTGCTTGTCACATCCTACTCCAACTTCTCACGCAACCATAATTTCGGAGCCCTGATAGGGCGCGGATATTCCGTCAAGACCGCCCGTATGGAAATGGAGCAGACAGCCGAAGGATACTATGGGACAAAATGTATCCACGAAATCAACAAGCTCCACCATGTACCCATGCCCATTCTGGAAGGAGTCTACGACATTCTCTACAACGGGAAGCGTGCGTCACACATAATAGCCAACATGGGCAAATCGTTCGTATAGCCCCGATTACACTGATATGATCAATATAATTGTAGCTATAGCACACCACAACGCCATAGGACGACGCGGCGATCTGCTTTTCCATATATCCGACGATCTCCGGCGCTTCAAGCGCATCACCCTCGGACATCCGGTAGTAATGGGCCGCAACACATTTCTCAGCCTGCCCGCCGGCCCTCTGCCCGGGCGGCTCAATGTAGTGGCCAGCCGCAATCCTGAATTCCGGCCTGAGGGAGCAACCGTGAGGCCATCGCTCGGCCAGGCGGTGCAGGAGGCCTTGAAAGCCGATAGCGAGATATTCATAATAGGCGGAGGCCAAATCTATGAAGCAGCCATGGATATAGCTGACAAGCTGATTGTTACCGAGATCGACGCCGAAGTGCCTGATGCCGACACATTCTTCCCCGCCATCGACCCTGACACATGGCACACCGGTGAATGCAGCGAATGGATCACTGATCCGCGCTCAGGCGTGAATTACCGGTTTATTTGTTTCGTAAGGAAATAAATGCTACATTTGTGGCCGTTAAGCACGGCGCAAACCGGCTCTGTAGTTCAACGGATAGAATAGAGGTTTCCTAAACCTTAGATAGGGGTTCGATTCCCCTCGGAGCTACCAGAAAGCAACCATCTAATTACCGATAAATTCACATTTATCTATAAACTCATTCAACCCTAAAAACCGGCCGTGACAGCCCATAAGGGCCATCCGGGCGATTATAATGTCAATGCTTATGGAGAAAGCCAATGTAAAAGTCCTCGACAAAGTGGTTGTGCGCTTTTCGGGCGACTCAGGCGACGGAATGCAGCTCGCCGGCAACATTTTCACAAATGTGTCGGCCGGAGTAGGCAACCAAGTGTCCACCTTCCCCGACTATCCCGCCGAAATCCGCGCCCCCCAAGGCTCGCTGAGCGGTGTGTCAGGTTTCCAGGTGAGCGTAGGCGCGGGCGTACACACGCCCGGTGATCTCTGCGACGTGCTGGTGGCCATGAACCCCGCGGCGCTGAAACAGAACATACGGTTCCTCAAACACGGAGGGGTCGTAATAACCGATATCGACTCCTTTAAGGAAAGTGATCTGAAAAAAGCCAAGTTCGCAACTTCCGATCCTTTCACGGAGCTGGGGATCACCGACCAGATAGTGGAAGTGCCCCTCACCTCCATGACCAAGGCTGCCCTTGCCGACTCAGGCCTTGACAACAAGAGCGTGCTCAAATGCCGCAACATATTCGCCCTCGGCCTGCTCTGCTGGCTATTTGACCGTCCGCTCGAAAGCGCAGCCCGCCATATACGCAACAAATTCGCCCGCAAGCCGGCAGTGGCCGACGCCAATATAAAAGTCCTCGAGGCAGGCTACAATTACGGACACAACATACATGCCTCCGTATCGACCTACCGCATCGAAACTGTGGCACAGCGTCCCGGCGTTTACACCGACATAACAGGCAACACCGCCACCGCATGGGGCCTCATAATGGCCTCCGAACGTGCCGGACGCCCCCTGTTTCTCGGCAGCTACCCCATAACCCCAGCCACCGATATACTCCACGAACTCGCCAAGCGCCGCGACCTCGGCGTAAAGGCTGTGCAGATGGAGGACGAAATAGCCGGTGTGTGCTCCGCCATCGGAGCCTCCTTTGCCGGAAATCTCGCCATAACCTCAACCTCCGGCCCCGGCCTCGCCCTCAAGAGCGAAGGAATAGGCCTTGCCGTCATGGCCGAGCTTCCGCTCGTGGTGATCGACGTGCAGCGTGGCGGCCCGTCCACAGGTCTTCCCACCAAGACGGAACAGACCGACCTTATGCAGGCCCTTTACGGCCGCAACGGCGAATCACCCGTGGTGGTGCTCTCAGCCGTATCGCCCACCGACTGCTTCGACATGGCTTTCGAGGCATGCCGCATAGCCATAGAGCACATGACACCGGTCATACTCCTCACCGATGCTTTCATAGCCAACGGCTCGTCAGCATGGCGGGTGCCCGAAGCCGATGAATATCCCGAAATACACCCGCACTTCGTGCCCGAGGCATTGCGTGAGTCATGGCGTCCCTACATGCGCGACGAAGAGAATCTCGTGCGTTACTGGGCCATACCCGGCACACCCGGGCTTGCCCACCGCATAGGCGGCCTGGAGAAGGACTGTGCCACAGGTGCCATCTCCACCGATCCGGCCAACCATGAGAAGATGGTGAACCTGCGCCGCGAAAAAATAGCGCGCATAGCCCGCGACATAGCTCCGCTCGAAGTCAAAGGCGACGAATCAGCCGACACACTGCTTGTGGGCTGGGGAGGCACCTACGGACATCTGCTCACAGCCGCAGAGCAACTTTGCGCATCAGGCACACCCGTGGCCTTCACTCAGTTCCGCCACATCAATCCTCTGCCGGCAAACACAGGCGAGATCCTTTCACGCTACAAACGCGTGATCGTGGCCGAGCTGAACACCGGCCAGTTCGCCGACTATCTTCAGGCCCGCTATCCCGGCGTAAGAATCGACCGCATCAACAAGATCCAGGGCCAGCCCTTCTCGGTTACAGAGATCGTCAACAGTGTTAAACAGCTAATGAAATGACCGTCATCATGGAAAACGATAAATATACAGCAGCTTCATATAAAAGCGATCAGGCCGTAAGATGGTGTCCCGGATGCGGTGACCACGCCATACTCAACTCCCTGCACAAGGCCATGGCCGCACTCGGTGTGCCCCCGCACATGACAGCCGTTATCTCCGGCATAGGATGTTCGTCACGCCTGCCTTATTACATGAACACCTACGGCTTCCACACCATACACGGACGTGCAGCCGCCATAGCCACAGGCTTCAAGGTGGCCAACCCCGAAATGACGGTGTGGCAGATATCCGGCGACGGCGACGGCCTCGCCATCGGCGGCAACCACTTCATCCATGCAGTGCGCCGCAACATCGACATAAACATGCTCCTGTTCAACAACAAGATCTACGGGCTCACCAAAGGGCAATACTCCCCCACCTCCGACCGCGGGGCAGTAACCAAATCCTCGCCCTACGGCACCACCGAGGATCCTTTCGTGCCCGCTGAACTCGTGTTCGGCGCACGCGGAAATTTCTTCGCCCGTTCCATCGACGTCGAGCTTGAAATATCACGCGAGGTGCTCACCGCCGCAGCCATGCACAAAGGCACCTCAGTGGTGGAAGTGCTCCAGAACTGCGTGATATTCAACAACGGCATACACAATGCCATCACCGACCGTGAATTCCGCGCCGACCGCACCATACACCTCGTGCATGGCGAAAAAATGCTGTTCGGCAAAAATAAAGAGAAAGGTATCGTGGCCGACGGATTCTTCCTCAAGGCTGTGGAAATCGGCAAGGACGGCTACACAATCGACGACGTTCTGGTTCATGACGCCAAGATGAAAGTCAACTTCCTGCCCCAGCA
>URII01000021.1 GCA_900547825.1 uncultured Porphyromonadaceae bacterium
AGCCGGGGTAATCGTATGCCACGGTCAGATCTGGTTCAAAAAGTGCTTCATCACCGGCGCGCACCGCACGGCCGAGGTTCTTAGAGAGAATTTTCTCAATAATCGTTTGACCCATAAAGGTCTCCTTTCCCACCGTTTTATCGAACATTTTCATAGAATGAATTCGATGAATGTATTTCATATATAACTCGTTTTCCCGAATTTGTCAATATCAACAGGCTAAAAAGATAAATCCCCCGATATTTTTGACTGCTTGCATAGTTTTTTGACGTTTTTTTGTGACTTTTGCTTGCGCAACGCACATTTGCTTTGCTTAATAAATCTAATAACCCGCAAAAAATAGTGTGAACAGCACCCCATCTGTTAGACAGTATGATATACTATCTAACAGATGGGGTGGCTGGATCAAGGAAGAACGGTTTCTCGATTTCAATCCGGCCATCGCTAAGGATGTTCCGAACCTTTTTGAAGAGTATGTCCATTACTATAATTATGAGCGGCAAGCGGCCGCTCTGGGCTACAAGAGCCCAGTTCAGTATAAGACCGAACTGGGCTTCTAAAATTCGGCGTTTTTGGAGCGTCTACTTTTCCTTGACAGATGCATTTCAAGATGGTTTTAATTACACGCGATTTTACATGTAAAAAGGAGCAGCAAACAAGCGATACACAACGGAATTCAAAAAAGAGCTGTAGAAGCAGTGAGAGTGTATGAGGTTGGAGGGCATGGCCGCATCCAAAGCTGGGAACGCATCTATCTGGCCGAAGGTCCGGAAGGCTTTGCTGTTGAACGCCGCGGCAGCGGCTGCGGCTGCGGGCAGAGGTGGATTACTTAAAAAATTTGCAGGCCTTGGTTTTGGGAAACGAGCGACGCCGGCGCAGAAAACGCAGGTAGTTCAAAAGCTGAGGCGAAAACATTCTCTGGATATTCTTCTATCAATTGCTCAACTGTCCCGTGCGGCGTTCTACTATCATCTGAAACGGATGGATTGCCCAGACAAATACGAGGCTGCCAAAGCAGAAATCGCAGCCATCTACCACGAAAATAAAGGTCGATACGGTTACCACCGTATTACAACAGAACTGTATAGTATTTCCAAGGAGGTAGAGAAAATGTTGTCTGAAAGAATATATAAGTTCAGACGCAAGAGTGGACTTTCTCAAGAGCAACTTGCAGAGAAAATAGGCGTTTCAAGACAGGCCATATCTAAATGGGAAAGTGGAACATCAACGCCTGAATTAGAAAAACTGTTGGCATTAAGCGAGTGCTTCAACATTACTCTTGATGACCTTGTGAAGGAAAAAACAATCAATCAGGGTACAATGGAAGCACCGCCGAAGGTAGAAGATGCCAAAGTTTCGAAAGCCATAGAGATGAAGGTAGGTATTGGCCTTTGTTTGATTGGTGCTGTATGTCTAATCCTTTTCGGAGTTTTGATGGTCATGAGTCCAAGCGCAACAGAGCAACTAAATACTGCTTCGACGATTACTCTAAGTGAATCTGGCGCACTTCCCATCCTATGTGTGTTTTCGATGGTTGTAGGCCTAGTACTAATACTACGCAAAAAATGAAATAGAGGTAACGTGCATGAAAAAGCTGAGTTATTTGTTTATTGCTATTGCAATCTTGCTATCTGACATTATGTGTTTCGTGGTTGCCTATAATTATCGTGATATGCTTTGTGGCATTGAGCACGCAGCTTATAGTGCACCCGCTAATGTTGCATTTCTTTCTGCCATTCCATTTGGCATTGGAATTATCATATGTGCTGTTGTGGCATACACACTTCACAAGAAAGCCCGATAATATGCATCAAGCCCACAGAGTAAATCCGGTAAATTTATGAGAGGCTCCACCCAATAAGGATGGAGCCTCTTTTTATGTCCCCTAATGAATAAATCTACATTAGGATTGGCTAACCGAGCAGTAGCAACAATTAACATAAAAGGGAGTTGCAAAAAGGGAAATGGGCGCTTCTTTTCTGTTTCAGCCTGCCGAAAGCCCGGTCAGGCTGTTCATGGTTCACATACGGAATATAGATTCCGTTTCAGAGCACCAGCTGCAGCCGTTCCAGCTGACGCCGGTGCTCCTGTCCTGCGGTCATCAGGTAGATGCGGGTGGTTTCAATGCTGGAATGGCCCAAGATGTCCGCCAGCTTTGCAATGTCCTTGTAGACCCGGTAATAAATCGTGGCAAACAGATGCCGGAGATTATGGGGAAATACCTTGGAGGGCTCCACATCGGCTTTTTGGCAGAGCCGCTGCATCTCCGCCCAGATCTGGCATCGCCCCATGGGCTTTCCGCCTCTGGTGAGAAAAATCTCACCAGAGGTGATTTTTTGCTTTTTCGCGTATTTCAGCAGCCTCCTGCACAGCTTTCCCGGCAGCAGGATGGTGCGGATCTTTCCCTTCAGAGAGATGGTGGTACGGCCTTCCTGTGCCGCCTCCACGGTGATATAGCGCACCTCGCTGACTCGGATGCCGGTGGCGCAGATTGTTTCCATGACCAGCGCAATCCGCTCCCGTCCTGACTCGCGGGCTGCCGTGATGAGACGCTCATAGTCCTCACGGCCCAGTTCCTGTCCGGCGTCCCGGAACAGACGATGCTGAACCTTCAGATAATGGGCACGGCAATCCGACCAGCTGAGAAAGGCAAACAGGTCGTTGAGAGCAGCCAGAGATGCGTTGACTGTGGAGGGCGAATAGCCACCCATGCTTTGCAGATGTTCTTTCCAAGCTACGACAGCGTCCTTGGTAACAGGCCGCCCATCCAGGTACAGGAAGAAAGCCCGTACGCTTCGGAGGTATTTTTCAATGGTTGCAGGGGATCGTTCCGCCCGAACAAGGGAGGACGCAAAGGCGGCGATCTGTTCGTTGGTAAGATAGTGTTGTTCCATGGCGGTTCTCCTTGTGATAAAGCGTGATGGGTTTCATTTTACCGGTTGGAAGATATCCTGTGCAAGAGAAAGCACAACGCATCAATGTGGGCACTTCTTAGGTGGGTGTGATATTAACTCTGTTAGAGCAAAGATTCAAGTCTTTACGGATTCTTTCTGGCCTTTGGATACCGACTTTGGTCAACAGCACGGATTGGCAGGTATGAAGCCAACGCCGCCTGTGGCGGCCGAAATTTTTAGCGAAAAATCAGTGGAGCGACTTCATCACGAGGTCGCTCCACTTGCTATATTACGACTTGGCAAATTTTTTATTATTTCTTATTTAGCCACTCATCACGGCGTTGTCTGCACTCTTTTAGAGTGTTAGCCACGCAGGAAAATAGTTCCCCGTCAGTGTGGCGATAGTCGTATTGGTAATGCTTGCGCCGTGGGCGGTAGCCGGTGTAAAACACCTCGTACTGTTCAGTGCCGGGAGTAGTGGTTGTGCTTACTCCGTTGGCTGTCATTCTCGTTGTCATAGTATCTCGGTTTTAGTATTCTACAATCAGTATCCGATACTCAAATGTTATATCGGGGTTGGTTATCTTCCTTTGTTTCAGCCATAGGTGGTGGCTGCCGTAGCCATAGACGAAGTATCGGTCAAGGTCGTACTTGTCGGCAAAGTCGGCAACTATCTGTCGTAGCGTTTCCTCGCTGTCGGCATAGAGAATATGGTTTACAAACTCTATGATGATTTCGGCTATCTTATCATCAAAGACGATAGTCGGGTGTTCAAATGTTACGTTCATAATCAGTGGGGGTTATGACTACCGCCATATTTCGGGCGGTAGTCGGATTAAACATTCAGGCGGTCATTCGTGCCTTGATTTCCTTTCGGTGGCTTGCGATAGCCTTTTCTATACGCTCCCGATATTCGCTGTCTTTGTTGCAGGCGGCTCGGCATTGTATCACTTTGAGCGTCTTTAGGTCTATCTCAATGGTTGCCACTATCCTGCCGTCAATGCGGGCGGAGAATACAAGGCTCTCGGCTTTGAGATAATATTGGGCGCTCCCGACACATATATGCTGTGTGTTGCCCTCCATATAATATTCGTCAACGCTGTCAAGGGTCTTGATTTCTATCTCGTTGTCTGTGAACACAAGACCTATGAAGCGACCTTTGAGTTCCTTGAACTTGGCTTCTTTCTCCATAGCCTTTTTGCGGTCAGCCTCCCTGCGCTCCTTCTCCCTTTGGATATTGGTTTTCCTCACATATTCATCGTGTGCGTCAAATAGATTGGAAGGGGCGATGAGTTTTGGAGAACGGGTATCCCTGCCGAAACGCTCCAGCATACGCAGGTAGTCATACCACGTTGAAAGGTCTGGAATATCATATCCGTGACGCTTGGCGATGATATATGATGCCCAAAAGTGCTTTACCTCTGCGGTGTTTCGTGCCATATATTTGAGCATACCTATGTTGCCTTCCTTCAGCAGTGTCTCGGCTTGTGGCGAGGACAGGAGCATTGAGAAAAGATTTACCGGTGCTATTCCGTGAAAATCGCCCTTAAATCCGTTTCTTGTGAGAGCCGGAATAACCTTGAACCTCGGATAGAGATATTGGTCGGATATGTGGCGGTAGGTGTCGTTGTCCTTTCTTATCTCCATAGGAGAGCCGAAAGCGAAGCAGTCAAGATACCAGCCCATTGTACGCTGTATCGCCACAAGTGCCGTCTTGCCGTTGGGAGCAATCCAATACTGACCGATTTCCAAAAAGGCGGGCGAAGCCTTGAAGCCTTTGCGCATTTCCACCACCATAAGGAACATTCGCAATAACTGATACTCCCCGCAGGTGTCTATTACATTGAGATAGGATTTCTGCTGACATTTGCGTACATAAGTTTCCTTGACCTCAAGTTTAGCCTTGCAGTTGGGGCAGGTGCATTTCTCGGATGCCTCCGACATCAGCCACGAGTGTCCGCAATCCATACAAGTGGTGCGACCTTTCGGTAGTCGGAAAGCATAGTGATTGATTGTATTTCGGAACGCCCAACGGCGTGGTGCGGTGGCGAGTGGGCGAAGATGCCCACTCTGTGCGATTACCGCTTGTTCAAATTTAGTTCTCGGTTTCATAGTCGTAAAGTGTTAGAGGTCAAACAGACTGGGTTGTGCGATTTGGGGATTGTTCTCGGTTGCTTTCTTCTCGGTGGTCTTGGGTCGGCGCATTTTAGCCATTTCCTCGTCACGGAGTTTGTTGATGGCGTCCTGCCGTGCCTGTTCCTTTTCTTCCTCGGTGAGTTCCACAACGTGATTAACTACCACTTGGCAGTTGGTCGCTGTATTGCTGACCTCGATTTCCGGCTCATCCCAAAAGTGCATAGCCCAGCCGAAGATTTCATCGTCGGTAAAACCGCAACAACCGCTTTTCTTGACCTCCCCGATGATAAAGGCGCAACACTGCGTCATCGTCTTTGACGGGTTCGCCAACTTGACCGCAAACATAGGGTCTTTCTCCGCCCTTGCCATAAGGTATTGGGCGATTGTGTCTTGGAACGCTTGTGTTCCTTTCATTGTGTTCTGTGCCATAGTCGTAAATGTTTTAGAGTGTCGTTATCCAATAGATTATCCCTATTGCGGTGAGTATGGATATTAGCCAGCCTACGCCTCGGAATATCGGTTTCAGTATCGCCCAAAAGAGCAACCCGACAATCGCCGTTATCGCCAACCCCACCACCTTAGCCGCCTTTTTTAATGCGGTATGAGCTGGTGATGATGTGAAGCTCGGATTTTTGATATGTCTGTTGTTCAGTGTCATAAGGCGATATTTTTTTAATGCGTATAATCGCTGTTTGAAGTTTGTTCGCTCGTTGACATAAAGGCATGACGGAAGAAAAGGGGTGTTCGGCACTCGCACGAAAAAATACTACCGACCAACGGGAGCTGTGGAGATTTTTTCGTGCAAATGCCAAAGAATACCCCGTTCCGGCATGTTAATCAACTACGAGCGAATAGACTTTGAACTCCGATTATAATATGCGGAAAACATAGAGGCGGCATCGCCCTGCAAGGTGACACTGAACAGCAGACATACGGAAAATGCTATCCGTAAGAAAACAGCAATGTCCATAAACATTTCCGAAAACTAATGTATGTCATACTTTCTCACCGATGATAATGCCTATACTTTCATTAGAAACCGCTATGACAGCCCCGGATAAGGCAATGTATGTGTCGGGGACGACCCCGGAATTTATGGAGGGATCGTAAGCGACACGTTCTTTGCCGCCGTGGGCCGTATCAAACGGAGAGTGGCGCGGCGGCTCAAATTCCTTATCAAAGAGCAGGCGTTAAGAACACGGTCTGTCGATTGAAGTCTTGTGTGTGCGACATGCCTGTCGCAATCTCACAAGGCGTATGAGGCAGTCGGTGTTCAGCCGGCTCCCATAGTCGGCGTGCGGTCGGAGGTTGTCAGTGAAGCCTGCTTCGCCGTCAACCTATGACGGCATAGCCGACGACAACACCGTGAGCCGCCACGCCTCTCGCAGTTTTCGCAGTGCCTGATGAAAATTTTATGATAAAATGCCCTGCAATCCAAATTAAAATGCTATATTTGCAAAATAATTACAAATACAGCATTTGGAATGGTATTAGAAATCGCTCTCACCAACTTTTTCTCGATAAATGAGAAAATAACGCTTGACTTGCAGGCCGCCAATATCCAGACAAAGGAAGCCCGCGTGCTTGACGGCAATACTTTCAAGGTCGGCAATGAACGGCTTTTGAAAACGGTTGCCATATATGGCGCAAACGCTTCCGGAAAGAGCAATATAATCAAGGCTGTAAAGGCTGCGGTTGATATGATTCTTGACTCTCACAATTATAACGAGGGTGACAGTTTCGGTTTCAAACCGTTCAAATTTGGCAGGAATGATATTCCGAGCGAGTTCTACATACGTTTCATTGTCAATGGTATAGAACATGAATATTCATTCTCCTGCACCCGTGACGAGATAATAACCGAGATTCTGTATTATTATCCAAAAGGTCGTAAGGCTCTGATCTTCTCACGCGACGAGCGCAAGGCGGGAGGGAAGAAAGAGAAGTATGAATGTACAACTGTAATTCGCCGTCCGATGGATGTGGCGTCGAATACCTCACGCAAAACGCTTTTCCTTTCGCGCGCAAGTCAGATGGACAGGGAGAAAGCAAAAGAAATTTACCGCTGGTTCAACGAACAGCTTGTGTTCAGTTATCGGGGCAATGCGTCCGTGGCAACGGATCGTTTCCTCGGCGACAACAAAGATGCCGTGCTGCGTGTACTAAAAGCCGCCGATAGTGATATTGTGGAATTCACATACAAAGACGGGGAACTGACAACTTTCCACCGTCGTAATCCGTCGCTCCCGTTTGATTTCAATACGGAAGAATCGGAGGGAACCAAAATCCTGTTCAGGATAATGCTCGCAGTCATGGATGTTGTCCGCAACAACAAGGTGATGTTTCTTGACGAGGTGGAAACGAGCCTGCACACCCGGCTCGTTGAATATCTCATCAATCTGTTCCACAACAGCCGGTCGGCGCAGCTTGTATTCACCACACACAACACACACCTGCTTGACATGACACGCTTCCGCAAAGACCAGATTTTCTTTGTCAACAAGCGCGACGATGGTTCCAGCGACCTGTATTCACTTTTCGACTATAAGGACTTCCGCGAGAAAATGGATCTGGAGAAGGCATATCTTCAGGGGCGTTTTGACGCTGTGCCGTATGTCAATGAATTTGAGAATATCTGATTATGGCACGAAAAGCGAAGCTACCGAGAGGTAAGAAGATGAATCCAACATTCTTCGTGTTCTGCGAAGGTAAGACGGAGGCGGCATACGTTGACCTACTGCGACGCAGTTTCCGCGTGCCGGTGGAAATCATAGTACGAGTCAGCGATTCAAATATATCCCAGCCCTATATCGACCGGTGCAAGCGTGACAGGTTCACCACTCGAGATGATAAGACATTTCTGATGTTCGACCTTGATGTGCCGGGCATGCTGGAACATTTGAGGAAGATAAAGGACGCCACACTCCTGCTTTCCAATCCGTGTATCGAGTACTGGTTCCTGCTCCATTATAATGATGTAAGCCGCGAAATATCATCGGCGGAATGTCTTACGAGATTGAAGGCAATCGACGCGGAATATTCAAAAGGCGACTTCTCTGCGGCGATGAAAAAAGTCTTGATTGAAGGGATAGAAACAGCCGCCGCCAGAGCCAAAATAAAAGAGGCATACACCAATCCATCATCAACCGTTCATCTGCTGACTGATGAAATAACTAAATGCGAGAAATAGAATAAAATATGCAACAGAACAATCAGATGCTTCATTTCCCGGTCGGTCATATAATGGACAGAGTTTTATCTCTATTTCATATAGTAGTGAGCGATAATACTCACATACAAGCTATTGATAATGGATTAAAGAAGGGTATTAAATATGTGCTAAATGATGCTCCAGTCGGGCAACCAGCTTCATTAACGGGAGAAAATATCATAGAAATAAATGATAATTATTGTGAGTTTTTATATCTCATCTGTTACGCCTTTTTAGTAATTAACGATTGCTGCTTAATTCTTACAGATAACGTTGAAGGAGAAACCTCAATCTCAAAAGAAGAAGCTGAATCTTATTGCAGAGAGGCTGGTGAAATGCTGTCTGAAGCATTAAAGATGCTTTTACCAAATGATAATGATAAAAAGTATATGGCAGCATCTCGTGGTAAACTTTTTCGGTTTCCCAACACATCAAGGCCCAATAAATATACGGACTTTTCAGATTCTATGACAATTGCTGGGCTAACATATATTTTACATCATGAGTTTGGACACTTCATATTTGAACACGATGAGGATACTCCATTCAATGAACTTGATGCAGATAAACATGCCATCCTTCACCTAAAAAAATGGGGAGAGGAAACAAAAAACGAGAATACGATTTTTGCGGGTATTATTTTAGCTCTTGTTTCATCCGCATTTATCAATCCAACGCTGACAGCAACGAGTTATCCAGATATTGATGATAGGATTGAATATGCACTGCAATTTGCTGATGACTCACTAAAGGAGAATCCTAACTCACTCCTCTACAGAATAATTGGATTTAGTGCTAATATATGGGCTAATCATTTCAATATTGAGATACCCAAAATCACAGCGAATGAAAGCCACAAGGAATATGTCTGTCGTATTAAATCTGCATTGATTAATCATAAAAGAAAAACTAAGATAATATGATAGCGCCTTGTTTTTCAAGAGGTCAATTGGAACAATTGGCAAAACTATTAGGGGAGGAAGTAACGGGATCTCAGTTATCATTGATGTTAGAACAGGTTTCTCTTACAGATCAAATAGAACTTTCAACGAAATGGAAGCGCATTTATAATGCTTTCGTCCGTTATCAGAATGACAAAAATTGTTCTAATCAAATCATGAATTTTATAAAACTTGTATTAGAACCTGCGTCATACATTACAAAATCCAGTCATTATCAAGATATACTCAATAATGTTAGTGCTATATTGTCTTTTGTTGGATTTGAAATAAGAGATGATGGCCGAATTTATGAGTGTGTGCGATCAAAGACCGTTGCAGATGCAGAACAACGTGCTAAGACTTTGAAAAAACAGTTAGAATATCGGAACACACATAAAGAAATATTCAAATATTGCTTACCTGAACTGCTTACAAATAACTATTTCCATTCAGTATTTGAAGCCCATAAAGGATTATTTCAGAGAATTAAAGATTTATCTGGATTAACTACTGATGGTGTGACATTGATAGAGCAAGTTTTTAGTGCAAACCCAATCTTGATAATCAACAACTACACATCTCCATCTGAAAAAGATGAACACAAAGGATTTTGTAACTTACTTAAAGGTTTGTGCGGAATGTTCCGAAATACGGAAGCACATGAGCCTAAATATAGTTGGAATATAACAGAGCAGGATGCCTTGGAGATACTCGGGATGGTATCATATTGCCATAGAAGATTAGATAATGCACATAAGATTCGTATGGTGTGACTTCAACAAATTTTAATTACCAAGAGTAATCAAAAGACATAATTCTACCGTGAGTCAGTGCAAGCTGTCTTTCAATGAAATACTTAGATATGGCATTTTGAACCGTGAGCCAGAAAATCACTGTATCCGTGAGTACGAAGGATTTTTAACGCTTTGGCTCTTTGAGGATTGGAGAGAAATTACTAACTTTGCATTGCCGATATGACAGAACGGCGAAGAACATTGAAGTAGCGGAGTGAGCCATTAGTGAGTCGGCTCAATGTTCTCGCTCTTAAACCTCTGACAACCAGTGCTGTTGCATGAAATAACCTCGAAACCACCGGGGTCACAATCAAAAATCGCAATTGCCTTATGTTGAGGTGGTTGCGATTTTTATTTTGGTGTTTTTGACTACCAGATGACTGCCTACTGAAACTCCAAGGTTCTTTTAATGCCTGAGGCTATTTGTAATTAAACTGCACTCCATAAGTTTTTGGGTATAACTTTTGGGGTGCAGTCTGCTGAATCACCGTATGAGGTGTGTTAGGGTTATTGTTGGAATGGTTATTCTTCCGAAGCTTCTTCGTTGACCGATTCGAGAGCAAGTGCAGTCAGGGTTTTATCTGACTTCTTTTCATCCCTGAGGGTGGATCGCAGCAGTTTTGCTACTTTCGTTTCCTGCATTGCATCGGCAAATGCGGCAAGGGTGCCGTATGTGGCGATTTCATAGTGTTCCACCTTTTGTGCGGCAAGGATAAGTCCCGCATCACGTATGGCAGTGCCTTTTTCTGTGTCGGATATGATGCTTTCTGCTTCCGAAATAAGCCCTTCCATGGCGTCGCATTTCTTGGTTTTGGGCTTCTCTCCCATCAGTTCAAACACTTGTTCAAGGGTTGCGATCTGATTTTCGGTTTCGGATAGGTGCGTTTCGAATGAGGCTGCCAGTTCTTTACCGATGGCTGCTTTCTGCATTTTCGGAAGAGCCTTGAGTAACGCCTTTTCCGCCCATAATATGTCCTTCAGTTCGTCGATGAAGAATTCGCGGAATTCCTGACCTTTATTTGTTTTCTCGGCGGTTACTTTGGTGGAGGTCTTAGTGTCAGTCTTTGGTTCAGCTACATCTTTTTTCTTAGTTTCCGCCTTTGCTTTTGCATCTTCATTTTTTGAAGTTGTTTTCTTCTTAGCTTTGGTTTCCATAATTAAAAGGTTTTGGTAGTTAGAGATAACAACGATGTAATCGTCGAATAATTAGTATGTTATATCATAGGGTGAATCATCGTATTTTTAATAACAGTCAGATCGGAATAATGTTTTCTGTATAATTCCTAACAGATTATAATATCTCATTAATTTGGCTTTATCTTATATACTCTCGTTCGGCAAAATTCAAGAAAGCTTGATTTTGCACTCACTTATCATTATATTTGTGGCATTAAATCCATACGAGAACTTTATATGGCTAAATGTGAGGAAAGGGAGTCGGGGCCGCTGAAGCTCATCTTCAATTACAACGATGTGTTCTACAGCTTCTTTTACGATGATGTGAGCGCGTGTGTGCACCGTTCCCGCGAATATGCGCTTAATTATGTCTATTCAGGCGAAATGATCCTTGACAACGGCAAGGAGAAGGTGCATGTGCGCAAGGGTGAATGTGTGTTCATACCGCGCGACCATCACATCACCATGTACAAACGGACATACGATGGCGAGCGTTATTGCGGGATATTCCTTATGTTCACCCGCAGCTTTCTAAGAAATATGTATGGTAAGCTGGCGTTGGACAAAATACATGTAGCAGGCAGTAAATTGGATGGCGGGGTGATCCTGCTTCCCCGCACAGTGGAACTTGCCAGCCTGTTCGCCTCCATGATGCCTTACTTTGATCCTGATGTCAAGCCGAAGGACAATTTCATGGAGCTGAAACTTCAGGAGGCGCTTATGGCTCTGCTGGCCATTGACGAACGGTTCATACCTACGATGTTCGATTTCAATGAGCCGTGGAAAATTGATATCCTCGGCTTTATGGAGGAGAATTACATGTGTGATCTCAGCATTGAGGAGATCGCGCATTACACGGGGCGAAGCCTTGCCACATTTAAGCGCGATTTCAAGAGGATCAGCGATCTGACACCTGAAAAATGGATTATAAGGAAACGTCTTGAGCGGGCTTATGAGCTTATCCGGGGCGGCAGGCGGAAAGTAGTGGATGTATATGCAGAGGTAGGGTTCCGTAATCCGTCGCATTTCTCCACCGCTTTCAAGAAGCATTTCGGCATGGCACCTACCGCGGTTCCCGTATAGTGTTATTGAACTTTTCAGAAAGTTTTATTGAGCCTCACAGCAATGCTGCCGTGGGGCTTTCCATGTAATTTTGCGATAAATAAAATGAAAGATACATTCATATGAGAGTAACACAAATAATGGTTGGGGGCGTCCTGTCAGTCATCATGGCGATTGCTGATGCGGAAGCTGCCCTACCCGTACAAAATGAAAATAAAATGGAAAGACTGAATCTTACAAATGAATGGGACAAGACGTTTCCCAAGAGTGATAAGGTTGACCACAGCAAAGTCACTTTCGTCAACCGTTACGGTATAACGCTTGCCGCCGATATGTATAAGCCAAAGGACGCCAGCGGGAAATTGCCGGCGATAGCTGTGTGCGGTCCGTTTGGTGCCGTAAAGGAACAGGCTGCCGGCCTGTATGCGCAGCAAATGGCTGAGAACGGTTTCCTGACCATAGCTTTCGATCCGTCGTTCACGGGCGAGAGCGGAGGTACACCGCGTTATATGACGTCGCCCGACATCAACACAGAGGATTTCAGTGCTGCCGTAGACTATCTTGTGACAAACCCTGGCGTTGATCCTGAAAAAGTAGGCATAATAGGTATCTGCGGTTGGGGAGGGTTAGCCATAAATGCCGCTGCGGTCGATCCGCGTATAAAGGCCACGCTTGCCTCCACCATGTATGACATGAGCCGGGTCACATCCAACGGTTATTTCGATGCTGATGACTCTGGCGAGGCGCGTAATGCCATGCGCGAAAAACTTTCGGCACAGCGCACTGAGGATTATCGCAACGGCTTCCCGGCTCTCGGCGGTGGCGTGCCGGATGTTCTGCCCGAGGATGCTCCCAAGTTTCTCAAGGACTATTATGCCTACTATAAGACTCCGCGCGGCTACCACAAACGCTCGCTCAACTCCAACGGAGGCCGCAATGCAACATCCCCAATTCCATGGATAAACTTTCCGCTGATGAGTCGTGCCGATGAGATTGACAATGCCGTAATGATTCTTCATGGCGAAAAAGCCCATTCGTTCTACTTCGGTAGCGACGCATACAAGAAGCTTACCATCACCTCCGGTAAGGATAATAACAAGCTGTTTATGGTAATTCCCGGAGCAAGCCACACGGATCTTTACGACCAGATCGATATCATTCCATTCGACCAGATTACCAGGTTCTTCAACGAGCACCTGAAATGACAAATATATTACTAAAAATGACAAAATTCTTATCATCAATCATGATTGCACTGGCAGTTTCTTTAACGGCATGCGCAAATAACGGCGCTGCCGACTCGGCAAAGGATGAAAGCACGTCCCACACTCTGGTTGCTTATTTTTCAGCACAGGGCCACACAAAAGAGCTGGCTGATAAAATTGCTGCAACTACAGGAGGCAAACTATTTGAAATAGAGCCGACGGAGCCATATACGGAAGCCGACCTTGACGGTTGGAACGAAAGCGCGCGAGGCACAAGAGAGTCAAAAGACCGCAGAACCAGGCCCGGGATAAAAAACAGGGTCGCCGACTTTGAGAAATACGATACCATCTACCTCGGATTTCCAATCTGGTGGTATACTGCACCTACCATAATCAATACTTTTCTTGAAAGTTATGACACCGCCGGCAAGACGATCATCCCTTTTGCCACATCAGGTGGAAGTGCTTTTGGCGACACGGAGAAAGATTTGAAAGTTTCAGCCCCTAATGCAGTTTTCAAGCCCGGAAAAGTCATTAATAACGCAACACAAGAGCAGGTCGAACATTGGATTAAATCGGTAAACGAATAAAAAGGTATTATGGTATAAAAAAGAGCTCGAAATGAGCACAACTATATAATACTGAATAACTGACATGGGTATAAAACGTATGGCAATAGCCTTATTGACAGGCTTAATTTCAATTATTCCGATTATGGCACAACAAAAAATAATTCAGAATGCCGGTCGTCAGCAACTCGGAGAATTTGCACCGGAGTTCGCGCATCTCAACGATGACATACTTTTCGGCGAGGTATGGAGCCGTAACGATCTCCTTTCGCTGCGCGACCGCAGTCTCGTGACAATAACCTCGCTGATTTCACAGGGCATAACTGACAGTTCGCTGATCTATCATCTTCAGGAAGCAAAGAAAAACGGCATAACGCGCACTGAAGCCGCCGAAATCATAACCCATATTGCATTCTATGCCGGCTGGCCCAAGGCATGGGCGGCATTCAATCTTGCAAAAAATGTATGGAATGACGATATAAAGGGAGAAGATGCAAAAGCGGAGTTTCAGCGGTCGATGATTTTCCCTATCGGCGAGCCCAACACAACCTACGCCGAATATTTCACCGGCAACAGTTATCTTGCCCGCATTTCTGACTCGCAGATCCCGTTTTCCAATGTAACGTTTGAACCTCGTTGCCGTAACAACTGGCACATTCATCATGCTTCCAAAGGCGGAGGACAGATGCTTGTTGGTGTTGCAGGGCGTGGCTGGTATCAGGAGGAAGGTAAGGCGGCAGTGGAGATTTTGCCCGGCATGGTTATACATATTCCTGCCAATGTGAAGCATTGGCACGGTGCTGCCGCCGACAGCTGGTTCGCACATCTGGCTTTTGAGATACCCGGCGAAAATTCCTCAAATGAATGGCTTGAGCCTGTAACTGACAAAGAATACGACAGATTGAAATAATTGGGATCTCAGAGTTGTTGGTTGGCGGTATTTAATATCCCATTAAATTATTCTGATATTATTGACCGATAAATCCGATAGTATAATAATGTGTAGCAGAAACAGAATAAAAGTCCGGAGCTATGAATCGCCATGCGGAAGGCTTGTACTCGGTTCATACGGCGAGAGTCTCTGCTTGTGTGACTGGCAGGAGGTGCGTCGGCGCAATGATGTGGCTGACCGGCTCAGGCGTGGGCTTCATGCTGAATTTGAGGAGGGCTGCTCGCCGGTGATTGAAGTGGCTGCACATCAGCTTGACGAATATTTTGCGGGTAAACGGCGTGAATTTGATATACCTCTGCTTTTTGTAGGCACTGAGTTTCAGAAACAGGTGTGGAATGAATTGCTTGACATTCCGTTCGGATCAACCATATCATATGGGACGATGGCCGCAAAAATCGGTATGGCGAAGGCTGTGCGTGCTGTGGCTAATGCCAATGGCGCAAATGCAATCTCGATATTTGCTCCGTGCCACCGTGTGATAGGTAGCAACGGCTCATTGACAGGATATGCCGGCGGTATCAATGTAAAAAAATACCTGCTGGATCTTGAATGCCGTTGTTTGGGATTATAGCACAGGATGTATCGTTCTAGCTATAAGTCTGTTTTAATGTTGAGCAGCGGGCGCAGATCGCGTAAGGGAAGGCCTATGAGACTGGCCACTTCGGTTATAGGAATAGGGCTGTCGTCAGTTTCGGGCAGAAGCATGGTGTGGGGTATGCGGAGGGGCACTTCGGGATTGAATCGCGGGCCCAAGGACAGCATTATGCCCGCATCGGTCAGCTGCCGCGCTGTGTCGGCATTGCCTCTGAAGCCGTGGAGTATCCACCGGGATTGCGGGCGCAGGGCTTTGTGGAGGGCCAGAATGCGGTGTGCCGTTTTGACACAGTGTATTATGAGGGGCTTTCCCAGCTCTTCGCTCAGGGCTATATGAGCCCGGAATATCTCTTCCTGATGTTCTATGGGGGCTCCGCGCAAAGGGTCGAGCCCTGTTTCGCCTATGGCTGCTATTTCGGGCTTTATGGCGTATTGACGCAGAAGGTCAATATCGTTTATGTCGGTGTGGGAAGTGTCCCACGGATGTATGCCTGTGCTGTATACT
The DNA here is from genome assembly GCA_900547825.1 of uncultured Porphyromonadaceae bacterium. Lineage (GTDB taxonomy): Bacteria > Bacteroidota > Bacteroidia > Bacteroidales > Muribaculaceae > Amulumruptor. The sequence goes on from URII01000021.1 coordinate 16,040, forward strand.
ATGCCGGGTTCAATAGTGTCGCCGGGACGTATGTTTACTAATGCGCCTGGCCTGATGGTATGGGTGTGTATGTCGTATATGGGAATATCCGGATTCATGGCACGGGGTCGTAGCCGCAGCCACCCCATGGGTGACAGCGCAGTATGCGTCGCAATGCTAGCCATGAGCCGCGCAGCGGGCCGTGCCGCCGGATAGCCTCTATGGCATATGCGCTGCATGTGGGCGTGAAACGGCATGACGGTGGCAGCATCGGGGAAATGGCGAGCTGATAAAACCTTATGGGTAGAATCAGTAGGCGGCTCAGGATATGTGACAGGGCTTTCATCAGCCGCATGGATGTAGGGTTGTGGCTATACGGGCCAATAGTTTCATCATGGCCCGTTCGACGGTGGTATACGGCTCTGTCGAGGATCCCACATAGATGAACGCTATATCGGCGCCGGCGCTTTGGGGTGTGCGGTTGAGCCTGTAGGCCTCACGTATGCGGCGGCGCATCTTCACTCTGTCCACGGCATGACGCAATCTTTTTTTGGGCACTGATATAAGAAACCGGGAAGGTAGGTCGGCCTGATTGTCCTGTGGTATGGTTCGTGCGCTCCACACGGCTCTGAGTGGATATGCCAGATGGGAGTATGTGCCCGGAATGTTTCGCCCGAACAGGCGCTCTATATCCTTTAGGCTACAAAGTTTCTCGCATTTGCTTAACGACAGCGGGGGGCACACTGGCTAACTATGGGAATGTCGGAAGGTTATTTCTGGGCTTTGAGGAAGTTCTCCAAGGCTGTGGTCATGGAGGGGGCAGTGGGGCTGGGGGCTTCCACATCGATGCGCAACCCGGCTTCCGAGGCAGCTTTGGCGGTGGTGGGGCCGAATGTGCCTATGGCTATGTTGCCTTGGTTGAAGTCGGGGAAATTCTTTTTGAGCGATGCTATGCCGTTGGGGCTGAAGAACACGAGCATGTCATAGTCAAACGGTTCGTCGGGAGTGAAGTCGTTGCTTACCGTACGGTACATTACGGCCTTGCGGTAGTTTATACCGGCCTTGTCGAGTATGTCGGCATCACCGTTATGTACATCGGATATGGCATACAGGAACTTTTCCTTGGAGTGTTTGAGGATAAACGGCATCAGATCCTCAAGTTTTCCGGCAGTGCCATGGAATATTTTGCGCTTGCGGTATATGATGTATTTCTGGAGGTAATGGGCTATTGATTCCGTGGTGCAGAAATACTTCATGGTGTCGGGTATGTTGAAGCGGGTTTCCTCACATAGCCTGAAGAAATGGTCAACAGCCGTACGGGCTGTGAATATCACAGCAGTGAATTCCGGTATGGATATTTTCTGTTGCCTGAACTCCTTCGAAGTCAGCCCTTCCACTTTTATGAAAGGCCTGAACACTATTTCCACGCCGTAGCGTTTGGCTATGTCAAAATAGGGTGATTTTTCGGAGGTGGGTTGCGGCTGAGAAACAAGTATCTTCTTGGTCTTCACTGGTAGGATATATATCTGTGGCGGTAATTGCAGGCCGCCGGTTAAACAAGCGTTATCTCCCCGTTAAGCAGTCTCCATGCCACTATAAGGGGCGTTATTTCAAGTGTGCAAAGATACAAAATAAAATAGAACAGAGAGGAAACCCCGGTGTAAAAAATTCTAAAACCCTTTACTATAAACACTATCCGGGCTATAAAATATAGGCTTATGCCGAATGTGGCTGTGATAAATACGCCTCCGGGATAGAACAGGGCGAGCATGGCTGGCACTATGAGGGTGAGGCCGAGCAATGCCTGGGAGGCGTTGAATCCGCGTATCCATTGTGAGGATCCGTTGGAGGTCCCGAATGTGAATCCCACGGTGCGGTAGGCGGCAAGCTGCCAGATGTAATAGGCCATGGCACCGCTTACAGCGATTATGAGTCCTGAGGCCGGGGAACCAGTCCATAATCCGCATACATTCATCCAGGCATACAGTAGAGCGCCTTCGGCCACAGTGACAAGGAGTATAAGGGACAGCATTACGCCGCGTTCGTTGACGGTGGGGTCATCGAATATGTTGGACCGGCGCCTTACTGACCACAGATCGGCTGTGAAGCTTTTTATGAATGCCGAATAATGACGGAAGTTAAAGCTGACAACAATAAGTGTGGCAAGCATAAGGGCCATCACTCCCGAATCATATCCGGCCAAGGGTGTGATGCGGTGTCCTTCAAGTCCGGTCTGCCACCCTCTGGCCACGGATGTGTATGCGTCGCGGTCGGGCCTCGGCATTACCGGGGCCTTGTCGAGAATGCATATCCGTTCTGATCCTTTGAAGCCGTCAGGCACTGTCCTTGCGGAGGCGGACAGTGCCTGAGCGGCAGTTATTGAATCCGGAACTGTTGTCACTGCCGAGGCAGTGGTGTCAGCTGCTGTTTCGGGCATTGATCGGGTTGGTGGGAGGTCAGAGCTGCAGGTCGCCGTTTATTATCTCGGCCCATGGGAGCCCCTGCACAGGTAATTGCTCCATGAACGGATCGGGATCGAATTCCTCTACATTCCACACTCCGGGGCGTTTCCATTTGCCTGTGAGCATCATCATGGCGCCTATCATTGCGGGTACTCCGGTGGTGTAACTTACGGCCTGCATGCCTGTTTCGCGGAATGCGGCTTCATGGCTGCAATTGTTGTAGATGTAGTAGGTAAGGGGCTGGCCGTCCTTTCCGAGGCCGCTGATCCGACATCCGATAGAGGTGGAGCCGTGATAGTTTTCTCCGAGATCCTGGGGATTGGGGAGCACGGCTTTGAGGAACTGGAGCGGCACTATTTTCACGCCGTTGTATTCCACCTCGTCAATCCGGGCCATTCCTATGTTCTGGATCACGCGCAGGTGAGTCAGATATTCCTGTCCGAATGTCATCCAGAAGCGGGCCCGGCGGATGGTTGGGAAATTCTTGACTATGGATTCAAGCTCCTCGTGATAGAGCAGATAGCTTTCGCGGTCGCCTATCTCGGGGTAGGTGAGGGCTTTGTGTATCTCCAGAGGTCCGGTTGTAACCCACTGTCCATCCTGCCAGTAACGGCCGTTCTGAGTTATCTCGCGTATGTTGATTTCCGGGTTGAAGTTGGTGGCGAAAGCCTTGCCGTGGTCGCCTGCGTTGCAGTCCACAATGTCAAGTGTCTGCATTTCGCTGAAAAAGTGTTTGGCGGCATAGGCTGTGAACACTCCTGTCACTCCCGGATCAAAACCGCATCCGAGCACGGCTGTGAGGCCGGCTTTCTCAAATCGTTCCTTATATGCCCATTGCCATGAATATTCGAAGTGGGCTTCGTCGCGCGGTTCGTAATTGGCTGTGTCGAGATAGTTGACTCCGCACTCCAGGCATGCGTCCATTATGGTGAGATCCTGATAAGGGAGAGCTACGTTTATCACCAGTTCGGGCTTATGGCGCCGGAACAGCTCTACAAGCTGCTCCACGCTGTCGGCGTCCACACTGTCGGTGGTGACATTGGGGTGGTTTATGGCCCGTGCCACGGCATCGCATTTGGAACGTGTGCGTGACGCTATGACTATTTCGGTGAACACCTCGGGGTTCTGGGCACATTTGTGGGCCACTACCGTGCCTACGCCTCCGGCTCCGATTATGATAACTTTTGCCATTTCTTCTCTTTATGGATGTGATAGGTTAAATGATAATCAGGGCGCTAATTTACGCACAATTCATAAGATATGCAAATATTCCGCAACCATACGGGGCGTCGCAGAATTCTATGCCATATATCATTCGGGTGTTAAAAAGTATTGTGCCAGATGTTAAAATGAGTAGTATGTAAATCTTTTCTCCGAGTCACATGTTATTGCTTATGATTATTCGCTCATGCGGATATGACCAAAGGTTGAATAAAACCGGGTACAATGACCATCGGGATTAGATCTTCTTGACGCCTGCGTGCCCCATTTGATAAATAACTAACACACACTTAACAAAAACACATTAACTATTATGGCAGACAAGAAGTATTCTCCTGCTGTTCAGGAGCTCGCAGACCTTATCAAGGAAAACAACTGGGAAGACAAGTTTAACCAGGCTATCGCAAAGGTCGTATCGTACAAAATCCCTGGTCTTTCAGACATGACCACTATTGAGGATTATCTTGATTATCTTGAAGCTTATATGCATTGGGTTCCTGCGGAAAACCGTGAGGGCACACATGTTTACCAGCATCTGTTCCGTTCATTCTTCCTGCTTGATCAGGAACCAGTGAAGTCGCTCCAGACTCCGTGTGCTCCTGCCGACAGGCAGCCTGAACTTACTCCGCTTTCGAAGTGGATGGTCAATTACTGCTATGCTATCGGCGACTGGCTTGACAGCCCCGAGTCCATCACAGCCGACAGTGTCAAGTCGTTCTACGACTGTGCAGTCTACAACATGGACGAATATCTCGAACCCCGTGGAGGATGGAAGACTTTCAACCAGATGTTCGCTCGCCACGTCAAACCGGGTTATCGTCCTATCGCCGCAATCGACGATGACAGAATCATAGTTCATCCCGCCGATGCATGCTTCGGTGGCCAGTGGGAAATACGCCCTGACACCCATGTACGTATCAAAGGTCTTGACTGGAGTATCGACGAACTTCTTGAAGGCAGCCCCTACAAAGATAAATTCAAAGGAGGCATGTGGTGCCACTCGTTCCTGAGCTGGACCGACTATCACCGTCAGCATGCGCCTCTGTCGGGTATCGTACGTGAGGCACGTGTTATCCAGGGTGCCTGCTACGTTGACCTTGTAGCTGTTCCGGATAAAGTCAACCCCGCCACCAATCAGGTCGAGGCATGGCGTGCCACCGCTCCTGACCAGGCCGGTTACGAATTCATGCAGACCCGTGGCCTGATAGTTCTTGAGACCAAGTATGGTTATGTGGCCATTCTGCCTATCGCAATGCCTCAGGTGTCTTCAGTAGTGGTTACAGCCGAAGAGGGTATGGCCCTTAAGAAAGGTGATGAAATCTCTTACTTCCAGTTCGGTGGTTCGGATATAGTATACCTGTTCTCTGCCAATATGAATGTGTCTATGTCGGCTCACCTCGGCACTCACTATAAGGTAGGTACAAAGATCGGTGAAGTTTACCCTGTGGTGGAGCTTTGAGAGAAATCCCCTGAATAATTAACTTAGTAAAACTTAGGCTTATGGCTACTTCTGACTTAAACAAGCCTGCAGTTCAGCCTAAGGAAAGCAAGCCCGCGAAGGCTCTCATTTCAACCGGAGCGATGACCATAATGATCATCACAACGGTGGTGAGCCTCCGCGGGCTCCCTTCCCAGGCGGAATTTGGCATACAGTCCATATTCTACTATCTCTTTGCTGCGATAGTGTTTCTGATCCCGTTCTCCCTTGTATGTGCCGAACTTGCTTCTACCTATACTCATTCCGGGGGACTCTACCGTTGGGTATCGGAGGCTTTCGGAACCCGCTGGGGATGGTCGGCTATGTATCTTGAATGGCAGACCCTCGTGATATGGTTTCCTGCCGTGCTGATGTTCGCTGCCGTATCGCTTGCCTATATATTCTGGCCCGAGGCTTTTGACGCAAGGCTCGCCTCCAACAAGCTTTATACCCTTCTTATTGTGCTGGGTGTCTACTGGTTCTGTAACTTCATGGCATTCCGGGGTATGAAATCGTCAAAGATGCTGAGTACGCTCGGCGGTCTTTTCGGCACTATCGTACCGGGTGCTATACTTATCGTTCTCGGTGTGGCATATTTCTGCATGGGAAAGCCCATCATGCTGACACACGAGTCATTTTTTCCTGACTTCACCAAGATCGGTACTATTGTGCTTGCCGCTTCAATATTCCTGTTCTATGGAGGCATGGAGATGAATGCAGTCCATGTACAGAACATGAAGGATCCGGCGCGCCAGTTTCCGAGGGCCATGTTCCTTGCCGTTGCCGTTATTGTGGCATTGTTTGTGTTCGCCACATTGGCAATAGGTTTTGTGGTGCCTGCCAAGGACATTAATCTGCTCGCCTCGCTTCTTGTGGCATATAATGACCTTTGGGCGTCAATCGGAGTACCCTGGCTCGGTAATGTAATGGCTGTACTGATCACATTCGGCGTAATAGGACAGGTCAGCGTAATCATAGCCGGCCCGTCGACCGGACTGGTGGCTGTGGGCGAGAGCGGTTATCTGCCGCGCAGCCTTCAGAAGACCAATTCACGCGGAGTCAACAAACCTATTCTTTACGTCCAGGCATTCTTCGTCACGCTGCTGTCATTCGTACTTGTGGTTCTCCCGTCGGTGGAATCGGCTTATCAGGTCATGTCGCAGATGGCTACTGTCATTTACCTTATTCTGGTGCTGATGATATACTTCGCGTTCATACGCCTCCGTCACACACAGCCTCAGAAACCGCGCGGATTCCGTGTGCCCGGAGGTAAGTTCGGCGAAGCGGTGGTTACGGGTGTGGGGATTCTCGGAGCCGTTGTGGCTATGGTGCTCAGCTTCATCCCGCCGGCCCAGATCAATACCGGCAGTCCGGTGGTGTATGTGCTGATTATTCTCGTAGGAGCCGCAGTGTTCTTCTGTGTTCCCCTTATAGTCTATGCGCGGCGCCGTCCGTCGTGGAGGAATCCTGTTGTTGCCGACAAGTTCTATCCGTTTGACTGGCAGATCGAGAACCGTCGTCCGTCGCAGAAGTCGGCATGGAGCGCCGGTTACACTCCCACCCCTCAGGATATTGCCGCTACAGTAGCGCGTATATCGGCTGAGGATGGCGGAACCTCGCAAGCGGCTGCCACACCTGCCGGAAAATGACAGATACTGTAATAACACCGGCTTCCGGGAGCATGTGTCCCCATGTTGCCCGGAAGCCGGGTTTGGTACTAAGAAGCTTTATCAGTTATTTCAATAGTTTCCCGATATGAAACGTATTGCTACCGGCAGGGGATTTATTCCGTTGCTTACATTGATTGCCGTATGGTCCCTGTCGCTGGTGGTGGACCTTCCCGGCCTCGCCATATCGCCCTTGATGAGCGTTGTAGGCAAGGTTTTCCCCGATGCCACTCATTTGGAGTGCCAGTTGCTGGAGATACTGCCTAATTTCTGCATTTTCCCGTTTATCCTGTTGTCGGGCAAGCTCTCGATGAGCCGCAACAAGGTAGGGCTGGTGGTGCTCGGCCTCACTGTGTTTCTTCTGTCGGGTATCGCCTATTTCTTTGTCGATTCAATTCTCGGCCTTATAATTGTGAGCTGTGTGCTCGGCATGGGTTGCGGGCTGGTAATACCTCTTGCGGCAGGATTGCTTGCGGAAATTTTCACAGGCCGTTACCGTCTTGAACAGATGGGTATAAAATCAGGTATCGCCAACGGAACTCTTGTTATAGCAACATTGGCAGTGGGCTTGACAGAGGGGCATGACTGGCACACTCCGTTTGTGGTTTATCTCGTGCCTGTGATACCGCTGATGCTGTCGGTGTTCCTGACGAAGAAATTCATGTCGCGCAACGGCGGTGGAGAGGTTGAGACACCTTCGGCCCCGCGGCCCGCAGCTACATTGGCGCCCAAGGTGGTTAAACGTCGCCTATGGGGTGTGATATTCTTCTATCTTGTAGTCACGGTGGCAGGAATAACACTGTCATTCTTCATCCCGTTCCTTATGTCGAGCCACCACATGGGTGATGACGCCACCGGTTATGTAAGTGCCGTGTTCTATCTTATGGTCACATTGCCGGGATTCATATTAGGGCGGATTGTGCGTACATTACGCCATATGACTATTCCGGTATGTATAGCCATGATGATTGTAGGGCCGCTGATCATTGCGTTCTGTCCCTATCTCACAGCCTATTTTATAGGGGCTTCGCTGATGGGCTTCGGCTATGGTGCACTGCAGCCGGTGTTCTATGACAAGGCATCCGAACTGGCACCTTCGGCGGCGCATTCCACAAGAGTGCTGTCATATGTCATGTCGGCCAATTACATAGGTGTGGCGGTGTGCCCGCTGTTCTTTGTCGGGCTAAGTTCGGTCAAGGCCTTTATAATAAGTGCCGTGTGCATGGCCGTGGTTATGATTGTGGCGATAGTGCGGCGTAACTCATTTACATTCAGCGTCAACGACGAACTTGCCGCCTACGGTAAGAGATAGTTGTTGCTGATGATCCCTTTCAAAGGATGAAAAAATATTTTAAAGAAATCAGATCGATGAAAACATCAATATTTGTTCCGTTGTCGGTGGCCTTTGCAGTTGCGCCGGCAGTTGCGTCGGCACAGAATGCCGCCGAAGAGGAACCCATAGTATCTGTGATTGTAGGTGACGCGGCAGCGGCGCCCGATGTGCAGGTTGAATTTGTCAATAACGCCCCTAAGCATAAGCGCGACAATGGTTTGCCCCGATTCGCCATAGTTGGTAAGGACAATAAGTTTTATCTCGGTTTGGGCGTGCAGTTTCTCGGCGAAGGACTGGTGGATTTCGGCGACAATATGCCGTCGCCTTACGCATTCGTTCCTTCGTCAATAACCAAGGCGTCTCCCGGCAACGGCAGTTCGCTTCGCTTTACGGCCCTTACCTCGTCATTTTATATCAATGCCGTGGCTCTGCCTGGCACCAAGGATAAGGTAGGTGTTTTCTTCAAGGCCGAGATAAACGACGGCAATGATTACGGATTCAGCGTGTCGCATTTCTATGCCACGTACCGTGGGTTCCAGGTGGGTTACACATCGAGTCTTTTTGCCGACGGTGCCGCAATGCCTTATACTATCGATGACCAGGGACCTAACGGATCGGCCAATCTGACCGTGTTCACCGCCGGATATATCCATAACTTCACTCCTTCGCTGTCGGGAGCTATCGGCATTGACGCTCCTACGGCCGACCTGACCACAGGCCACGGCACGGCGTCGGTGAGCCAGCGCATACCGGCCATACCGCTCTATTTTCAGTATGGATGGGGCGGTTCGAGCCATGTGCGCCTGTCGGGTATGGTGCGTCCGATGCAATACCGCGATGTGGTTGCCGCCAAGAACCGTACGCCCGTGGGGTGGGGTGTCCAGCTGTCGGGTCTCGCACAGGTGGCCAAACCGCTTACGCTCTACTATGACGCCACTTATGGCCATGGTATAGCCAATTATCTTCAGGACGATACGGATATGAATCTTGATGCGGTGCCCGACGGTGACAAGCCCGGACATTGCAGCCTCGTCAGGTCGCTGGGCCTTACGGCCGGCTTGACCTACAACATAACACCGAAGCTTTCCTTTAATGCGGCCTACAGCCACGTCACAAACTGGAATGCCTCAGGCGCCCTTCCCGGAGAGGATCAATACCGTTACGGCGATTATATAGCCGCCAACTTGATCTATTCCATTAACAAGATTGTCGGTGTGGGCATAGAATATGACTATGGCCACCGCAAGTCATTTGACTCCGCCTCGCTCCACGTCAACCGCCTCCAGGCCCAGCTGTCCGTCACCTTCTGACCTCCGCACACTAAACCACACATGGCACCTCATGTATTTACACGGGATGCCATGTGTGTTTCTATCAATATCGATTAGGATAATATAAAAAGCCGCCATGGGGCGGCTTTTTTGTGATGGATGGAGAGGGGATCGGTCAGCGTCGGCGGTTGCGGACAGAGCGGGTGGCCGACGAGCTGGTGCTTTTGGGGGCTTTGGGCTTTTTGGCCTTCTGTTTCTTGGGTTCTTTAGATTTTGAATCCTTGTTTTTATCTTTATCCTTGTCCTTGTTTCCGCGTGAGCTGCGGCGTGAGCGTGAGTTGGTTTTCTCAGGTTTGGCTTCTTCGGTGCTTACGGCTGGAGTGCCTTCCGCTCCTTCGCCTGCGGCTACAGTGCCTTCGGCCGCTTCGGCGGCAGCAAGGGCCGCTGCTTCGGCTTCCTCGGCAGCCTTGGCTTCGGCCTCACGGCGTGCCTCAAGTTCCTCAAGTGTGGGAACCCACAGCTGCTTGCCGAAGTTTTCAAGCGACTGCTGTATGCTGTCCTGGGCATGCTTGCGCTGGTCGGGATCGGAATATATTTGTGCCAATGTGCGGTTGCGCAGGTTGCGGGTCTTGTAGATGTCACCGTCGTAGAGGCCGAGGGTGAAGTAGTCGGCCAAGGTGTGGGTGGCAAGGTTGTTGTTGTCGGATGTGAAGATAGGGTTGGCCGACAGGTATGGCTTCAGATCCTCGTATTTTACCCAGAACATGGGGTAGCGCATTGCTTCGCCACCGAAGTCGCCGGCACGGTGCAGCACGGGACAGATGGCTTCCACGCGGGTTTTCATGCGGTTGCTGCGGGTGTCGAATTCCCAACGTTCCACGATATAATATGTCAGTACCTCGTTGGCGGGCACATCGCTTTCGTCGATGGTGAATTTGGGGTGTTTGTCGGTGGATCCCTTGGCTGCGGTGTGGAGTATGTGGAAGCGGTCGAGCAGATCCTTCACTTTGATGCGGTACTGGTCGGTGAACACTTCGCGTCCGTCGAGATATTCATAGGCCGGAAGCTGGTCGGCAGCGAGGAGACGCATTATGATGCGGAACAGGTTTTCCTGTCCGTCGACAATATCCTCGGGGTAGTAGAGCGCAGTGTTGGCATCGCGGTTCAGATCAAGTTCGCGGTACACTACTCGCATCCAGGCAAGGTCGGCGTCGCTCGGTGCGGTTTCCTCCATGTGCGACTGCATGCGCTGGGTCACTTGCGGCCCTGCGGCTGTGCGGTTGCGGTCGCGGTCACCGTCGCGGCGGCGCACTACGCTGCTCGACGACGAATCCTGGGCCAAAGCTGTTGCGGCTGACCCGATGAGCAGCATGAGAATCAGTATTATGCGGGATTGCTTCATTGTAGTATGCTTGTTGGGGGAGGTATGTTTCTGTGGTTCGGATTAGTTGACAATAACTTCCACGGGGTTGAGTGTGCGCTCCACACCGTCGGGACCTATGGCCCGTATGCGGGATATATAGAACCGTTTGCCGCGCGACAGGCGCTTGAACGAATCTTTCTGTCGTGACGAGAACTGAGCTCCGGCCGAAACTTCGGGAATGGCATTGCCCATCGAGTCGAAGAACACGGTTTCGAACGAGAGCACTTTGAACGCTATGTTGAGCATATCGTCGTCGATTGCCGCGCTGAGGCCCGAGGCGTTCAGCAGCTGTTGCTTGGCAAAGGGTTTGCCTCCGCGGTAGCGTTCCTCGTGACCGTTGGCGCCGGGAAACGCTATGTAGGCGGTGGGGTCAGGTAGACGGCGCACACGGAATGCGGTGGTGTTGACTGTCTGTTGCGATCCGTCCACGTTGGCTGTTACCGTTATCACGGCTTCGGTACCCACCGTTGTGGGTTTCGCTATCCATGTGTCGCCATTGCGTGTAAGGGTGCCGTTGGTCATGGATGCGGTCACATTGGCCATCGGTATTCCCGGCACGGATATGGATATGGGGTTGTCTATGCCGGCATAGAGCACGTTCATCATTGTGGCCGACACGGTGGCCGACGGTTCCATTACGGTGTAGCTCGACTGGAACGGATGGCGTGTCTCGGTGCCGTCGCCGTGATTCACGAGGATATATCCCGAATAGTCGAACGAGCCTGTGCTTCCGGTGGCGAATTCATAAAGGCCACGGTCGTTGCCGAGCTTTTTGCCGTTGATCCATACTTCGGGGCGGGCCGTTGTGTCCACAGCTGCGAGCACTATGTTGGCCGAATATTTGCCTCCGCGCATCACAAAGCGGCTCTGGGGTATGACGAACGCATTGAGTTCGTTGACCCTAACATCACCTGCGTCGACTGACGCAAGGAGTGTGGAGAGTGCCTCGCCTTCGGCAAAACGCACGTCATTCTGGAGTTTTGTAAGAAGTGTGACGGCTGCCACGACGGGCTGGTTCTCGAATTTGGCTTCCTCCCATTTCACGGGTATTACCACTCCGGGACGCCGTATGGGGTCCGTTGCCAATGTGGCATGGATGGAGGAGCGTTTGGCTGTGTCGGGTATGAGTGCGGTTATGTAATCGCGGTAAGTATCGATGGATTTGCGCAGGGCCTCACCGCGGCGCGACGCGGGATTGAGCATCACCACGGCGGCGCTTTCGAGGTCGTCGCGGCGCTGTATGTCGTTCACGTCGGCACCGTCGCCGTCAGCTTCCGTAACTATCATTACCTTGAGAGAGTCTATAAGCTGATAGAGTTTCGATGCGTTGCCTCTTACTTCGGCTGCTTTCGAGAGCCATACCTTACCTTTCTCGGGGTTTTGCATGGCGAATGCCTCGAGGGAGTTGAATATGGCGTCGTTGCGCCGCGCGGTGTTGGCGTTGGTGCGCGCCAGTCCGTCCTCAACCTGTGTAAAGCCGTCGAGAACGTCGCTCGACACGTTGAGTGCGAGCATTGCCGTGAGGACGATATACATCAGGTTGATCATCCTTTGGCGCGGACTGAGTCGGGTGTTTGATGCCATTTATATGTTGTTGCGTAAAATGCTTGTGGGGTTGATTATGAATGTGGTATCACACGCGTGGAGCGTCAGCTCCCATTTCGGCAGGGGAGGGGCCTCCGCCGGGCATGGGGCGGTACATGTTCACGGTCATGGCGTGGATCATCTTTTCATATACCTGATTGAGCTGCTGCATGTAGCGGGCCATCTTCTCGGTCTCCTCATAGTAGCGCATGCTCTGTGCCGAGCTTTTCTCGTACATGTCGCGTATGTCCTTTATGCCTCGGTTCACGCGGTCAATCGAATCGAGCTGCGACGACACACTCTTGAGCTGTATCTCATAAATGGTGTTGAGGCCGCCGATGTTGCGGTTGAGATCCTGCATCTGTGCCACATAGCCGGAGGAGCTCTGCGATATGTTTTCGGAGTTTTCGGTTATGGCGCGGTAAGAGTCGAGGAGCACACGGCTCACTTCGTTGAGCGACTGTGTGGTGTCCTTGAGCTGCTGCATCTGTTCGGCTATGCCGGCCATCTGCGACAGATACTGCTGGGTGGCTTCGGTGAGCGACGCCATCTGCGACAGCTGCTCGGATGCAGCCGACATGCGGGCTATGCTTTCCGAGAGCGAGCGGGTGTCGTCCTCGCTCAGGTCAATGCCGGCGGGAAGTCCCACGGCAGCGCGTGCCTGCGAAGCGGTAACACCTGTTTCGGCCACAGTCCCTCCATATCCACCGCCGCCGTTGATCACTATGCCGGAACCGCCGTTGAAGTCGGGCCGGTCGTCAGGATCCTTGGTCGAGAACACGGGGAACACCTCTTCCCAATGGTATTCCTTGGCCGGGCGGTCAAAAGCGGTGAGGATGAACATCAGCACCTCTGTGCCCATACCGATACAGAGCAGGGTGTTGCCGCCGGGAAGGTGCAATATCTTGAACAGTGCACCCCATATCACGATGGCGGCGCCTATGGAGTAAGCGAAGTTGAAGAAGCGCTGACCCTTTTCTCCGTGTAGGAAGCGCTCGATGCCGTTGGCGTATTTTCTGATTTTAACCATAATGCTTCTTGATTACTTCTTGCTGCGTTTCTGAGTGCCTTTGGCGAAGCCTATCTGCGAGCGGACGTTGCGGAATCCTATATCGCTCAGCTGTTCGTTCTAGTATTCCCACTGACGCAGATCGCTTCTGAGATTGCGTGCCGCGTCTTTCCAAGAGCCTCCTCTGACAATTTTGCGCTTCATCTTGTAGGGGTCTTCCTTTGCGGCATCGTATCGGTATTCGGGATTGAGGTCGCTTGTGAGCCTGTCGATGCTCTCAGTATAGGCTGTCGATGTCCATTCCGAGACGTTACCGGCCATATCGTAGAGCCCGAAATCGTTGGGTTTGAAAGTGCCTACAGCCGAGGTGATTACGTGTCCGTCGCGCACGAAGTCGCCCTCAAGCGGCTTGAAGTTGGCATAGAAACACCCTTTTTCGGCCATAGGCAGATTACCCGTCCACGGGAATTTATTTTCGTTTTTCCCGGCTCTTGCCGCATATTCCCATTCGGCTTCGGTGGGAAGTCTGTACGGTTCGATAACAACGGCGTTACGTCCCACCGAACCTTTCAAGAGCGCGGTACGCCAAGCGCAGAATGCATTCGCTTGTTCCCACGAAACTCCTACGACCGGATAGTCGTTATAGCCGGCATGGGAGAAATAGAGTCTCACGTATGGCTCGTTGTAGGCATTCTCGAAGTCGTTTACCCACACGGTGGTATCGGGGTAGATATTGACGATGTAGGTATTGAGGAAGTCAAACTCGCTGCCTAATGGCCGTGTGATGGTTTCGCGAATGATACGCCCGTCTTCGTCGATATATGCGGTATCTTTGGATATCATTACTATTTCATCGTAGTCGGGGGTATGGTCGGTGTTGAGGTCACGGCGTGCCGGGTCGAGACGATTCTTCCGTTTGGATGCCTCGGTGTGGTCGAAGATCTCGTAGCGGTAGTTCATTTGGGAGGCGTCGAGTTGGCGTTCTCCCGTAATGGGGTTGATTCTGTACACGCTTTCGATGGCACGCGCTTCGTCTTCATTGGGATTTCTCCACGGAATGGCTTTATCCCAATTCAACCGAGGCTTGATGGGGTTTCCCTCCCGGTCTTCTTCGATTTTGAACACTTCGTTGCCTCCATAGGCGGGATCGGCGAGGCGTTCCCGAATGATAGAGTCGCGTACCCAGAATACAAATTGTTTGTATTTTGAGTTGGTGATTTCTGTTTCGTCCATCCAGAAGGCATCGATAGAGACTGCCCTCGGTTCTTGTTGTGTTCCCCAAATACTGTCCTTCTCGGCCGGTCCCATTTTATAGGATCCACGAGAAATGAGAACCATACCGTAGGGTGTAGGCTCATTCCATGCCGTACCTCCGACACCTGTAACTTCACCGCTATGGCGCGACGAAGGTGCGCATGCTGCGACGAGAATGGCAAGGGTGATATACACGATTATCTTTTTCATAGGCTACATTATGCGTATGCTTTTGTGTTTATTTTTATTTTTATCGGACAGGTCGAGTTTCAAACTGTATCCGAGAAATACTTCGTGGCTTCCGCTACTGGCTTTTACAATGGCCGATACCGGGTAGTCGTAGGCATATCCCGCTATAAAGTTTTTATATTCCGCACCTATCATAAATATACATGCGTCTTTCCAGCGATATGAAAGGCCTCCCCAGAACAGTTTGTTGTATTTTACACGGCAGGATAACTCGTACTGCGTGATGTTGAGGTTGCTTTTCACCATCATGGAGGGCTGCACTTCATATAACGTGTTTTTAATGGGAATATTGCTCCCGGCGATAAAATAATAGGATCTGCCGATGTATGTTTCGTATTTGTCTTCAAAGGTAATCGATGGCTCGTTGAGGTGTGAGACCGAAATTCCCGCGTAGAACCACGGGTGGGTGTACCATGCCCCGAAAGACATATCGAACGACATGCCTTGCAACTCGGTAGTGGGGATTCCGTCGTCGGTGGCTTGATGGTAATCGCTCGTGGGTATGCTGACTTGTGTGCCGTCGAAACGTTCGTCGAGCATTCCCAGTTGTATGCCGAGGCTGAGTACTCCTTTCCATAATTTGATTTTGAAGGCATATTGCGCTCCTAAAATCAGATGGGAGTATAGCCCTTCGGTTTCGGAAGTGACGACCAGTCCTACTCCGTGGTTCTGTTTCAAGAATTTGAAAGGCATGTCGCCTGTCACGAAATAGGTTTGAGGGGCTCCCGGCATACCTATCCATTGTTGCCGGGTGGAGGTGAGTATGTTGAGTTTGTCGGAACTTCCCGCAGCTGCCGGATTGTAATAGCCGGGCAGAGCCCAGTATTGGCTGAACTGCGTATCGATCTGAGCCTTTGCTGTGGCAAAGACCAAACAACACAGGGTTAGAATAACGATTCTTACAATCTGCATACTCTCTTTTCCAGACTTTTCGGGGGGTACACACCGAAGTCCGGATATTTATAATAACTGAAAATAGCCTTTAAAATTGTTTGACACAACTGTTTTCGGATGCGAAATTACGAAAAGAGAAAATATATGAGCGCTTTTTCGCTCCGAAAAATGCGAGACTAGTCCCGCAGAGCTTATCTTGTTCACAAAAAGATAAGCTCGATCGAGTTTTTGCTTTCGACTTTCATTATCTTTGGATAAGATAGGCTGCGGTTCGGTATTGTCAAATTGAAAACTACGTTTTCATTTGCCACTACACTCACCTTTCGCTATCTTTGTGAGTACGAAGATAGGATTGCAGCTCGGCATAGTCAAATCGGAAACGAGGTTTCCGTTTGCCTCTGCACTCACCTTTCACTATCTTTGTGAGTACGAAGATAGGCTGCGGTTCGGTATAGTCAAATCGGAAACGGGATTTCCGTTTGCCTCTGCTCTCACCTTTCACTATCTTTGTGAGTACGAAGATAGGCTGCGGTTCGGCATAGTCAAATCGGAAACGGGATTTCCATTTGCCTCTGCTCTCACCTTTCACTATCTTTGTGGAGCAGAAGGTTATCGACTTTCACTTAGCTGATGGAGGAGAATTTGAAGAGAAAGACGACGAAGGCGCTCGTGTGGAGCACGGCCGACAAGTTGGGACAGCAGTTGTTCTATCTTGTCGCCGGTATTATTCTTGCTCGTCAACTTTCTCCTGAGGATTATGGCAAGGTGGGGGTTCTCACGATATTTATCGCCTTGTCGGGGATATTGATCGACAGCGGTTTCTCTTCGGCTTTGATTCGGAAAAAGGAGGCTACTCAGGCCGATTACAGCACGGTGTTTTATGTGAATGTGGCGATCAGTTGCGTGCTGTATGGATTGTTGTATGCAGCAGCACCTTATATAGCGGTGTTTTTTAAGGTCCCTGATTTGATATATATCTGCCGGATTTTGTTTCTCGTGATTCCGTTGAATGCACTTTCCCTTATACAACAGACTTTGTTGTTGAAGCATTTCAAGCTCTTTGTGAGCGCTCGTGTCAATTTGTGGTCGTTGGGTATCGCTTCGGTTGTCGCCATTGCGATGGCTTACGGCGGTATGGGAGTCTGGTCGTTGGTGGCTCAGACGCTCGGCCTCTCGCTTTTCAGGGCTGTTTTTTTCTGGGTGTTTAACGACTGGCGTCCCCGATGGATATTTCGCATGGCTTCGTTGCGGGAGTTTTTCGGATATAGTTCCAACTTGGTCGTTTCGGGTATTATCAACAATGTGTTTAACAAGATATATCCCATTATCATCGGTAAGTTTTATGGTATGACGCAGACCGGTTACTATACTCAGGCCGACAAGTATCAGGATATAGCTTCTTCGCTTATCAGCAATATATTCCGTTCGGTCGCTTTCCCTGTTTTTTCGAAGGTGCAAGACGATTTGCAACGGTTGAAACGGATTTGCCGGAAGAATGTGCGGGCCATCGCGTTTTTCATTTTTCCTATCATGCTGTTGATGGTCGTCGTTTCATATCCGCTCATATCGATCCTGTTGAAAGAGCAATGGGTTCCGTCTGTGCCATATTTCCGCCTGCTTTGTTTTTCGGGAATATGCTCTCCGTTTATTATTTTGTTTTTCGATTTGTTCAATAGTCTGGGCTATTCCCGGCTGAATTTACAACTGGAAATCGGGAAAAAGATTTATTTGTTTGCGGGTATCGCTTTGTTTTATTCTTCGGGCATTTTGTGGCTGATAGGGTGGTGGATTTCTTATTCGGTGTTGTCTCTGGCGGCTTCGATCTTTTTTGCCCGTCGCTTTCTCGGATATGGTTTCGGGGAGTATGTGAAAGATATTTTTCCGTATTTTATCTTGGCGTTGGCGTCGGCGATACTTTCGTGCGGCGTTTATCTGCTTTTGCCGAGCGATTTGTGGCGGTTGTGTCTTGTCCCGGTCGTTTATGTCGTTTTGTATTTGGGCGGAGCATACATGTTGAAATTGGAGATGTTGCAGGAGATGCTGTCGATGTTGAAGAGTCGTGTGAAGAGAGGAGGTGAAGCGTGAACGAGGTAGCAGTTGCTCGACCGAGGGTCTTGACGGTGATCGTTTCGTATAATTTCGAGCCGTGGATCGAACGATGTCTGAGTAGTATTCGGGATTCGGATTACCCCTCGGACCTTGTGGTAATCGATAATGCTTCGACCGACCGGACGGTGTCGATCATCGCCGAGAGGTATCGATGGATTCGTCTTGTGCGGAGTAGGAAAAATCTCGGATTCGGACAAGCGAATAACATCGGCATGAGAATGGCGTTGGAGGAGAATTACGATTATGTGTTTCTCGTGAATCAGGATGCGTGGATAGAGGCGAATACGGTGGGGACTTTGGTGGGGTTGGCAGAAAAATATCCCGATTACGGAGTGCTTTCGCCGGTGCATCTTGACGGGAAAGGGGAGCACCTCGACGGTTCGTTCGCCAAGTATGTTGGGGGAGCATCGGCGGTTTCATCGAAAAAATCGGATATCGTCGAAGCGGCTTTCGTTAATGCGGCTTTTTGGTTTATCCCGGTGCCGGCGTTGAAAAAGGTGGGCGGTTTTTCGCCGTTGTTTTTTCATTATGGCGAAGATGTGGACTATATTCACCGAATGCGATTCTATGGTTATCGGGTGGGATACACTCCGTTGACTTCGGGGTGTCATGACCGACAAAATCGACCGATTACCCGCGAGACACAAATGAAATTGGACAGGGTTTATTATTTGTCGGTTGTTTCGGATTTAAATTCGGGAATGGCTAAGTGTCTGTGGGGGGGGGTATTAGCTCCTTTGAAACCGGGTGCGCTTGCTTTATTGCGGGGAAGATTCAAAGAATTTTGTTTTTATACAGGCACAAGTGTCCGGCTTTTGTGTCGATACCTTTCTATTGCAGAAATCAAGCGATTTTGCAAACAGGGAAGGCCTGTGTTTTTGGAAAATGTTCATTCAAAAATTAAACCGATATGGAGTTAGCCCCGATTGTTTTATTCGTTTATAATCGTCCTGAACATACGCGCGCTTGTCTGGAATATTTGGAGCGGAACGAGCTGGCGGCGGAAAGCGAATTGTATGTTTTCGCCGACGGTGCGAAGTCGGGCAGCGAAGAGGCGGTGGCCGCCGTGCGTCGGGTGATTGCCGAACCGTGGAAATTCAAACGGTTGAAGGTCGTGGAGCGACCGGAGAACAAGGGGCTGGCAGCCAATGTGATTGCGGGGGTGACTTCGGTTTTGGAGACGCACGACCGGGTGATCGTCTTGGAAGACGATTTGATTGTTTCGCCTTATTTCCTGCGTTTTATGAACGAGGCACTGGAAGTTTATAAAGATACGGAGGAGGTTTGCCATGTGACTTGCCACATGCTCGACCATAAAGGAGAGTTACCCGATACGTTTTTGATACGCTGGTGTAACAGTTGGGGGTGGGGTACTTGGAACCGTGCATGGCAATATTTCGAGCCGGACGGTAGAAAATCGTTGCAGGAAATCGAACGGCGGGATTTGTGCCGGCAATTCGATTTGGACGGAGGTTTCCACTTTACCCAGATGTTGCGCGACCAAATCGAGGGTCGGAATAACTCGTGGTTCATACGGTGGTATGCATCGCTGTTTCTGCGTGACAAGCTGATGTTGGGCACGGGCCGTTCGTTGGTCGATAATGCGGGATTCGACGGAAGTGGAACGCATTGCAATACTATGCAGCTTTGCACGCAGACTTTGTCGATGAATCCGATAGCGGTAGTTCCCATTTCACCGGTAAAAGAGAACTTGCTCGCCCGAAAAGTCTATTCCCGAACCTATCGTTATAATTATTCGTACAGGCATAAATTGAAAGTATTCATCGGGAATCTGTGGATTCGTGTATTCAATCGTAAAAAGAGATGATATTATGAGGGATTTGACTCGTTTAGCCAGTCGTATCGTTATGTTTTTCATGCAGTTTTATTATCGACTGGCTCGTCATTCGAGGGTTTCGTACAAGGCTTATATCGACGGTCGTACCCGATTGGCCGGATATAATACCATACAGGACAATGTTTTGTTGGCCGGCGCCCGTATCGGCCGGGGCACTTATATTTGCCGAGGGAGTAATTTCACCGATGCAGAGGTCGGTGCGTTTTGTTCGATCGGTCGGAATGTCCGTATCGTCAACGGACAGCATCCGACCCGCACCTTCGTATCTACTCACCCGGCTTTTTTCTCTCCCAACGGGCAACCGGGGTTTTCGTTTGTCCGGGAAAAACGGTATGAGGACTGTCGGTATCTCGATCGGGAACGACGGGTGAGCGTAGAGGTGGGAGCCGATGTGTGGATCGGGAACAACGTGTCGTTGATGTCGGGGATTCGAATCGGTACGGGGGCGGTGATTGCCACCGGAGCCGTGGTGGTGAGCGATGTGGAGCCTTATGCGATTGTGGGCGGTGTACCTGCCCGGGAAATCAGGAAACGGTTCGACGATGAGCAGGTTGCTTATCTGTTGGCTTCGCGATGGTGGGAACGTCCGTTCGACGAACTTCGGAAAGAGGCGGACAGTTTCTCGGATATCGGATTGTTCATGAAAAACGGATTGTAATGGAACGGCCTCTTTTTTCGATTATTACGATTACGTTTAACGCAGCCGGGACTTTGCCGGCTACGTTGAGAAGCGTGGAACGACAGACGTTTACCGACTATGAGTATTTGATCGTGGACGGTGCGTCGACCGACGGTACGGTTGCGATTGCGCAGCACTCGGCTGCGGTCTCGTCGGTGACGAGCGAACCCGACAAGGGTTTATACGATGCGATGAACAAGGGCTTGCGTAAAGCACGAGGGTGTTATCTCGTTTTTCTGAATGCCGGCGATGCGTTTCACGAACCCGATACGTTGCAGAAAATCGCCGATTCCATCGAAAAAACCGACCCCGATATTGTCTATGGAGAGACGGCATTGGTCGATTCGGAAAGACGTTTTATATCCATGCGGAGGTTACAGGCCCCCGAAAGGTTATCGGTGAAGAGTTTTCGCATGGGGATGCTGGTGTGTCATCAGGCGTTTATCGTTCGCCGGGAGATTGCGCCGGAATATGATTTGCGGTATCGTTTCTCCGCCGACTTCGACTGGTGTATCCGGTGCATGCAAATGGCGAAAACGATAACTCATACGCACGAGGTGCTTATCGATTATTTGAACGAGGGGGTCACTACTGCCAACCGAAAGGCTTCGTTGCAGGAGAGATACGAGATTATGTGCCGATATTACGGGACTTTACCGACGTTCTTGCGTCATTTGTGGTTTGCCGTGCGGTTCACTTTCGCTCGTTTTTCGGGACGTGAGTAGACGGTATGTTTAAAATCTGTAATCTTCTTTGCCTACATTTAACCCCTCCGTCACTACGTGCCACCTTCCCTATATTTTGCGTTGCAAAACACAGGAAAAGAGATTTAATGCCCTTCTATCTCATTATTTATCGAATGAGATGGATCGTATTTGTCCTTCTCCCCTGCCGTATCCAGTGGCATTGCGGGGAGTTGTGTAAACAATATAGGGAAGAGACCAAAGAAACGGTAGTTCCTGAAGAGAGGGTGTGAAAAAGATAGCATAAAATTTTTGACTGTAAGGGTTAACCCCCTCGTCCTGCGGACACTCCCCCTATATTCCCTTACGGCAACACAGGGGGAGAGGGCTACAATG